>NZ_LGHK01000052.1 GCF_001908235.1 Bradyrhizobium sp. NAS96.2
ATCCTGCTACGGGGCAGCCACAAACTGCTCAGGATGGGTACGATCCGACCGCCAGCGGCCTGTCGCGGCCGCTAACCGCGACAGGCCATTCCTCTCGGAATATGCCGACGATAGCCGATCGCGCTATTACAAGGATGGGTAGAGCGCAGCGAAACCCATCAACTTTTCGGCCGCAGGGAGAGATGATGGGTATCGCTTCGCTCGACCCATCCTACTGACTACAATCGGTTCGGCGAAGGAGAGCAGAGCGGTGCAGGACCACAACAAGATCGCGATCTTCGATGGCCACAATGACGCGGTCCAGCACCTCGTCGAGTACCGGGAAGATGGACGCGATTTCCTGGTGCGCTCGGAGGAGGGCCATCTCGATCTGCCGCGCGCCCAGCAAGGCGGCATGGTTGGCGGCCTGTTCGCAATGTACGCCAAGGCAGAACGTCCGCTCGCAGACGCCTTCACGCGAACCGCCGACGGCTACGAGGTGCGTCTCGCGCAGCCGCTCGATGCGGCCTATGCGCGCCGTACGATCGATGCCCAGCTGCGCGGGCTGGAGGCGATGGTGGCTCGCGCCGATGGGAAAATCCGATGCGTGACCACCGTGGATGAGATCGAGGCCGCGCGGCGGGACGGCGCTTTTTCGATCGTGCTGCATCTCGAGGGCGCCGAAGCGATCGACGCCGATCTGGACGGGCTGGCGAGGCTCTACGCCCGCGGCCTGCGTTCGCTCGGCCCGGTCTGGAGCCGGCCCAACATCTTCGGCCATGGCGTGCCGTTCGCCTATCCGCGCTCGCCGGACACCGGGCCTGGTCTGACGGACGCCGGAAAGGCACTGGTGAGGGCCTGCAATGAACTCGGAATCATGGTCGATGCAGCCCACCTCAACGAGCGCGGCTTCTGGGATCTGGCGGCACTCAGCACGGCTCCGATCGTGGTCACTCACGCCTGCGCGCATGCGATCTGCCCCGCGACCCGCAACCTGACCGACCGGCAACTCGACGCCGTCAAGGCATCCGGCGGCGTCGTGGGCTTCAATTTCAGTGTGTCCGAGGTGCGTCCCGACGGGCACAGCGATCCCGACGCGCCGATCGAGACGGTCGCCAACCATCTCGGCTACCTGGTCGAGCGGATGAGTGAGGATCACGTGGCGCTGGGATCGGACTTCGACGGTGCGGTGATGCCGCGTCCGCTCAGGGATGCAAGCCATCTTCAGAGCCTGATCCAGGCGTTGCGCTGGCGCGGTTTCGACGATGCCGTGCTGCGCAAGATCGCTTTTGACAACTGGATGCGGGTTTTGCGCCAAAGCTGGCGGTGATCGGTTAGTAGTGCGTAGGATGGGTGGAGCGAAGCGAAACCCATCAGCTTTTCGGCCGCAGGGAGAGATGATGGGTATCGCTTCGCTCCACCCATCCTACGCGCTATCATCACCCCGCAACAAAGTGCGGCCGGTCAACGGCCCGATCTCAGGGAGCATGGAATGCAGGACCGCAAATGGTCGAGACGCGACTGGCTCAAGGTGACGGCGGCGACCGCCGCCGGCATGGTGTTTGCCGAGCCCTTGAGGGCGGCGGCGCCGCCGGCTGAGGCCGTAACGCCGGAGCTGATCGCAGCGGCCAAGAAGGAAGGCAAGATCTCGTTCTACAGCGCGCTGGAACTGAACACGGCGGAGCGTCTCGCGCGCGACTTCGAGCAGAAATATCCCGGGATCAGCGTCCGCGTCGAGCGCTCCGGCGCCGAGCGCATCTTCCAGCGCATCGCGCAAGAGCAGGGCAGCGGCATCCATGCCGTCGACGTCGCCAACTCCACCGATCCCGCGCATTACCTCGACTGGAAGAAGAACGACTGGCTCGCGGCCTACATGCCGGAAGACGTCGCAAAACATTTTCCGGCCGACCAGATCGATCCCGACGGCACCTCGGCGACATCCTGCGCTTGGTTCGAGGTGATCGGCTACAACACCGAGCAGGTGAAGCGCGAGGAGGCGCCGAAGAGCTACGCCGATCTGCTGGATCCCCGGTGGCGCGGCAAGATCGTCAAGGGGCACCCGAGCTACTCCGGCGCGATCCTGACCGCGACCTTCGTGCTGGCGCGCGACCTTGGCTGGCCGTATTTGGAAAAGCTGTCGCAGCAGCGCGTGATGCAGGTGCAGTCGGCCGCCGATCCACCGAAAAAGATCCTGCTCGGCGAGCGCGCCGTCATGGCCGACGGCAACGACTACAACCTCGTGCTGGCCAAGGATCAGGGCAAGCCGGTCGAGGTGGTCTATCCGGCCGAGGGCGCGCCGTTGATCATCGTGCCGAGCGGCATCTTCAAGAGCGCGCCGAACCCGAACGCGGCGCGGCTGTTCCAGAGCTATTTCTTCAGCGCCGAAACCCAGCAGATGCTGGCCGACGAATTCGCGCACCGCTCGTTCCACGCCAAGGTGAAGGAGAAGGCCGGGCATGTGCCGCTCGACAAGCTGAAGATGCTGAAGGCCGATCCGGCCCAGGTGCAGGCCCAGAGCGAGGAAATCAAGGCGCGCTACGCGAAGCTGTTTCGGGTGTGAGCGGCCTGTCCTTGCCGCGGGGAATTTGACTTTGACGCAGCCCTCTTCACGTCATTGCGAGCGAAGCGAAGCAATCCATATCTCCGCGTGCGCGAATGCATGGATTGCTTCGTCGCGGAGTTTATCATCGGGCCGGCCAAAGGCCGGACCCGTTGGCTCCTCGCAATGACGGCGATAGTGCTCGGACCACCCAGGCAGCGCAGCGAGTGGCCGCGGCCGGCTACCCTCCGACTTCCGCGCTGAGCATGGGTCCGAACAGCTCCCAGCGCTCGCCCTTGAGTCGTCTGAGTTGCATCTGCTTGATCGGTGCGAAATCGATCGGGCTGGTGTTCATCGTGATTCCCGGCAGCAGGTTATTGGTCCGGAAGGCCTTCAGGTTGGCGGCCTGTTTCATCACGTTCGCGCGCGTGAGATCGTCGCCGCACTGCTTCAGCACCTGAACCAGCGTTTGCGCCACATTGTAGCCCGTCACCACCAGGCCATCGGCCCGATTGCCTTCGGGAAAATATTTGGAGAGATATTCGTCGAACGCCTTCATGCCAGGATCGTCCTTCCATTGCGGATCGAGCGGATCCATCAGGTAGGCCACCGAAATGATGCCTTGCGCGTTCGCGAAGCCGGCGGGCTGGATCACAGCGCCGATCGAGGAGCCGACCGAATTGAGAATGTGCAACGGCTTCCAGCCGATCTCGGCCGTCTTCTTGATGGCCTGCGCCGCGAATTTCGGCGTGGCAATGTCGACGAAGACATCGGCGTTCATCGATTTCATCTTGACGATATGCGTGTCGATGGTCGGTTCGGCGACCTCGTACGCGTCCTCGGTCACGATCATCGACGCCGCCTTGTCGCCGAGCCCGTCCTTCAGACCCTTGAGGTAGTCCTTTCCATAATCGTCGTTCTGGTAGAGCACAGCGATCCTGCCGTTCGGCTTTTCCTTCAGGATGTGCTTGGCGTAGATCCGACCCTCGGCCTGATAGCTGGGCTGCCAGCCCATGGTCCACGGAAAGTTCTGCGGATCGTTCCACTTGGTCGCACCGGTCTGGATGAACAGCTGCGGCACCTTCTTCGTGTTCATGTATTTCTGAATGGCGCCGTTGGATGCGGTGCCGAGGGCGGCGAAGATCAGCAGGACCTCGTCGCTTTCGACGAGCTTACGCGCCTGCTCGACCGTTTTCGGCGGACTGTAGCTGTCGTCGTAGGAGATGAAATTGATCTTGCGGCCGTTGATTCCTCCCTCGGCATTGATCTTGCGGAAGTAGGCCGCCTGGGCCCGGCCGCTGGTGCCGTAGGCCGATGCCGGCCCGCTGTAGGGCATGATGTTGCCGATCTTGATTTCAGTATCGCTTGCGCCGGTGTCGTATGTCTTCTGGGCAGATGCGCTGCCTGCGCCGGCGGCGAGGATGATGATGGCGGTCGAAAGCGCCGCCATTCGTCGTGCGACGAAAGACATCTCGTTTCTCCCAAAATGCAAAAAATGAACGTGTCTGTCTTATCGAAGGCCGCTTCCGGGTCCTTGTTGGCAGTGAACACCCGGCTCCGGATCTTGTCGATTCCGAAGCACAGGCTCACGCGCCGGTTCGCACCGCTTCATTGGGTTCGTCAGTACTCCTGACCGTAGTCTTCCGGGATTGCCGCGTCTACGCCGCACGCATCGATCGCTGCGCGCGGTAGGCTTGCGGCGACAGCAGCGTGAGCTTACGGAAGGCTTTTCGAAAGCTGCTCTCGTCCTCATAACCGGTGGCGCGGGCAATCGCCTTGATCGGTTGCGCCGTGGTCTCCAGCAGCGTGCGGGCATGCTCGACGCGGCGGCGCGTGATGAAGGCCTGCGGCGGCTCGTGGGTCAGTTCGCGGAAGCGGCGGTTCAGCGTGCGTTCGCTCAGGCCCAGCGCCTGGGCAAGGCCGCGCACCGTGATCGGCGTCTTGCCGGTGCGGCGCACCAGCATGTCGGCCTTGATCAGCAGCGGGTCCTGGGCGAGCATGTAGCCGAGCGGCATGAAGATCGCCTGCGTGCGCTGCGCGGTGTCGATCACGGCATAGTCGGCGCAGACCTTTGCGACCTCGGGGCCTTCGACGAGCTCGATCAGCCGCAGCAGCAGGTCGACCCATGACATCGGTCCGGCGGCGCAGACCAGGCGGTCGGCCTGTGTGATCACGGCATCGCTGGCGAGGTCGATCCTGGGATGGCGGCGGCGCAGCTCGCTCTGCAGCCACCAGGTGATGGTGGCGCGGCGGCCGTCGAGCAGGCCGGCATTGGCGAGCAGCAGCACGCCGCTGCAGAAGGCGCCGATCAGGCGGCCGCTCGCATGTTGCTGGCGCAGCCAGGCGCCGGCACGGTCATATTGCGGCTGCAGGCGTTCGGCGGTGAGATGATCGACCAGGCTGCCGGGCACGATGATCGCGTCGAAGGCGGTCCGCTTGCTGACGGTGCCATCGACGGCAAGCAGCTTTCCGCCGCCGGCGCGCACCGCCTTGCCGTCGAGCGAGAGCGTCTGCCAGCTGAAGCGGGCCTTGCCGCCGCGCAGCTGCATCACATGGTTGCCGAGCGTGAGGATGTCGGCGATGCCGGCGACCGCCGACTGCATGCAGCCTTCCAGCGCGAGGATCGCGAGCTTCATGGGACCTCCAGGCGTTGCCGCCATCCTACCCGATCGGCGCGATCAGGCCATGGCGGATATTGCCCGATCTCTGTCCGATCGGCCACTGCCTGATCGGGCCATGCCGGTCCATCTTCGCTGCGTTGTCACAACCTCAGCAATGGAGAGAGACCATGCCTTACGTCACCATTTCCACCGTCCGCGGCATCTTCGATGTCGCCCAGAAGAAGGCGCTGCTGGAGCGCGTCACCGATCTCATGGTCGAGGTCGAGGGGCAGGGCGACCCGGACTTCCGCCGCAACGTCTGGGTCAAGATCGAGGAGGGCGAGCCGGCGAGCTGGTCGCTCGGCGGCATGATGCCGACGCCGGACATGATCGCGGGCAAATTCGGCGCGCTCGACCCCGGCGGCCGGCGGGTTGCGAAAGTGAAGGTGTAAGCGAGGAAGAGGCGCTTTCACCACATCGTCATTGCGAGCGAAGCGAAGCAATCCATCTCTCCGCATGCGCGGACGCATGGATTGCTTCGTCGTTTCGCTCCTCGCAATGACGGATACCTCAAAAAACGAAAGGCGCTTCCGGTGGAAGCGCCTTTCGCATTCGTGAGGTGCTGCAAAGCTTACAGCGAGTAGTACATCTCGAACTCGACCGGGTGCGGGGTCATTTCGAAACGGGCGACCTCGGTCATCTTGAGCTCGATATAGGCGTCGATGAAGTCGTCGTCGAACACGCCGCCGTTCTTGAGGAACGCGCGATCCTTGTCGAGGCTCTCGAGCGCTTCGCGCAAGCTACCGCACACGGTCGGGATCTGCTTCAGCTCTTCCTTCGGCAGGTCGTAGAGGTCCTTGTCCATCGCCGGACCCGGATCGATCTTGTTCTTGATGCCGTCGAGGCCGGCCATCAGCATCGCGGCGAAGCCGAGATAGGGATTGGCCATCGGGTCGGGGAAACGCACCTCGACGCGCTTGGCCTTCGGATTCGCGGTGTAGGGGATGCGGCAGGCCGCCGAACGGTTGCGCGCGGAGTAGGCGAGCAGCACCGGGGCCTCGTAGCCCGGGACCAGACGCTTGTAGGAGTTGGTCGACGGGTTGGTGAAGGCGTTGATCGCCTTGGCGTGCTTGATGACACCGCCGATGTAGTGCAGGCAGGTCTCCGACAGGTCGGCATATTTGTTGCCGGCGAAGGTCGGCTTACCTTCCTTCCAGATCGACTGGTGGACGTGCATGCCAGAGCCGTTGTCGCCATAGACCGGCTTCGGCATGAAGGTGGCGGTCTTGCCGTAGATGTGCGCGACCTGGTGGATGCAGTATTTGTAGATCTGCATATGGTCGGCCATCAGCGTCAGCGTGTCGAACTTCATGCCGAGCTCGTGCTGGGCCGAAGCGACTTCATGGTGGTGCTTCTCGACCTTGACGCCCATCTTGGCCATCGCCCCGAGCATCTCGGAGCGCATGTCCTGCACCGAGTCCTGCGGCGGCACCGGGAAATAGCCGGCCTTGGTGCGGATGCGGTGGCCGAGGTTGCCGCCCTCATATTCGGTCGAGGAGTTGATCGGCAGCTCGGAGGAGTCGAGGCGGAAGCCGGTGTTGTAGGGGTCGGCGGAATAGCGCACGTCGTCGAACACGAAGAACTCGGCCTCGGGGCCGACGAACACGGTGTCGCCCACGCCCATCGACTTCACCATCGCCTCGGCCTTCTTGGCGATGCCGCGGGGGTCGCGGTTGTAGGGCTCGCCGGTGGTCGGCTCGAGCACGTCGCAGGTGATGACCATGGTGGTCTCGGCGAAGAACGGGTCGATCGTCGCGGTGACCGGGTCGGGCATCAGGCACATGTCGGATTCGTTGATCGCCTTCCAGCCGGCGATCGACGAGCCGTCGAACATCGTGCCCTCGGCGAAGATGTCGTCGTCGATCATGCTGACGTCGAAGGTAACGTGCTGCCACTTGCCGCGCGGATCGGTGAAGCGCAGGTCGACGTATTTGACGTCGTTGTCCTTGATCGATTTCAGGACGTCTTTGGCGGTCTTCATGAATACCCCTTATGGATGTGCGGGTGTGTTTCCGGCGGTGGGCGACGTTATTCCCGCTTTTGGCGGGTTCGTGTGACTACTCAAACGAAATCAGGCTGCCGAAGCAGCCTTTTTTCTCTTTTGCGTCAGAAATTCCGGATAGCACCGCCCTCAAATAGCGTCCAGCCCGGATTCGCCGGTCCGGATGCGGATGGCTTCCTCGATGTTGGAGACGAAGATCTTGCCGTCGCCGATCCGGCCGGTCTGGGCGGCGCGGCGGATCGCGTCGATCGCCTTCTCGACCAGGTCGTCGCCGATCACGATCTCGATCTTCACCTTGGGCAGGAAGTCGACGATGTATTCCGCACCGCGATACAACTCGGCATGGCCCTTCTGGCGGCCAAATCCCTTGGCCTCGGTCACGGTGATGCCTTGCAGTCCGACTTCCTGGAGCGCTTCTTTCACCTCGTCGAGCTTGAAGGGCTTGATGATGGCTTCAATCTTCTTCACTGAGCGCCTCCCGGGCATTGCAGATTGCAGGGTCGAGTTCGATGCGCGTGGGGCGCAGTCTGGTTGGTCTTAAGCCTTCCGGCCGGTGGCCGGAAACACGCGCAATGGTCGCATCGAGCGGCCTTGTACGCGGCTTCCTCAAAAGCAGGGTCTATGCCAAGTTGTTAAGGTCCCCGATTTCGGAATGTTATCAGCCTTTTAACAGGCAGTCGGCTGATATCGAACCACATGGGCTATGATATCCAAGCCTAACAAATAGGCAAATAGATCAATCCATATGCAGTCGGCCAGTAGAAACCCCGCGAACGTCACAGGAATTGCCTCTCGAAAAGGCGAAGCGATTGAGGATTCGGCATGGACGTTCTGACCACCACCGAGATGGAGCGCGCCGACCGGCTGACCATCGCAGCCGGCACGCCGGGCTTCGCGCTGATGATGAGCGCCGGCCAGGCCGTCGCGGAAGCCGCGATGGACCTGGTCGAGGAGGGGCCGATCGTCGTGGTCGCCGGCCGTGGCAACAATGGCGGCGACGGCTTTGTCGCCGCCGCCGAGCTCGCCGCGCGCGGCCGCGAGGTCTCGGTGATCCTGCTCTGCGAGCGCGACAGCCTGCAGGGCGACGCGGCGCTGGCCGCGAAGGGCTGGAAATATCCGGTGCTGCCGTTCAACCCGCAGGCGCTCGGCAAGCCGGCGCTGATCATCGACGCGCTGTTTGGCGCCGGGCTCAACCGCCCGGTGAAGGGCGACCCGCTGGAGATGATCGCGGCCATCAACGCCAACGGTACGCCGGTGCTGGCGGTCGACCTGCCGAGCGGCGTCAACGGCACCACGGGTGCTGTCATGGGCGCGGCCGTGCAGGCGACCGAGACTGTCACCTTCTTCCGCAAGAAGCCCGCGCATCTGCTGCTGCCGGGCCGGATGTATTGCGGCCGGGTCCGCGTCGCCGATATCGGCATCGACGCGCAGGTGCTCGACGAGATCAAGCCGCTGACCGCGGAGAACGTGCCGCAGGCCTGGCGCTGGTCGTTTCCGGTGCCGCGGATCGATGGCCACAAATATGCGAGGGGGCATGCCGTCGTGGTCTCGGGCGATCTCGCCGCGACCGGGGCGGCACGGCTCGCTGCGCGGGCAGCGCTGCGCGCCGGC
>NZ_LGHK01000053.1 GCF_001908235.1 Bradyrhizobium sp. NAS96.2
TTCCCCGCCCCGGCTGCCGCGCCGCCGCCGGCCGCTGCGCCAGCGCCGACACGCTAGCAACTGCGCACTTTGCACTGCACAAGAACCCGGCCTAAAGCCGGGTTTTTGGTTTTGGTCGAGACACATCGGCGATTGCGATCATGCATCGCGCGATATGGCTCACCTATCGCTTTACGATTGACGTTGCATGTTGCTGATCATCGCATGCATCATCCCTTGGGACGCATTGTGACAGCCTGCCAACATGCATAGATTGTGCGTGCCGCAGCTGATCGCGACGCGGCGTGCAAGGGAACTGGTTGCAGTACTTTGGTTGAAGGCCCGGGCTGAATGAACGTCTCAACGCAAGCGCATTCCGACACGCTGTTTCGTCCGATGACCGATCCGTTCGGCCGGACCATCCGTTACCTGCGCGTCTCCGTCACCGACCGCTGCGACCTGCGCTGCTTCTATTGCATGTCGGAGGACATGACCTTCCTGCCGAAGGCCGATCTGCTGACGCTGGAGGAACTCGACCGTCTCTGCTCGGCCTTCGTCGCCAAGGGCGTGCGCAAGATCCGCCTCACCGGTGGCGAGCCGCTGGTCCGGCGCAATGTGATGGGCCTGGTGCGTTCGCTGTCGCGGCACCTTTCGACCGGCGCGCTCGACGAGTTGACGCTGACCACCAACGGCTCGCAGCTCGCGCGCTTCGCGCAGGAGCTGGCCGATTGCGGCGTGCGGCGCGTCAACGTCTCGCTCGACACGCTCGACCCCGTAAAATTCCGGGCCATCACCCGCTGGGGTGACATCGACAAGGTGCTGTCGGGCATCGAGGCGGCCCGATCCGCGGGGCTTGCGGTCAAGATCAACGCGGTCGCGCTGAAGCACACGAACGAGGACGAGATTCCCGCGCTGATGGAATGGGCGCATGGCAAGGGAATGGGCCTGACCTTGATCGAGGTGATGCCGATGGGCGACATCGGCGAGGGCCGCATCGATCAATACGTGCCGCTGTCGCTGCTGCGCGCGCGGCTCGAGAAGCACTACACGCTGACCGACCTCGCCGACGACACCGGCGGCCCTGCCCGCTACGTCGGGGTCGCCGAGACCGGCGGCAAGCTCGGCTTCATCACGCCGATGACCCACAATTTCTGCGAATCCTGCAACCGGGTGCGGATCACCTGCACGGGCACGCTGCACACCTGCCTCGGCCATGAGGACGCTTCCGACCTGCGCCGGCCGCTGCGCAGCTCGCCGGACAATGATCTGCTGTCGGCAGCGATCGACCGGGCCATCGGACTGAAGCCGAAGGGGCACGATTTCATCATCGACCGCCGCCACAACCGGCCGAGCGTCAGCCGCCACATGAGCGTGACCGGCGGCTAGTCTATCGCCCTCTCCCGACGCCTGCGTCGTCCCCCGATTACCAAGGCGGGACAACGGTTTGCCGTGGCGTCAATTTGCCCATTTTCCGATTGACGGCGTTCCACGGCGCTGATTTGGTGCCCCGGCTTTCACGCTTGCCAGGCCGGACAGGCCGCTGCCCCGTCGGTCGCTGCCGACGATCCGGCAGCCAAGAGCAGCTAACAACGGCGGAAGCGGATTTCGGGGGAGGACGATCGCTTGCAACTGCTCCTGAAAGTGAGCCGTGGCTCCGTGCGCATGCGCGCGGCGGCCAGATGATGCTTGAGAAGATATTCGGTGCGCAGATCGCGCGACCGCGGAGATCGTGATGCGCCCAATGTTGGCACTAAGTCAGGCCATCGACCGACTCAATGAGAAGATCGGCTACGTCTGCAATCTGCTCGTGCTGATCGCCTGCCTGGTCAGCGCCGGCAATGCCATGATCCGCTACGCGTTCAGCTACTCCTCGAACGGCTGGCTCGAGGCGCAGTGGTACATGTTCGCGATCCTCGTGATGTTCGGCGCCTCCTACACCTTCAAGCGCAACGAGCATGTGCGCGTCGAGATCCTCTATCTGATGCTGTCCGAACGCGGTCAGCTCTGGCTCGACATGATCGGCACATTGTTCTTCCTGATCCCGGCCTGCCTGCTGCTCGCCTATCTGTCCTGGCCGTTCTTCTACCAGGCCTATGCGGTCGGCGAGATGAGCGGCAATGCCGGCGGCCTGCTGCGCTGGCCGATCAAGTTCGTTATCCCGTCCGGCTTCGTGATGCTTGCGTTGCAAGGCGTCTCAGAGGTGATCAAGCGGATCGCCGCGCTGCAGGGCTATGTGACCATCGACGCGAAGTATGAGAGGCCGACGCAATGATCACGCTGGAGATGATGCCGCCGCTGATGTTCGGCGGCCTGATCATTGCAATGCTGATCGGCTATCCGGTGGCGTTCACGCTCGCCGCGGTCGGCCTGTCGTTCGGGTTCCTCTCGATCTATCTCGGCTTCTTCGACCTCAACTTCCTGCAGGCGATCCCGGGCCGCATCTTCGGCAGCGTGCTGTCCAACGAGCTGCTGCTCGCGATCCCGTTCTTCACCTTCATGGGCGCGATATTGGAGAGATGCGGGCTCGCCGAGGACATGCTGGATTCGATGGGTCAGTTGTTCGGCCCGATCCGCGGCGGCCTCGGCTATTCCGTGATCATCGTCGGCTTCATCCTCGGCGCCATCACCGGCACGGTGGCGGCGCAGGTGATCGCCATGGCGCTGATCTCCATGCCGGTGATGATCCGCTACGGCTACAACATCCGCTACATCACGGGCGTGCTCGCCGCCTCTGGCACCATCACGCAACTTGTTCCTCCCTCTCTCGTCCTGATCGTGCTCGCCGACCAGCTCGGCAAGTCGGTCGGCGACATGTATCTCGGCGCCTGGGGCCCGTCGGTGTTCCAGATCCTGCTGTTCGCCGGCTACACCTTCCTGCTCGGCATCTTCAAGCCGAGCCACGTGCCTGCGGTGCCGATCGAGGCCCGCACGCTGACCGGCTGGGCGCTGTGGAAGAAGTGCCTGCTCGGCATCATCCCGTCAGCCGTGCTGATCTTCGTGGTGCTCGGCACCATGATGATGGGCCTTGCCACCCCGACCGAAGCCGGCGCCATGGGCGCGGTCGGCGCCATCGTGCTCGCCGCCATCCACCACAAGGACTTCAGCGCGGCCGGCCGCAAGATGCTGATCGCAGGCGTGATCGCCGGCGGCATCGGCACCATCGTCGCGATGCTCTACACCGAGAACCTGATCTTCAGGCTCGCCTTCGCGATCACCTATCTCGCGGTGGTCTGGATCTGCCTCGAGGCCGTGAAGATCCCGGACCTGCGCGACCTGATCAAGCAGGGCTACGAGACCACCATGCGCATCACCTGCATGGTCACCTTCATCCTGATCGGATCGACCTGCTTCTCGGTGGTGTTCCTCGGCGTGTCCGGCGGCACCTGGCTGGAGCACCATCTGACCTCGCTGCCCGGCGGCGTCTGGGGCTTCCTGATCTTCATCAACATCTTCATCTTCTTCCTGGCGTTCTTCCTCGACTTCTTCGAGATCGCCTTCATCATCCTGCCGATGATCGCGCCGATCGCGCAGAAGGTGCTGGCGCCCGTGGTCGGCCCCGATGCCGCGCTGATCTGGTTCGGCGTGATGCTCTGCGTCAACATGCAGACCTCGTTCCTGCATCCGCCGTTCGGCTTCGCGCTGTTCTATCTGCGCGGCGTGGCGCCGAAGGAAGTGAAGAGCTCCGACATCTATTGGGGCGCAATGCCCTGGATCGGCCTGCAGGCGATCATGGTGGCGCTGGTGATCGCATTCCCGGTCGTCGTCACCGGCCTGCTCGACAAGCCGCTCGATGTCGACCTAAACAAGGTCAAGATCGAGGTGCCGCAGATCGAGCTGCCGCCGCTCGATTTCGGCCAGCCGAAGCAGTAGCCGGCATTCGGCCTCATTCAGGCATGTCTCGCGGGAGCGAGGCATGCTGCGGCTGTTGACGGCGGCCAAGCAGCCTGTGAATAGACGAGGCACGGACCGTCCTCGAACTCACAGATCGCCGCCCATGCCCCAATCGCGCCCCACCCGCTCGTTCGTTCGCCCGCTCGTCGCATCCCTTGGCCTGGCCTTTGCCGCGACCGTCGCTAACGCGGCGCCGGCGGCCGATGTTCGCGCCCTGGCGCAACAGGAGCAGCAGCCGCTGCTCGACACCCTGCGCGACCTCGTGCAGATCGAATCCGGCAGCAAGGACATCGACGGCCTCAACCAGATCGCCGCGCGCATCGCCGGCCAGCTCAAGCAGCTCGGCGGCACGGTCGACATCCTGCAGACCACCGACATCTATCGGCTGGACGACACGCCGGAGAAGATCGGCCCGGCCGTGCAGGCCGTCTTCAAGGGCACCGGCAGCGCGAAGATCATGCTGATCGCGCACATGGACACGGTTTATCTCAAGGGCATGCTGAAGGACCAACCCTTCCGCGTCGATGGCGACAAGGCCTATGGGCTCGGCATCGCCGACGACAAGCAGGGCATCGCCACCATCATCCACACCGTGGCGCTGCTGCAGAAGCTGAACTTCAAGGACTACGGCACGCTCACCGTGCTCATCAATGGCGACGAGGAGATCTCTTCGCCCGGCTGGCGCAGCACCATCACCCGCCTCGCCGCGGAGCAGGACACCGTGTTCTCGTTCGAAGGCAGCGACGCCAACGGCACGCTCCGCCTCGCCACCAGCGGCATCGGCTCGGCCTATCTCACGGTACATGGCAAGTCGTCGCATGCGGGGGCAAGGCCCGAGGGCGGCGTGAATGCGCTCTACGAATTGTCGCACCAAGTGCTGCAGATGAAGGACCTGTCCAAGCCCGAGCAGGGCCTGAAGCTGAACTGGACGGTTTCGAAATCCGGCACCAACCGCAATGTGATCCCCGCCGAAGCCACGGCGCAGGCCGATGCGCGTGCGCTCAAGGTGTCCGATTTCGACGAGCTCGAGCAAGCCCTGCAGGACAAGATCAAGAACCGCCTGCTGCCCGACTCCAAGGTGGACGTGAAATTCGAGGTGCGCCGTCCGCCGCTCGAGGCCAACGACGCCTCGCGCAGCGTGGCCGGCCACGGCAAGGCGATCTATCAGGAACTGGGCCTGTCGATGAACGTCGCCGAAAGGGCCACAGGCGGCGGCACCGACGCGGCCTTTGCCGCCCTCAAGACCAAGGGCGCCGTGGTCGAGGGCATGGGTCTCTCCGGCTTCGGCGCGCACTCCAACGATGCCGAGTACGTGCAGATCAACAGCATCGTGCCGCGCCTGTATCTGACCACGCGCATGATCATGGACCTGTCCGACGGCAAGGTGAAGTAAACCGGCGGGCCGCGGCACGACGGGCGCCACGGACCGGGCCTCTCAGGCGGTCGCCGGCTCCGCCTTGGCAAGGCGGAAGCTCAGCGTGAACTGGGCACCGCCCGACGGCAGGTTCTCGACCTTGATCGTCGCGTCGTGATCGTCGACGACGCCGCGGACGATCGAGAGCCCGAGCCCTGCACCATCGGTGCGGTGGCGCTGACGATCGCCGCGCCAGAAGCGCTGGAACACCAGGCCCTGCTCGGCGGGCGCAATGCCGGGCCCGCAGTCCCGCACCTGCACCGAACCGTCCTCATGCACCTCGACATCGACCGAGGTCGCATCGGCGGTGTACTTGATGGCGTTCTCCGCCAGGTTGAAGATCGCGCGCTGCAGCATCTCGGCATTGCCCTTGACCCGCACCGGACCGTCGGTGCCGCGCAGCGCGATATCCTTCTGCTGCGCCAGCGCGTAGGGCGCGATCGAGCCGACCACCTCGGCGCACACGGCGCGCAGGTCCGCGGTCTCGCCGGGGTCCAGCACCAACGTATCGAGCTCGGCGATCTCGAGCAGCTGGCTGACGATACGGCTCATGCTCTCGATGTCGGCATGCAGCTCCTTGGTCCCCTTGCTGATATCCAGCGTCTCGATCCGGGTCCTCAGGATCGCGAGCGGCGTGCGCAGCTGATGCGCAGCATCGGCCGTGAACTGGCGCTGCACGTGAAATCCATCCTCCAGGCGGTCGAAGGCCTGGTTGACGGCGGTCACCAGCGGCAGGATCTCGCTCGGAATCCCGTCCGTCGGAAGGCGGATGTCGGTCCTGGCCGGCCCGATGCTCCTCGCCTCCTCCGAGGCCCGCAACAGCGGAATCACGGCGCGGCGGAAGATCAGGATGTCGGTCGCAAGCAGGATCAGGAGGATCGGGATGGTGATCCAGCCGACCCGCCGGAAGAAATTGGAGACGATGTCGTCGATGATGACGTCGCGATGCGACAGGTCCTCGGCGACCTGGATGCGCAGCGTCTGGCCGCCGACGAGCTGGGTGACGCTGGCGCCGGAAATCCGGTCCACCGAAACCGGCAGCCGCGGCGGCGTGCGATGCGACGAAAACAGCAGATTGTCGTCCGCATCGTAGATGTCGTAGCGGTAGCGGCCATAGGCGTCGGAATAGAGCCCTCTCAGGCTGTCCGGCAGGTTGAGCACGACCTTGCCGGCGGAATCTACCGAGAGGTTCTGGCCGAGATCGGCCGCCTGATCGCGCATCGCTTCGCGATGCAGCTGGTTGATCTCCGAGTTCAAGAGCCACAGCAGCAGCAGCGGCAGGAAGATCGCGGCGACCGCGACCGCCACGATGTGCAGAAACACGATCCGCGAGGTCAGCGACGTGAAGCGGAACACCACCCCTATTTCTCCTCCGCCATCAGGTAGCCGACACCGCGGATGGTGTGGATCACGATCTTGGCGTCGTGCTCGCTGAGCAGCTTGCGCAGCCGCGACACGTAAACCTCGACCGCATTCGAGGCGACCTCGCCCGACAGGCCGAAGATATGATCCTCGACATTCTTCTTCGGCACCACCCGTCCCTGCCGCCGCAGCAGGATCTCGAGCACCGACGTCTCACGCGCCGAGAACACGTGCGGCGCGCCATCGACGAACACCTGCTTGCTCTCGGTGTCGTAGACGAGATTGGCGAGCTTAAGCGACGAGCCGAGCAACTGGCCGGGCCGGCGCAAGATGGCTTCGAGCCGCGCCACCAGCTCTTCCAACGCGAACGGTTTCGCCAGATAGTCGTCCGCGCCGCTACGCAGGCCGTTGACCCGATCCTGCAGTCCGTTGCGCGCGGTCAGCACGAGGACCGGCAGCGGGTCGTTCCTGCGGCGCAGCTCCGACAGCACCGACAGGCCATCGCCGTCGGGCAGACCGAGATCGAGGATCATGGCAGCATAGCTGACGCTGCGCAGCGCATCGCGCGCCTCGGCGACGCTATTAACGATATCGGACTCGTAACTCGCCGCCATCAGCCCGCTGGCAAGCAGTCGCGAGAGTTCGACGTTGTCCTCGACGATCAGAAGGCGCATCGCGGCATTCCTGTCTTCATTCGATCGGCCTTCTGTTTGCACACCCTGTTGCGATGCGCCAGCCAAGCGACCAATTCGCAACGGATCGCGCGCTGGGCAAGGCCGATATGCAAACGACACGCAATTAAAGCATAGCGCCTGAATTGCCGCTGACAGCGCTATGTTTTGGTATGCGGGGTCGCTTCTGTCCTCATGCAAAATAGATAAACCCGCACCCGCCGCAATCAAAATTCGCAGATCCCGCCCACCGCCGAAAAGGGCAAATGTAAGGCTGGCGTCAGCTAGCCCTGATAACTGTTCATCCGCTCTCACCGGGAGATCGACGACGGCCCACCATGCGGCAAGACCTCGTCTCCCGCGCGGGGCTTTCATGCAGTATTGGCCGGGCGAGAGATGTCATTTCGAATGAGATTTATGGGCTTTGCGGCGATGCCGGTGCTGGCGGCGCTTCTCGCCGGCGCGTGGCTCACGACGCGAGCCGATGGTGTCGTGAGCGCCAAGGCCGTGCAGGAGACCGCGCCGCAGGATGTCAATGTCGAGCAGCAATATGTTGCGCTGAACGACAAGCAGGCGGCCTCCATGAAGGTCATGGCCGCGGAGCAGCGTTCGTTCCGGACACTGAAGAACGCGGTCGGCTCGATCGATTTCAACCAGAACATGCTGGTGCAGGCGTTTACCTCAAATCCCGGCAGGATCGTCGACACGCCGCTCAACGTCGGTGACGAGGTTGCGAAGGGCGACAGGCTGTTCACCATCGACAGCCCCGATCTGTTGCAGGCCGAATCGTCGCTGCTCGCCTCGGCCGGCGTGCTCGAATTGCAGACCAGGACGCTGGCGCGGGTCAGGCAGCTGCTGAAGACCGGCGGCGGCGCGCAGAAGGACGTCGACCAGGCGACGTCGGACCAGCAGACCGCCGAGGGCAACTACAAGGCCGGCCGCGACGCGGTGCGCATCTTCGGCAAGACCGATGCCGAGATCGATCGCATCGTCGCCGACCGCAAGGTCGATTCCATCCTGGTGGTGCCGAGCCCGATCTCCGGCCGGATCATTGCCCGCAATGCCGCGCCGGGTCTCTTCGTGCAACCCGGCAATGCGCCGGCGCCCTATTCGCTGGCCGACATCTCGACGATGTGGATGGTCGCCAATGTGATCGAGACCGATGCCCCCTCCTACCGGATCGGCCAGCCGGTCGAGGTGCGGGTGCCAGCCTATCCGAACGAGGTGTTTCGCGGCCGCGTGACGACGCTTGGCCTCAACATCGATCCAAACTCGCACCGCCAGCTGGTGCGTTCGGTGATCGACGATCCCCAGCACAAGCTGCGCGCCGGCATGCTGGCGAGCTTCACCATCGAAACCGAGCCGCCGAAACTGTCGGTGAGCGTTCCACTTGATGCCATCGTGCGCGAGGGCGACGGGACGATGACGGTGTGGGTCACGACCGACAGCCGCAAGTTCGACCGCCGCTCGGTGACGATCGGCATGGAGCAGGACGGCTGGCGGCAGATCCTCAGCGGCCTCGCAGCCGGCGAGAAGGTCGCCTCCACCGGCGCGATCTTCCTCAGCAACAAGTTCGCCAACGCGGCCAGCGGCTAGCCCGTGCCAGCCGCGCCCAGGTCCGCTCGAGAGTAGTGCAGCGCCTTGATCAAGAGCCTCCTTCAATTCGGTCTGACCCGAAGCGCCGTCATCGTGCTCGGCCTTGCCGTGTTCTGCGCCGCCGGATTCGCCGCGTTCGCCAAGCTGAACATCGAGGCCTATCCGAACCCGGCGCCCGTCATCCTCGAGATCACGGCGCAGGCCGCCGGCCTCTCCGCCGAGGAGATGGAGAAATACTACACGATCCCGATGGAGGTCGGACTGTACTCGACCCCTGGCGTGGTCAACATCCGCTCGACCTCGTTCTACGGCCTGTCGTTCGTGCGCGTCACCTTCAAATACGGCGTCGATTATTATTTCGCGCTCTCGCAGGCCACCAACAACCTCACGCAGAACGTCCAGCTTCCCGGCAACCAGATCCCGCAGATCCAGCAGTCGAGCCTGGTCGGCGAGATCTACCGCTACCAGCTGGTCGGTCCACCGAATTTCGGCCTGACCAATCTCAGGACGCTGCAGGATTACGTCGTCGCGCGCCGGCTGATGACGATACCGGGTGTCGTGCAGATCAACTCCTGGGGCGGCACCACCAAGCAGTTCAACGTCGACGCCGATCTTGCAAAGCTCGAGGCCTATAACATCACCGTGCCGCAGCTGATCAGCGCGCTCGGCAATTCCAACGTCAATGTCGGCGGCCGCGAGATCGCGATCGGCCAGCAATCCGTCAACATCCGCGGCATCGGCCTGATCAACTCCGGCGGCGAGGACGATGTCACCAAAGGCTACAGGGTCCGCGACATCGAGAACGTCGTTCTGACGCAATCCAGCGGACTGCCGATCCAGATCAAGGACGTCGCCAAGGTTTCGGTCGGCTATGTGCCGCGGCTCGGCATCGCAGGAAAGGACAAGAGCGACGATGTCGCCGCGGCAATCGTCGTCATGGGTCGCACCCAGCATACCAACGACATCGTGCCAAAGGTCCAGGAGGAAGTCGCCAAGATCAACAGCGACGGCACCCTGCCGCCCGGCGTCAAGGTGGTCCCGTATTACGACCGCACCTCGCTGGTCAGCGTCACGACCCACACCGTGCTGCACAATTTGATGTTCGGCTGCCTGCTGGTGTTCGTGATCCAGTGGGTGTTCCTGGGCGACCTGCGCAGCGCGCTGATCGTCAGCGCCAACATCCCGTTCGCGCTGTTCTTCGCGATCATCATCTTGGTGCTGCAGGGCGAGGACGCCAACCTGCTGTCGCTCGGCGCGGTCGACTTCGGCATCATCGTCGATTCCGCTGTCATCATGATGGAGAACATCTTCCGCAACTTCCAGTCCAGCCCGGAGAACCGGCTGCGCGTGCTGCAGAACCTCGCCGAGGGCTACTGGGGAGGCGATCCGACCACGCGCAACGGCCAGCCCGCGCCGGGCTGGACCGAGCGGTTGCGGATGATCTTCGTCAGCGCGTTGCAGGTCGACAAGGCGGTGTTCTTCACCGCGGCCATCACGGTGACCGCGTTCGTGCCGCTGTTCACCATGCAGGGCGTAGAAGGCCAGATCTTCGGACCGATGGCGCGAACCTACGGCTACGCGCTCGCCGGTGCGCTGCTGGCAACCTTCACGGTGACGCCGGTGCTGGCATCGCTGCTGCTGCCACGGCATATCCAGGAAACCGAAACCATCATCGTGCGCTCGCTGCGCAAGGCCTACACGCCGGTGCTGCGCTGGTCGCTGACGCATCTGCGGCTCGCGGTCGCGGCCGGCATCATTTTCCTCGGGCTCAGCGGCCTTGCGGCGAGCCAGCTCGGCAGCGAATTCCTGCCTGCGCTTGAGGAAGGCAATTTCTGGATCCGCGCCTCGATGCCGCCGACCATGTCGCTCGACGCCGGCACCGAACCGACCCGCAAGATGCGCGAGATCCTGTTGCGTCATCCCGAGATCACCACGGTGGTGTCACAGCACGGCCGCCCCGACAACGGCAGCGACGCCTCGCCATTCTCGAACGTCGAGCTGTTCGCGCCGATTAAGCCGTTCGACCAATGGCCGCCCGGTCTGACCAAGGAAAAACTCACCGAGGAATTGCAGAAGGAGTTCGACGAGGAGCTGCCCGGCGTCACCTTCAACTTCTCGCAGTACATCCAGGACAACGTCGAAGAGGCGCTGTCGGGCGTCAAGGGCGCGAACTCGGTCAAGATCATCGGTCCGAACCTTGCCGTGCTCGAACAGCTCGCGAGCAAGGTCGCGCAGGAGATGGCCAAGATCCGCGGCGTTGCCGACCTCGGCATCTTCCATCTGGTCGGGCAGCCCAACCTCAACATCAAGGTCAACCGGGAGAAGACCGCGCGCTACGGTCTCAATACAGGCGACGTCACGACCGTGGTGCAGGCTGCGCTCGGCGGCACCAGCGCGACGACGGTGCTCGAGGGCGACCGGCAGTTCGGCGTTGTGGTCCGGCTCGATCCCAAGTTCCGCCAGAGCATCGACGAGGTGCGCGAGATCAAGGTCGCCTACCAGACGCCATCCGGTACCAACGCCTACATCCCCTTAAGCGAACTCGCCGACATCTCGCTCGATACCGGTGCCTCGTTCATCTATCGCGAGCGCAGCCAGCGCTATATCCCGATCAAGTTCAGCGTGCGCGGCCGCGATCTCGGCAGCACGGTTGCGGAGGCGCAGACACGCGTCGCCGAGGCCGTGCAGCTTCCGACCGGTTACCGGATGATCTGGTCCGGCGAGTTCGACAATCTCCAGGCCGCCAAGGCGCGCCTGTTGATCGTCGTGCCCGTGACACTGCTGCTGATCTTCGTGCTGCTCTACAGCCTGTTCAACTCGCTGCGCGACAGCCTGCTGGCGCTGGCCGGCATTCCCTTCGCGGTCGGCGGCGGCCTGATCGCGCTGTTCCTCGCCGGGCTCGATTTCTCGATCTCGGCAGCGATCGGCTTCATCTCGCTGTTCGGCGTCGCGGTCATGGACGGCATCCTCAACATCACCTATTTCCGCGAATTGCGGGCCTCGGGCATGAGCATCGCAGAGGCGGTGTTCAACGGCGCCGAGCAGCGCATGCGGCCGATGCTGATGACCGCGCTGTCCGCGGGCGTGGGTCTGTTTCCGGCCGCGCTGTCGCACGGTATCGGTAGTCAGGTGCAACGGCCGCTTGCGACGGTCGTAGTCGGCGGCATGTTCATCGGTCCGCTGTTGCTCCTGATCGTCGCACCGGCGTTGCGCAAGATATTCCTGTCGCGCGAGCGTGTCGCTTCGCCCGACGAGACGGCTGCCGCGGCGCCGCCCGAAGCAGCGCATTAGAGGCGCCCAGTCATGCACGCCCTCAGCGCAAAAATGTCTCGCCACGCAGCCGCCGTCCCCATGCGCGCGCTGGCGGTCGCGGCCGGAGCCCTCATGCTTGCGAGCTGCGCGGTCGGTCCGAATTTCGTGCCGCCGGGCGCTCCAGACGTCGATCGCTACACACCGGAGAAGTTGGCCTCCCCCAGCACCAACGCCGGGAGCCCCAGCGTACCGAAGCAGCATTTCGTCAGCGGCGAGGACGTGTCGCTGCGATGGTGGACGGCATTCCGGTCGAAGCCGCTCGACGAGTTGATCAAAATGTCGGTCGAGCACAACCCCTCCCTGCAGGCGGCTGAAGCGTCGATCAGGATCGCGCAATACAACGCGCTGGCCCAGCGCGGGCTGTTCTTCCCGCAGATCGGTGCGAACTACACGCCGTCGCAGCAGCAGATTTCCGGCGCCTCGAGCTCGGGCCCGGGCGGCCAGTCCCCTTCGGTATTCTCGCTGCATACCGCGCAATTGAACGTCAGTTTCGTGCCTGACATCTGGGGCCAGAATGTTCGCGCGGTCGAGAGTCTCGACGCGATCTCCGAGCAACAACTGTTCCAGCTGGAAGCGGCCTACCTGACGCTGACGGCCAACGTCGTCACCGCGGCGATCCAGGAAGCGTCACTTCGGGGCCAGATCGGCGCGATCCAGCGCGTCGTGAAGATCGAACGCGGCATTCTGGAGATCGTGAAGAACCAGTTCAAGGCCGGCAGCGCCGCCCAGGTCGACGTGCTGGCGCAGGAGGCCGCGCTGGCCCAGTCCGAGCAGTTGCTCCCGCCGCTAGAAAAGCAGCTCGCGGTTCAGCGCGACCTGCTGACCTCGCTGGCCGGGCAATTTTCGGCTGACGAGATCCTGCAAAAGTTTACGCTCGACCGCCTCGCGCTCCCCGCAAACCTGCCGGTGAGCCTGCCGAGCAAGATGATACGCCAGCGTCCGGACGTGAGGGCCGCGGAGGCGCTGCTGCATTCGACGAACGCCCAGATCGGCGTGGCGATCGCGGCGCGACTGCCCAACATCACGATCACCGGAAATACCGGAACCACCGCCTTCACCCTGGCCGAATTGTTCACGCCGGGAACCAGCTTCTACGCCATCGCGGCGAGCGCGACCCAGCCGATCTTCGATGGCCTGACGCTCTACCACAAGCAGAAGGCCGCGGAGGCCGCGGTGGACCAGGCCGACGCGCTGTATCGGCAGGCCGTGGTCACGGCGATGCAGAACGTCGCCGACGCCCTGCGGAGCCTGCAGGCCGACGCGCGCGCCTTGCAGGCTGCGGTCAAGGCCGAACTCGCCGCCAAGGCCAGCCTCGACATCATTCAGAAGCAGCTTGCCCTCGGGCAGGTCAACCAGGTGGTCGTGCTCAATGCCCAGCAAGTCTACCTGACGGCCGCGGTGGTCCGCGTCCAGGCGCAGGCGACGCGCCTCTCGGACAGCGCCGCCCTGTTCATGGCGCTCGGCGGCGGTTGGCCGACCAACTGCGCATCCGACGACTGGCGCAAATGCGTCCTGGAGGACGCCCCCGCCGCCACCCCGCAGCGGGTCAGCGAAAACGGGCCTCCTGCCCGCTGACCAACGGGGGCACACGAGACACGAACTGGAGGATCCGGCGAATGAAAAACATGTTCACTTTGGCGGCAGTCCTGCTCGCGGTCTGGGCGGGATCCGCGTCCGCACAGAGCGCGGTCGGCGGCCCGAAAAAGCCAAGCAATCTCGGCGGGCCGACCGTCCAGAAGAACCCGGTGGTTCCGGCTCCGCAGGCGAGCGCACCAACACCCCCACCGTCGCCGCCAAAGCCATTGCCGAAGAAATAGCGGCACGCTTCCGCAATTGACTTGGCTCCCGGGATTCACGCTGATCGGCTCGAATATGAAAAACGCAACGCTGTTGTTTCTCATCGCCGCGGCGATCGCCCTGATGGCATCGGACGCCAGCGCGGCGCCCTTGCACGTCACGAGGCTGTCGTCGCAACACCCCGCAGGCGCCGTTCGGGTACGGCTTGCCTGCGACCAGGACTGCCGGTGCTGGCAGACACGCTATCAGCAGCGAAGTCATCGCCAAAAGGTCGACGATCAAGCGCGCCTTGATCCGAATTACTGCCCAGGCGGCGGGCATTATAATGGCCATTACCGCACCGGACCGGCCACCGGATTGGGCTTCGAGAGCCGCGTCCCCGTGCGCGCGTTCCCGTTTCCGTTTTGATCGGCGGGATCGCGCCAATGGCAACCGCCCGGCACCGTGTCAGGCAAACGCCTTGTGAAGGAAACACGCCATGAAGTGCGCTGGCTTGGGCGTCGTGTCGTTGACAGCAGCGCTATGCTTGGGCGCCCTGTCGAGCGCCGAGGCCTCTCCCGTCAGCCCGAACGATTGCACGGTCAGGGTTCTGCATGCTGAAGAGCTACCCTACGCGCCGATGGGATATTGGCTTGTGAAAGTGACCTTCGAGGTCACCCCATCGAACGGGCCACGATTTGTCAGAACACGGCTGGACAATATTCCGTTGCGGAGATCGTCGCCCAGACGGGGCGACACCTACCGCTTGAGCTGCAGCTCGGTAGACGGGCTCGGTTACTGACCGTCGCGCCGGTTTCGGCCGACAATGCCCGATGCGACCCGCGAAGCCGCCTACCAGATGACGGCCGCGCAGAGCAGCGCCAGCGGAAGCGCGGTCCCCCCGATGACGACCCACCTGCGCATCTCAGCCGGATCTCTCGAATACGTGAATATCTGAGCGGCGACGAACAGGCAGACCGCGGCGCCCAGGAGGGTGCGAAAGAAATCGGACGGCGTCTCGTAGGCGGACCAGATGGTTTCGTTTTGCGGGCTGGCGACGCGTGCGGTGATGACCACCACAACGATCAGAAACAGCGTCCGAAGGAAAAGACCGAGGAAACGCATATGGCGCCCTGATTCATGCTCCTCCACAACGCTAGCACGAATCGGGCCAAAAAGCATTCGTCCGGCGAAAAGGCATCCATTCGCCCCGGCGCTCGCCGGCTCCAAACAAAAATCCCGGAGCCCTGCCCCGGGATTAGTGCCGGCGTTGAAGGCGCGTGGCGTCAGACCTGAGAGTGGCGCGCCATGAAATTGTCATATCCAACTTCGGCGACCTGGAACCATTGATAGCCGTTGTTGGAGAACGACGTCAGCGAGTCATAGACCTTCTTGAAATTGGCGTTGCTTGCCGCGACCTCGGCATGCAGCTCCTTGGCGGCCTTGAAGGAGGCCTCCATCACCGGCGCAGGGAACGGATGCAGCTTGGTGCCCGCGGCAAGCAACTTCTTCAGCGCGAGCGGGTTGGCCTGATCGTACCGTGCCATCATCCAGTTGTTGGCGAGATGGCCGGCCTGCTCCAGCACGTTTTGATAGAACTTCGGCAGCGCGTTCCACTTGTCGAGATTGACGATCGCCAGCAGCATCGGGCCGCCTTCCCACCAGCCCGGGAAGTAGTAGTGCGGCGCGACCTTGTAGAAGCCGAGCTTCTCGTCGTCATAGGGACCAACCCACTCCGCACCATCGATCGTGCCCTTCTCCAGCGCCGGATAGATGTCGCCGCCCGCAAGCTGCTGCGGGACGCAGCCGAGCTTCTGCATCACACGCCCGGCGAAGCCGCCGATGCGGAATTTGAGGCCCTTGAGATCGTCGACGCTGTTGATCTCCTTACGGAACCAGCCGCCCATCTGGCAGCCGGTATTGCCGGCAAGCAGCGAGGTGACGTTGTAGCTCTTGTAGAACCCGTTGAGCAGTTCCTTACCGCCGCCAAGCATGTACCACGCCTGATTGAGCCGCGAGTTCGGGCCGAACGGCACGGACGAACCGAAGGTGAAGGTCGGGTCCTTGCCGAAATAGTAATAGGAGGCAGTGTGGCCCATCTCGACGGTTGCGCTTTGCACGGCGTCGAGCACCTGCAGGCCCGGTACAATCTCGCCGGCGGCAAAGGTCTGGATCTGGAATTTGTTGTCGGTCGCTTCACCGACCGCCTTGGCCATCAGCTCGGCACCGCCATGCAGCGTGTCGAGCGACTTCGGCCAGCTTGTCGTCATTCGCCATTTGATCTCGGGCATCGATTGCGCGATCGCGGGCGCCGCAATCGTGGCCGCACCTGCAACGCCTAAACCCGTGACCTTGATGAAATCTCTTCGCTTCATTGTTGAATCCTACCCTTGGCTGGTTGTGTCGCCGAAGCGTCGACCGTCTTTTGCGGTGTCGCGCTTGCTCTTCTTTGCCGTCACGATCGAAGTCCGATCGTGGGCTGCCTTCATGCCGAGGCTTGGGCGCGAGCATGGAACATCCCCTCCCCGAACGCCAGACGCAAAAAGCCCGACCTTCTTGCGAAGGCCGGGCTACTTAAGTCGAAGCTTTTTGGCGGACCTCGATCCTCAGGACCGCAGCTGCCGCTTCTATCTGGATGCGTTCTCTTGGCGCGAACGCTCGTCCACTTCCATCAGCCGCGGGTGCGCGAGCGGATCATGAAGCTGTCGAAGGTGTACTCGGCGACCTGCCACCACAGATACTGGTCGGAGCGGTACGCCTGCATGGCATCGATCGACTTCTTGAAGTCGGCGTTCTTGGCCGAGATTTCACCCCACAGCTCGTTGGTCGCCTTGAGGCAGGCCTCGAGCACCTCGTTGGTGAACGGACGCAGCTGCGTGCCGCTGGCGACCAGCCGCTTCAGCGCCGAGGGGTTCTGCATGTCGTAGCGCGCAGCCATCCAGCTGTTGGCGTTGGCGGTCGCGTTGGTCAGGATCGCCTGGTAGTTCTTCGGCAGCGCGTTCCACTTTTCGAGGTTGCAGTAGGCGTGCACGGTCGGGCCGCCTTCCCAGAAGCCCGGGTAGTAGTAGTACTTGGCGACCTTCTGGAAGCCGAGCTTCTCGTCGTCATAGGGACCGACCCACTCGGCAGCGTCGATGGTGCCCTTTTCCAGCGCCGGATAGATGTCGCCGCCGGCGAGCTGCTGCGGCACCACGCCGACCTTCTGCAGCACCTGGCCGGCAATGCCGCCGATGCGGAATTTGAGGCCGGAGAGATCAGCGACCGTCTTGATCTCCTTGCGGAACCAGCCGCCCATCTGGGTGCCGGTGTTGCCGCAGGGGAAGCCGATCACGCCGAACTTCTTGAAGAACTCGTTGCCGAGCGCCTCACCGCCGCCCTGGTACCACCAGGAATTCTGCATGCGGGCGTTGAGGCCGAACGGCACCGACGCGTAGATCGCAAAGGTCGGGTCCTTGCCGACATAGTAGTAAGACACGGTGTGGCACATCTCGACCGTGCCGTTCGACGTCGCGTCCAGCGCCTGCAGGCCGGGGACGATTTCACCCGCCGCGAACACCTGGATCTGGAACTTGTTGTCGGTCATTTCGGCGACGTACTTCGCCACCTGGTCGGCGCCGCCATAGATGGTGTCCAGCGACTTCGGGAAGCTCGAGGTCAGGCGCCACTTGATTTCAGGCGAGGACTGCGCGATCGCCGGCGCAGCAACCGCCGTCGCGGCAGCACCGGCCGCAGAAACTTTCAAAAAATCACGACGCTTCATCGTAAGGCTTCTCCTTGAGGGGCGTTTCCCAGTGACCGCAAGCAATTCTCCGGCGGGACGGTTGCAAAGGCCCGCCGAGGCGCTCTGGAACGGCGCTTTAACACGGAAGGCGGCCCCACGGAAACGCGACAATGGCATGACCGCGCCAATTAAACGAAAGTCTGATGATGCGGAAAATCTGCCGAAAAATACGGGCCCAGGCGGTGGCGACGACGCCTGCCGCGGCTCGCGGACCTTGCCGCCGATCGCGCGGTAAATCGCCGCGCACGGGCCGTCCGGCGGCTTTTCAACCACCGGGTTACCACGGCAATCAGCGCCGCGTCGCCTCCCGCGATTTCTTGGCTTTATCGGCCAAATGCTTCCCGCGCCGGATCCAGCTTTGTGCGGTTGTTTTGCTGACGCCATACATCTTCGAGATCGTCGCCGCAGCTTCGCCGATGGACTCGGACTTCTTCGCAACGTTGAACGCCACCCGGGAGGCCTCTTCGCGCTTCTCCCGCGTCAGATGTTTGCGTTCTTTGTCTGCCTCGCGTGATGCTGCCATGTCGATGGTCGCCCCACGACCGTTCCCGCGGTTTCGGCTTCATCCCTTGGCCGCCTTCAATTGATCGAAGGGTGGTATGATTCGGCCAGTCCCGCACAAACATACAGGGCGGAACCGATTCAGCAATCGCCCGCGAGCGACGGGCCTGTGAAGAAAGCCCGCCGGAGCGCCTCGGCTCGCAGAGAGAACCGCGCCGGCTCAGGCGGCGGCGATCACGCCTTGCAGCTGCTCACGGACCTTGCTGCCGATCGCGCGGTAAATCGCCGCGTGCGGGCCGTCCGGCTCGCTCTCGACCACCGGATTGCCGGAGTCGGAGGCGGTGCGGATCGCGATGTGCAGGGGGACCTCGCCAAGGAACGGCACCCCGAGCTTCTCGGCCTCGTGGCGGGCGCCGCCATGGCCAAAGATGTCCGAGCGCGTGCCGCAGTGCGGGCACTGGAAATAGCTCATGTTCTCGACGATGCCGAGCACCGGCACATTGACCTTCTTGAACATTGCAAGCCCGCGCCGCGCGTCGATCAGCGAAAGGTCCTGCGGCGTCGAGATGATGACGGCGCCCTTGAGCGGGACGTTCTGCGCCAGCGTGAGCTGCGCGTCGCCGGTGCCCGGCGGCATGTCGACGACCAGCACGTCGAGCGTGCCCCAGGCCACGTCGCGCAGCATCTGGGTGATCGCGGACATCACCATCGGCCCGCGCCAGATCATCGCGGTGTCCTCCTCGACCAGGAAGCCGATCGACATGATCGACAGGCCGAAGCGCACCAGCGGGACCATCTTCTTGTCGTCGTTGAGCTGCGGCTTCTCGCGGATGCCGGTCAGCCGCGGTACCGACGGGCCGTAGATATCGGCGTCGAGCAGCCCGACGCGCAGGCCGAGGTCACGCAGGCCGAGCGCGAGGTTGAGCGCCGTGGTCGACTTGCCGACCCCGCCCTTGCCGGAGGCCACCGCGATGACCGCGGCGATGCCGGGGATCTCGGCCTGGCGAGCCATCGGCGATTGCGCACCGGGGGGATGCGGATGGCGATGCGCGGACGCCGGCTGGACGCCGCCG
>NZ_LGHK01000054.1 GCF_001908235.1 Bradyrhizobium sp. NAS96.2
CGCAGCCTGTAAACGGAGCCCGCACCGTTGCCGGCCGCCCCCCGCGGCCCGCAAGGCGGCGGGGCCTGTAGCTCAATGGTTAGAGCCGGCCGCTCATAACGGTCTGGTTGCAGGTTCGAGTCCTGCCGGGCCCACCAAGAATATCAGTGTCGTACTGGGTCCTCGTTGCCCGTCGCGCGACGACCGCACCAGATGCGCGTACTCTTCGTTCGTGCGCAAGTTCGCGAGGACGTCGGACCAACTCGCAGGATGAGTCGATGCGACAGTATCTGGAAGATCCGCCATCCGGTTTGGCCGCCATAGACGGCTTTTTGACCTGACCGCGCGGAACGCCTGCCGCTCGCCACTCCCTTCTCCGTCGGCGGGAAAGCTGTCCGCCCTATCCAACTGCGTTGATGTGCGAACGGACGAGTGGACGATCCAGAAAGGGACGCCTCCCTCAATCGAAAAAGAGGCAATTGCAAGCTACCAGAGCCATTGGCCAAAAATCGGTCGTCGGCGTTGCTAACGCTTTTGAATTCACCGGCGATGCAGAAGTGCCGTTTGACGATTATCGGGATACCCGTGCTACTCCACCGTCAGCTCGCGGAGGCGGTCTGCACCGCGATCTTGTTCTGCGCGATGATGGCTTCGGCCCGCGCGAGATTTTCCAGGAGGCGCTGGCTCGTCAAGACAAGGAAATAATAGCCGAACTGCGGGTTCTGGAAGTAGATCTCGAGCAGCTTTTCATAAGTGATGGTTAGAACGTGCCCGTCCTCGATACATTCGATGGTCGCGGTCCGGCGGTTGTCAGGCGTGAGGAAACCGAGTTCGCCCATCAGGCGGCCCGGCGGAACATCGACGTTGATTTCAATGACTCGGAATCTGCCGGTAACTGTCAGCAGCATTTCGTTGGCTGCGTCACCTTTCTTCATCAAGATTTCGCCCTGGCGATACTTGCGCTGGGTCATGAACGGCTTGAGCCACTCCATCGACATGTCGCCCTGCGTTGCCGTGCGCGCCTTCTTCACCAGAGCGAGCATTTGATGAAGGCGGTAGGCGTTGATGGGAACCATCAGGAGATAAAGCAGAAACGTTGTGATGGCTCCAGTGAGCGCACCGAAGATGGCAAAGAATACGCAACCGATCATGTTGGCGACTCGGAGCGGGACCATGGTCTGCGTCAGAAGGGTGGCGACAAAGAAGGTCGCGCCGACCAAAGCGAACATGTTTGCCAGGGTGATGTTGTGCAGAAAGATTTCCAGCAGGCGGCTGAAGATGGCGTTCCAAGTCACGTCATTGGGATCGAGACCGATCTGAATCAGAATCTTCGCGAACCTGAGGTTGTCGGTTGCCGCATCGAGAATGCGATCCAGTATGCTGGACACGTCTGCGCTGATCATCATTTGGTTTCGCCAAAGTGTTGTGTAAGCCAATACCGGCAGCGGCTATTCCGGATGAAACCGTTGCGCCCGTCAAGTCGAACGAAAGACTCGGCAAGCGCGAGATGGAGTGAACGGGGATACCGCGACCATCCAGCCTCCTTCAAGCGGCACCGGAAGCATCGCATGCATCACCAGGGCAAGGACGGCGCCACCCCATGCATCGCCAAATATACAGCAGGCGCGCAAGCTCCGACCGGCAGGTCCAAGCTCCTTGCCATAGATTCTCGTTCCCATCCCCGACTTTTCCGTGACGAACATCACTCCGTGGACTATCCTCAGCGATAGGAGGCGACACGGGGCTGTCGCCCGCCTGGCAGAATTAGAACTGCAGCCGACCGGATATTCGGATCAGGTATGATCCAATCGATCCGGACCGATTCGATCGGCCAATCGCCTCCCTTCGCATCGGGACCGGTGAGGATCACGACGAGCTTCCGCTGCAGTCGCATAAGGGCAGCTGGATCGACGGGCGAGATCGAAACAGGCCTTCACCTTGATGCAGATGCCGCCCTAGATGCAGCTCTCGAATGCCAGCCGCTCCGTCGGCGTCAAATGCAAGCCGTGCTTGGTGCGCCGATCCAGGAAGTCGGCAGGCAACTTGGCCCACTCCTTCGCGCGCAGATACGCCGCCTCGCATTCATAGAAATCGCCGCCGAAATGCTGGCCCAGATCGGCCAGGATGCGGGTCGAGCCGAGCAGCTCGCGCGCGCGTGTCCCGTAGAGACGCGCATAGTGATGGATCAGCCTTTGCGGCAGATCGGGATAGTCGCTCGTCAGCGCGCGGGAGAAATCATCGAAGCTGCCGCCGATGTCGCCGCCCGGCAGCGGCCGGTGCGCGGTCCAGGCCGACGACAGTTTTGGAAACCACGGCGCCAGGCGCTGCATCGCCTGCTCGGCGAGCCGGCGATAGGTCGTGATCTTGCCACCGAAGATCGAGAGCAGCGGCGGCGCGCCCTCGGCGCCGTGAACCTCGAACACATAGTCGCGCGTCACGGCCGACGGATTGTCGGCATTGTCATCGTAGAGCGGCCGAACGCCGGAGAAGGCGTGCACGATCTCGCTCGGCTGCGGCGGCGTCCGGAAATAGCGTCGCAGCACCTGCAGCAGATAATCCGTCTCGTCCTCGCCGATCGCGACGTCCTCGGCACGGCCCTGATAGGGAATGTCTGTCGTGCCGATCAATGCGAGATCGTCCTCGTAGGGATTGACGAAGATCACCCGCCGATCGGTATTTTGCAGCAGATAGGCCTGCGGCCCGTCCCAGAATTTCGGCACCACGATGTGACTGCCCTTCACCAGCCGCACGCTCTGGGCAGAGTTCAGCCCGGTCACGCCCTGGATGACATCCTGCACCCATGGCCCGGCGGCGTTGACCAGCGCGCGCGCCCGCACAACCTGCGCGGTGCCGTCATCGCCCTGCATCTCGAGCAGCCAGGTCTCGCCGTCCCGGCGCGCACGCACCGCCCGCGTGCGCGGCAGGATGCGGGCGCCGTTCTGCGCGGCATCGATCAGATTGAGGATCACCAGCCTGCTGTCATCGACCCAGCAGTCTGAATATTCGAAGCCCCGCCGGAACTGCTTGTGCAGCGGCGCGCCCTCCGGGGCCTGCGACAGATCCAGGCTGCGGCTCGCCGCCAGCTGTTTGCGGCCGCCGAGATGGTCGTAGAGCAACAGTCCGGTGCGGACCAGCCAGGCCGGCCGCTGCTCCGGCGAATGCGGCAGCACGAAGCGCATCGGCCAGATGATGTGCGGCGCGGACGCGAGCAGCACCTCGCGCTCGATCAGCGCCTCGCGCACCAGGCGGAACTCGTAGTATTCGAGATAGCGCAGCCCGCCATGAATCAGCTTGCCGGAGCGGGACGAGGTGCCCTCGGCGAAATCATCCTTCTCGCAGAGCAGGACCTTCAACCCGCGGCCGGCGGCATCACGGGCGATGCCGGCGCCGTTGATGCCGCCACCGATGACCGCGATATCGACCAGCCCGTGATCCCTGCCTGCGACCGGCGCAGTGCCCGTCATCGTTTGCTGCTACGCCGTTTCTCGGCGCGACGCGGCGCCGCCTTGGCCGTCGCGCGGGCCTTGTTCGGCTTCGGCGCCTGCAAGCCGTAGGTGGAGAACCCCTTCGCGGTGTCGGCGATCTCCTCGTCGGACAGGATGATCCGCGAGTCGAGCGCGAGCGAGAGGTAGTATTGCCGCGCGATGGTCTCGAGCTCGACCGCGAGCCACATCGCCTTGTCGAGATTGGCGCCGAGCGCGATCATGCCGTGGTTGGCGAGCAGGCAGCCATTGCGGCCCTCCAGCGCCGCGATCGCGTGGTCGGACAATTCCTTGGTGCCGTAGCGCGCGTAGCCGGCGCAGCGGATGTCGGTGCCGCCGAACGCCGCCATCATATAGTGGCAAGCCGGGATCGGCTTACGCGCGATCGCGAGCACGGTCGCGTAGGTCGAGTGGGTATGGACGATGGCGCCGACATCGGGCCGGGCGCGCGTGATGTCAAGATGGAAGCGCCATTCGGTGGACGGCTGCAGCGGCCCCTCCCACGTGCCGTAGTCGCCCTCGAGCGGCATCGACGCGATCATCTCCGGCTTCATCGAATCATAGGGGGTTGCCGACGGCGTGATCAGCATCCGGTCCTTGTAGCGGGCGGAGATGTTGCCTGATGTCCCCTGGTTGAGACCCGACGCATTCATCCATCGGCACTTGGCGATAACAGCCTCGCGCAATTGTCGTTCCTCACGGGTCATACGGACTGCCTTTCTCTTCAACACGGCTTGCTCTTCAGCACGGATTGCGTGGCGGCTCGCCGGCCAGGAAGCGGCGAACCTCTTCGGCCGCCTGCTCGGCGGCCACGGTGACGGTACGCACGGAGGCGCCGGCGATGTGCGGCGTCAGCGTGACGTTGGGAAGTCGCAAGAGCGGCCAGTCCTCGGGGACGGGCTCGACCGCGAAGGTATCGAGCATGGCGCCGCCGAGATGGCCTGATGCCAGCGCGTCATGCAGCGCCTCGTAATCGACCAGCGGGCCGCGCGCGGTGTTGATCAGGAACGCGCCCGGCTTGATCCGCGCCAGCGCGTCGCGCCCGATGAAGCGGGTGGTCTCCGGCGTCACCCGCGCGTGCAGCGTGATGACGTCGGCGCGGCCGAGCAGCTCACCGAGCGCGACATGCTCGACGCCGTCATTGCGGTCCTGGGCGCTGAGCTGGACATAGGGATCGGCGACCAGGATCCTGCAGCCGAACGCCTTCAGCAGCTTGACGACACGGCTGCCGATCGCGCCGTAGCCGACAATGCCGACCGTCATCTCGCCGAGCTCGCGCCCGGTGCGGTCGGCGCGATAGAGATCGCCGCGCCACTCCCCGCCACGCAGCGCCTCATGACCGCTGCGGATCAGGCGTGTCTCGGCGAGAATGGCGCCGATGGTGAACTCCGCCACCGCACTCGCATTGCGGCCGGGCGTATTGACCACCAGCACGTTGTGGTCGCGCGCCGCCTGCATGTCGATGTTGACAGGGCCGCCCCGCGACACCGCAATAAACTTCAGCGTCGGCAACCGCTCCAGCATCGACCGCGAGATCGGCGCCAGGTGGGTGACGAGCAGCTCGGCATCGCCGATGAAGTCGATGATCTCGTCAGGCTGCCCCATGAATTCCTTCAGGCCATCGAGCTTCGAGCCGGCGTAACCGTGCTCCATCGGCTCGTCCGGCCAGGGCTGCTCCAGGGAACGGATATCGACGCCATTGCCGCAGGCCGCGCGGATATGCTCGGCGAACACCGACGGCAGCATGAAACGGTCGCCGACGATGGCGATGGACTTAGACATGGTCGCCTCCGGCGCGCAGCGCGGCGAGTTGCTTCCAGACCGGCCGCGACGCCAGCCGTGCATCGAGATAGGTCGGGAAGATGCTGGCGTAGCGCTTCGCCAGCGCGGCATCGGGCGATTGCGGGGCGCTCAGATGCGGCGTAACCCACTGCTCTGCGCAGGCGCGCATGTCGGGATAGGCATCGATCGCGACCGCGGCGATCATCGCCGCACCTGCCGCGCCGGCCTCGGCGCGGCTGCAGATCCGGACGTCGCAATCCAGCGCGGCCCCGAGGATGGCACCAAGCGCACGGCTCTTCGCCGCGCCGCCGGTGATTCGGACATCGCGCGGCAGCGACCCCATCGCGGCGTAGCAATCCCGTGCGGCGAAGGCCAGGCCCTCCATCACGCCGCGCATCAGGTCGCCATAGCGATGGCGCGAGCGCAGGCCGAAGAATTGCGCGCTGGCCTCGTGCGCGACGAACGGGCCACGTTCACCCGCATCTGAAATAAACGGATGGAACAGCACCTCGCCGGGCTTGGCCCGCAGCACCTGATCGTCGAGCCGGCGGATCAGCTCGGTCCGCGTGCGCGTCACGCCCTCCGCCGCCAGCAAGTCGCAGGCGAGATCGAGCATCCAGTCGATGTTCAGCGTCGCCGCCATGTTGGACTGCATCTGGGCATAGTGACCCGGCACCGGGAACGGCATGGTGTAGCCGGTTGCCTCGCGGTTCAGCGTCACCGCGTCGGCGCTCGACACCAGCCGCATATGCATGCCGGTCGAACCGATGATGGTGCAGCCGACCTCGGGTGACGGATCGTAGAGCCCGGCCCCGAGTGCGTTGCAGATCACGTCGACATAGCCGAGGCAGACCGGTACGCCTTCCGGCAGGCCGATCTCGATGGCCGCCGCCGTGGTGAGCGGATGCGTCATGACCGCACCGTCGACGACTTGCGGGAACAGGTGCGTCAGGTCGGCAATGCCGATCAACCCTGCGGTCTCCGCATCGAAGCCGCGCTTGCGGAAATCGCCGCAGGAGAACGTGGCTTCCGACGGATCGGTTGCACGCTCGCCGGTGAGCAGGAAATAGAGCCAGTCCTTGCAATGGAACGCGGTTGCCGCCCTGGCGATCGCCTCGGGCATATGCGCCTGCAGCCACGCCAGTTGCGGCCCCTGCTGGCAGGCATTGAGCCCGGAGCCGGTGCGGCGGTAGAGCAGCCCGTTGCGCTCGCTGGCGCGGATCTCCTCGACCAACCGCCCCGCGCGCGAGTCGAGCCACAGCAGTGCCGGCGCAACCGGCCGCCCGTCATCATCGATCAGCCAGGTGCCGTCGCCCTGCCCGGTCACCGCGATCGCCGCAATGCGTGCGGACAAGTCGGGCACCGACTTTGCCAGCGTGCGAATGACCGCGACCGTATCGGTCCAGGTCCGCGCCATGTCCTGCTCGACATGGCCGCCGGCCAGGCTGCTATACGCATTCGGCCGCGAGACGTCGGCAAGCTGCTCGCCGGCCAGTGTAAACGCCACCGCCTTGATCAGCGAGGTGCCGGCATCGATGCCGATGATGACGTCGCGGCTTGCAGAAGCAGCCATGGTCAGGACACCTCCGCATGGCGAATGCAGGTTCCGTCGTTGCCGAAGATGTGCAGGTGGCGCGGCTCCAGCGCGAACGGCACGATATCGCCCGGCCGCGCGGCGACGCGGCCCGGCGTGACCGCGATCAGCATGCGGCCGTTGCAATCGCCGGCGACATGCGACTGATCGCCGAGCCACTGGTTGGAGACGACCTTCACCCTGACATCGCCGGTCCCGACCGCGATCTTCTGCGGACGAATGCCGATCCGCACCTGCGGCGTGCCGGCGAGCGCACTCGCCGCCTCGCTGTCGAGCCCGGCGCCGTTGACGTCGAAAGCCATGTCGGTTCCGACCGACAGGCGGAAGCCGCCATCCGAGCGCGTCACGCCGGCGTCGAGCAGGTTCATCGGCGGCTCCCCGATGAAGCTCGCAACGAACAGATTGGCGGGCCGGCCCTTCAGCTCCTTCTCGCTGGCGAATTGCTGCAGCACGCCGCCTTCCATCACCGCGATGCGGTCGGCCAGCGCGCTGGCTTCGGTCTGGTCGTGGGTGACGAAGATCGCAGTCATGCCGCGCTCGGCCAGCAGGCTCTTGATCCGGCCGCGCAGCACCGCGCGCAGCTGCGGCTCGAGCTGCCCCATCGGCTCATCGAGCAGATAGAGATCGGCATCGCGCACCAGCGCCCGCGCCAGCGACACGCGCTGCTGCTGGCCACCGGAGATCGCGCGCGGATAGCTGTCGAGGATGTCCTCGATCTCGACCAGGCGGGCAATCTCGTCGACACGCCGCGTCACCTCAGCGCGCGGCAGCTGGGCGGATTTCAGTGCGAACGCGATATTCTCGCGGACCGTGAGCGGCGGATAGAGCGAGTAGCCCTCGAAGGCCATCGCGACCTTGCGCCGCGCCGGCGGCAGCTCGTGAATCCGCCGCCCGCCCAGCGCGATCGATCCGGCCGAGACGTCCTCGAAGCCTGCGATCATCCGCAAGGTCGAAGTCTTGCCGCATCCCGACGATCCCAACAGCGCAACGATCTCGCCCTTCTCGACCGCCATATCGAGCGCGCGCACCGCGTGCACCGGCGCATTGCCACGGCTGCGATAGACCTTGTCGATGCCTCGAAGCTCGAGCATGTCCATGACCATCCGCTCCTATGCCGCCTTGAGCCGGTGCGTCGGCCCGATCCGCAGCCCGGTCGCGCGATCGAACAGCATCGCAGCATCACTCGCGAAGCGGACGAAAACGCTATCGTCGGCCGCGCCCTGCGGCGCATCCGGCGGCAGCGCCGCCAGCCACTCCGTTCCATCGGCGAGACGGAGCAGCAGCACCGCCTTTTCGTGCATCGGCGTGATCGCAAGGATACGCGCCGGGATGGCGCCGTCGCCGGACGCGGATGAGACCGCGAGATCCTCCGGCCGGACGCCAAGCCAGCATGAACCGGGCGACGCTGCGCCATCGGCCGCACCGAGCCGCATCCTGGCGCCGGCAACCATCGCCGACAACATGCCATGCTCCGCGACTGGAGATACCTCGGCGAGGTTGATGGTCGGATCGCCGAACAGCCGCGCGATCGCAACCGACGCGGGTTGGGCATAGATATCGGCAGGCGTTGCGACCTGCGCGAACCTTCCATCGATCAGCACCGCGAGGCGGTCGGCGATCGCCATCGCCTCGCGATAATCCTGAGTCACGTAGAGCACCGCGGCGGTGCCACGCCGCAGCAGGTTCGGCAGCTCGAGGCGCATCTCGTAGCGCAGCTTGGCGTCGACGTTGCGCAGGGGATCATCCAGCAGCAGCACGTCCGGATTGCCGATCAGCGCACGCGCCAACGCGGTGCGCTGCTTCTGCCCGTTCGACAATTCGCGCGGGGCGTGGCCAAGCACGTGCTCGATCTTGAGCAGCTTGCTGATCGCGGCAACCCGGCTGGCGACTTCGCTGCCGCTGGCACGCAGGCCGCTTGCGATATTGTCGCGGGCGGTCATGTGCGGGAACAGAGCAAAATTCTGGAACGCCATGCCGATGCCGCGCCGCTCGGGCGGCGCGCCGACGACCGAGCGGCCGCCGACCAGGATGTCGCCGTCGTCGGGCTCGAACATGCCCGCGATCATGCGCAACAATACGGTCTTGCCGCTGCCGGATGGTCCGAACACCGCCACGATCTCGCCGGGCTCGACCGCGAGCGACAATCCGTCGGCGGGCCGCGCCGCACCGAATGCCTTGCTCACCGCATTGATTTCGAGACGCGCCATCGGATCAGCCTTTCACCGCGCCGAGCGAGAGACCTTCGACCAGATAACGCTGCGCATAGAGCGCGAGCAACAGCGTCGGCGTCACCGACAGCACGATCGCCGCAGCGATCTGGCCATACTGGATTCCCGACGCGGTGACGAAGGCGAGCGCGCCGACCGTCACCGGCTGCTTGTCGGCGGACGCCAGAATCAGCGCGAAGACGAAATTGTTCCAGCAGAAGATAAACGACAACAGCCCCGCCGCGGCGATCCCGGGTCCTGCCAGCGGCACCGCGATCCGGGTGAAGGCCTCGCGCCAGGAATGGCCCGCCAGCCGGTAGGCATGCTCGATGTCAGGGCTGATATCCTCGAAATAGCCGCGCACGATCCACAGGATCAGCGGCAGCGCGATCAGCTGATAGACCCAGACGATGCCAAAGTAAGTGTCGTTGAGCCCGAGCTCCTGATAGTACAGCGACAGCGGCAGCAGCACGAGCAGCGGCGGCGCGAAGCGGAACGACAGCAGCGTGAAGGCGATGCTCTCGCCGAGGCGGAATTTGAAGCGCGCGAAGGCATAGGCGGCCGGTACGCCGAGCAGCAGCGCCAGCAGCACCGCCGCGCTCGACAGCACGACGCTGTTGAACAGATTGCGCATGAAGGAGATCTGCAGATTGCCGGCCGCGGTGCGCAGCTGGCCGGAGATCAGCGCCTCGTAATTCGCAAACGTCGGCTCGAACAGGATCCGCGGCGGAATCCTTAAGATCTGCTCGTTGGTCTGGAACGACATCAGGAAGATCCAGACGATCGGAAACATGAAGAAGATCAGGATCAGCGTGAGCGCCACGCCGCGGAAGATGCGACCGGCAAGGCTGGAATGTTCCATCGCGCCGCTCCCCCTCACGCGTGGCCGTGCGCACGCGCGCGCAGCCGCAGCCAGTTCTTGATGAAGATGTTCGACAGGATGTTGGTGATCAGCCAGAGGATCATCAACAGCGCCGCCGACCTGCCGACATTGGTGTACTGGAAGAACTCCAGATAGGCCTGCACCTGGAACACCATCAGCCGGTCGCCCGGTCCGCCCTGCGTCATCGCATAGATGATGTCGAACTGCTGGATCGAATCGAGCAGGCGGAACAGCGATGCCGTGATGATGTAGGGCGCCAGCATCGGCAGCGTGATCCGGAAGAAGACGAAGCTCGCCGGCACGCCGTCGAGCGCCGCGGCTTCGAACGGCTGCCGCGGCAGCGAGCGCAGGCCTGCCAGCAGCAGGATCATGATGAAGGGCGTGTAGACCCAGACGTCGACCAGCACGACCGTGAACAGCGCGCTCGACGGATCGGAGGCCCATTTGAAGTCGGTGACGCCGAACAGGCCGACCAGATAGGACAGAATGCCGAAGCTCGGATTGGTCATCAGCTTCCACATCAGCGCGGCGATCGCCGGCGCCGTCATCAGCGGCAGCAGCAGCATGATCGACACCGCATTGTGGAAGCGGGTCGGCCGCCGCAGCAGCAGCGCGATGCCGAGGCCGAGCAGAAGCTCGAGCACGACCGTCACCGCGGTGTAGGTGATCGAGATCCGGAACGTATTCCAGAACGCCGGATCGGACAGGAAGTCGATGTAGTTGCCTGCACCGATAAAGCCGCGCAGGTAAGGCAGGTTCAGCCGGTAGCGCTGCAGCGAATAGACCGCCGCGGTCACGAACGGAACCAGGATCGCCACGCAGACGAGCAGCGCCGGCAGGCTCAGCAGATAGGGCAAGAGGCGCACGCGCGGCCTTGGTTTGGCCGGCGCTGCCTGCGCGTTCGTCTGGAGAAGTTGGACCATGCTCATGATGATAGGAGATCGCGTTCCACTGGCAAACGCCGCCGGCTCGGATGGGACAAGGCTCCGAGCCGGCGGATGGGTGCGGTGCGGGGGATCAGGCACCGCACAGTTGACCCGTCAGCCGAGACCGGCCTGCTTGAGCTGGCGGTTGATGCTGTCGGCGAGCTTGTCGAGCCCTTCGTCGACGCTGACCTCCTTCGCCACCATCTTCTGCAGCGAGGCGGCCCATTCCGTCGTCAGATCGAAGAACAGCGGCTGCGCCGTGAAGTAGATCTTGGCGCCGGGCGACGACATGTCGTGCTGATCGAGATAGCCGGGATAGGACTTTGCGATGCGGTCGCGGAACTCGCTGTCCTTCCACACCGAGGTGCGCACCGGATTGACGAAGTCCATCTTGCGCGCGCCGAACAGGTCGTGCTCGACGGAGGCCGCCCACTGCATGAACAGCCATGCGGCGTCCTTCTGCTTGGAGAAGGTCGACATCGCGAGCGACCAGATCCAGACATTCGGGGTCGGCGCCTTGGCAGCCGGATTGGCGGCGAACGGCGCGTAGCCAAGATGCCCCTTTTCCTTGTTGTCGCCGCCATTCATGAAGTAGCCGAGGATGTCGGCGTCGAAGATCATGCCGGAGGCGCCGGCGCCGAGATCGGTGCCGACCTGGTACCAGGTGTAGGTCGACCAGTTCTTCGGGCCCGAGGTCTGGATCATCTTCACCCACTTGTCGTGGAATTCCTTGGAGGCCTTGGTGTTCATCGCGGCCTTCAGCTTGCCGCCCTCCATCACGAAGTCCTTCTGGCCGAAATTCGAATAGGCCGACAGGAAGCCCGGATGGATGGTCGCCCAGGAGCGCGACCCGCGCACGCCGACGCCGTAGGGCCCGCCGGCGTCCTTGGTGATCTTGGCCGCAACCTCCAGCATCTCGTCGAGGTTCTTCGGCGGTTTGACGCCGACCTTGTCGAAGACGTTGCGGTTGTAGGTGATGTTGTTGAGCTCATAGCCCCACGGGATGCACCACTGCTTGGCCTTGCCCGAGCCGAGCTCGGAGCCGGCGACGCCGTCCCACGCCGTCGAGGCACGCAGGCCCGGCAGCACGTCGTCCCAGGCGAACGCCGGATTGGTCTTGGCGGGATCCTTGATGTAGGTGTTGAGGTCCTCGATCCAGCCCGCCGGACCATAGGTCCAGGTCATGTAGGCGCCGGTCATGAAGGCATCGTACTGATCCGACTTCGACGACAGCGCCGCCGTCACCTTGTCGAAATAGACGTCCTCCGGGAAGATGTCGTAGGTGACGTTCATGCCGGTGAGCGACTTGAACGCCTCGATGTCGCCGATCATCGCATCGACGTAAGGGTGCTTGTTCAGCAGCAGCTTGACGCTCTTGCCGCTCTGGGCCTTCCAGTTGAAGTCCGCGGCCATCGCCCTCGACATCGAGGAGGCGAAGGCGGCGTTGGCGGCAAGGCCCGCAATGCCGAGCTTGGCGGCGCCGTCGAGGAGATCGCGGCGGCTGATGCGTTTGGCAGCGTAGGAGTCGAACAGATTCTTCTCGCGATCGAACATGTATTTCCTCTCCTTGTTGACGCTTGTTTTATTTGTCCTTCCGGGTCTTGCTTCTTGTCTTGCCGGATGTGGTCTCCGGCTTGTCGGTGGCGAGCGCCTTTGCAGTCACCTCGTCGATGATGAGGCCGTGCAGCACGCCGCTGCGCAGCACGCCGCGCAGCGCGGTCACCTTGGCCGGCCCGCCGGCGATGGCGACGATGCGGTGCTTCCTGAGATCGGCCATGCTCATGGAGGTGGCGCGCGCCGACAGATCGGTGTCCAGCACCGTTCCGTCGGCGCTGAAGAAATGTCCGAGCAGATCGGCGCAGGCGCCGACGCGCTTCAGCTCGGCGACCTCGTCCGGCTTGATCATGCCGCTCGCCACCAGGAAGCCGTCATGGCTGACCTGGCCGATGCCGACGAACAGCAGCGACGCCTTGCGCGCCAGCGCGAACACGTCGGCGATGCCGAATTGCTGCATCAGCACGGCGCGATCGGCGACTGAATTGGCGAACACCGGCACCGGCAGCAGATAGGCTTCCGCGCCGGTGCGCTCGGCGAGGCGATGAATAACGTCGAACGGATTGGCGGCAAATTTCCGCGTCAGTCCGCCGAGCAGCGACACGAATTGCGCGTCGCGCGCCGGCGTCTGCGGCATCTGCTCGACCACGGCGGCGAGCGTGCGGCCATGGCCGACGCCGATCACCTTGTCGTCGCCGCGCTCCAGTATCTGGCGCAGGAAGCTCGCGCCTTCCAGCGCCAGCGCCTTGAGCGGCAGATCGCTCTCGCCGAGATCGGGCGCGACGCGGCAGAACGCAAGGCCGAAGCGCTGCGTGAGGTCGTTCTCCAGCGCGACGCATTCGGCGACCGGCCCCTCGACGAAGACGCGGATCATGCCCTCGCGGCTGGCGCGCGCAATCAGGCGGTGCGCCTTGGTGCTCTGGATGTTGAGACGGTCGGCGACCTCCGACTGGGTCAGCCCCGCCGCGAAATACAGCCACGCTGCGCGGGTCGCGAGCGACGCCTCGCCGTCGATCATCGGCAGCCTGTCGGGCGGAGTGGCCATGTCCGGAAAAGTCCGCTTGCAAATTTCTTCACGTCCTGCAAAAAATTGCAGAGGCCGGACGGGGCGTCAATCCCCTAAACGTGCTGCAGCGCAACCAATGTCGAAGCGCGGGCACGAGAGAGCGGTGAAGTCGGATGGGAGGTTTGTATCTCGGCATCGATGTCGGAACCGGCGGCGTCCGCGCCTGTGCAATCGATCCGCAGGCCGGCATTCGCGGCTTCGCTTCGATCGCGCTGCCTGCGCCGCGCGTCGACGGCAATGCCATCGACCAGAACCCGGAGCTGTGGTGGCAGGCGACGGAGACTGCGATCCGCAAGCTCGGCGAGACCGTCAGTCTTGGCGACGTCACGCGCATCATCGTCGACGGCACGTCGGGCACGCTGCTGCTGGTTGACGCGGCCGGCCGCCCCTGCTCGCCGGGGCTGATGTACAACGACGCGCGCGCCACCTATGAGGCCGCGCGCGTGGCGGCGGTCGCACCGCTTGAAAGCGGCGCGCACGGCGCGAGCAGCGCGCTCGCCAAGCTGCTCTATCTGCAGAACGAAGGCTATGTCGGCGATGCGCGCCACGCGGTGCACCAGGCGGACTGGATCGCGGGGCGACTCGCGAACCATCATGGCATCAGCGATGAGAACAACGCGCTGAAGCTCGGCTACGACCCGGTCGCGCGCGCCTGGCCGCCCTGGCTTGAACAACTCGGCGTGCGCGACGATCTGCTTCCCGAGGTACTGGTGCCGGGAACGCCATTTTCCGAGATGGATCCGCAGATCGCGCGCTCGCTCGGGCTGCCCGCCACAGCCCACGTCGCGGCCGGCACCACCGACGGCGTTGCGGCCTTCATCGCGACGCGGGCCGATCAGCCGGGCGATGCCGTCACCTCGCTCGGCACCACGCTGGTGGTGAAGCAGCTCGCGACCCAACCGATCTTCGCGGCCGATCAGGGCGTCTATTCGCACCGGCTCGGCGAACGCTGGCTCGCCGGCGGCGCCTCGAACTCCGGCGGCGCCGCACTGCTGCTGCATTTCACCGCCGACGAGATGGAGCGGCTGACACCGCAAGTGGAGCCCGATGCACCGACCGGGCTCGACTATTATCCGCTGCCAAAACCCGGCGAGCGCTTCCCGATCGCGGATCCCGCGCTGGCCGCGCGGATCACGCCGCGCCCGGCGGAGGACTGTCGCTTCTTCCAGGGCCTGCTCGAAGGCATCGCCTCGGTCGAAGCCCTCGCCTACCGGCAGCTGGCGCGGCTCGGCGCACCGCGCCTGCGCCGCGTCATCGGCATCGGCGGCGGCGCGAAGAACGATGCATGGACCAGGATCCGGCACCGCGTGCTCGGAGTTCCGGTCTCGGTCGCCGAGCAGACCGAAGCCAGCTACGGCGCCGCATTGCTCGCGCTGAACGGAGGTCCGCCATGAAGGCCGATGCGACCGCGATCGCCGGCCTTCACCTCATCGCCGACCGTTTCGATCATGTGCTGCTCGACCAGTGGGGCACGCTGCACGAAGGATTGGCGGTGTTCCCTGCGGCGCTGGACTGCGTGGCGCGGTTGCGCGAGGCCGGCAAGCGGATCCTGATCCTCTCCAATTCCGGCAAGCGCGCCGGCAGCAACCAGCGGCGCCTTGCCGCACTTGGTCTGCCCCCGGAGGCTTATGATGGCGTGCTGTCGTCGGGCGAGGTCACCTGGCGCGGCCTGCATGCGCGCGACCAGGCGCCCTTCGCCGAACTCGGACGCACCTGCTTTCTGATCTCGCGCGACGGGGACCGCTCGATCGTCGACGACACCGGCCTCACTGTCGCTTCGACCGTGTACGAGGCTGATTTCATCCTGCTCGGCGGCCTTGACGATGATACGGCCGAGCCTGAACGCTGGCGTAGGCTGCTGACGGCGGCCGCCGCGCGGCAATTGCCGATGCTGTGCGCCAATCCCGACCTCGTGATGTTCGGCGTCGCGGGACTGATTCCTGCACCGGGCGCGCTCGCCGCCTTCTATCAATCGCTCGGCGGCACCGTGCTGTTCGTCGGCAAGCCGCATCCACCGATGTTTACCGCCGCGCGCGATCAATTGGGACGTCCCGCACCGGAACGAATCCTCGTCATCGGCGACTCCCTCGATCACGATATCGCCGGAGGCCGCACGGCCGGCATGCTGACCCTGCTGATCGGCTCCGGCGCGCACCGCGCGACGCTTGCTCAGGCGCGCGATCTGCCGCAGGCGATCAAGACCGCGGCCGGCGCAGCGGCGCGGATGCCGCATTGGACCATGGACCATCTGACCTGGTGAGAGCCGAGATGCGACCGCCTCAAACGCTGAACGAACTGCGCCGCATGTCGGCACGCGTCGGCCGGAATATCCTGCTGGTGCAAGGCGCCGGCGGCAACTCGTCGGTCAAGGATGGCGACGTGCTGTGGGTCAAGGCGTCCGGCACCTGGCTCGCCGATGCCGAGGACAAGGACATTTTCGTGCCGGTCGCATTGTCGGCGGCGCGCGCGGCGCTGACCCAGGGCGACGAGCGCGTGCCGCTCGCGCCGAATGCCGGGACGACGCTGCGCGCCTCGATCGAGACCTCGCTGCATGCGCTGATGCCGCACCGGATCGTGCTGCATGTCCATTCCGTCAACACCATCGGCTGGGCGGTGCGCACCGATGCCCGCGACGAATTTGTCCGGCGTCTGCACGGGTTGGCCTGGCGTTACCTCGACTATCACCATCCGGGGCTGCCGCTCGCCCGCGCGGTCAGCGAGGCGATCGCGCAGAATGCGGTCGACGTCCTGATCCTCGGCAATCACGGCCTGGTGGTCGGCGCCGCCACCTGCGACGCGGCCGAGGCGCTGGTGGCCGAGGTCGAGCAACGTCTCGCGCTGGAACAGCGTCGCGCGCCGGCTGCCGATCATGACGCACTCCGGACGATCAGCGTCGGCACGACCTATCGCCTGCCGCGGGATCCGCGCAGCCACGACGTCGCCACCGATCGCTACAGCCGCGCGATCGCGACCAGCGGCTCGCTCTATCCCGATCACGTCGTCTTCCTTGGCCCGGGCCTGCCGGTCCTGGAGCGTCACGAGAGCCTGAGCGTCATGACCGCGCAGATCATCGCGAACGGCCTGCCGCCGCCGGTTGCGCTTCTCATTCCGGATGTCGGCAGCCTCATCCGCGAGGACGCGAGCGACGGCGCCGAAGCCATGCTGAGCTGTCTCACGCTGGTCACCTGCCGGCTGCCCCTGACCGCACGCGTCAACTATCTGACGGCGGAGAATGAGCACGCGCTGCTGAACTGGGACGCCGAGCGGTATCGCCGGCAGCTCACTGCCGATCGCTGATCCACCGGCTAACGCCGTCCGTCAGTCTGACGTCGCCGCAACCAGGCGCCTGATTGCAAGAGCGGTAGCCTCGCCGGTCGCGCACATTCCCGCCGGTTATCGTCTCCTGAAAACTTGCAATTGGACGCTGGTTCGGTCTGCGGGCTAATCCCACCGCGAAGCACGGCCTCCAAATCCGTGATGGCACCGATCCATCGCCGCATGCTTCGACAGGGAGAAAACACGTGTCATCTCACGCTCACGCGGAGACCAGCGAAGCCGCGCCCCGCTCGCTGGAGGCCACGCTGAAGGCGATCGGCGTTCCCCTCGCCCTTCTCGTCGCCGCCGCCATCTGGCTCAGCCCGACCCCGGAGACGCTGTCCTTGCAGGGACACAAGGCGCTGGCGCTGTTTGGCGGCATCTTCGTGCTCTATCTGACCGAGGCGATCCCATTGGCCATCGCCAGCCTGATGGTCGTGCCGCTCGCGGTGCTGACCGGAACGGCGCCGCTTCGGACCGCGCTCGACGGCTTTTCCGCCTCGCCCGTGTATCTGATCGTCGGCGCCTTCATCCTCGCGACCGCGATGGTGAAGACCCGGCTTGCCGAGCGCATCACCTACATCATTCTGGCGCGGTTCGGCAGCGCGCCGACGCGGATCACGCTCGGCGTGACGCTGGTCAATATTGCGCTCGCCTTCCTGGTTCCGTCTTCGACCGCGCGCACGGCAATCCTGCTGCCGGAATGCCTCAGCATCCTGACGATCTTCGGTGCGACAGCCCGCTCGCCATTCGCCATCAATCTGCTCCTGACCCTCACGATGACCAACGCGACGATCGGCGCCGGCGTGCTGACAGCGACGGTGCCAAATCCCGTCACGGTCGAGTTCGTCGCCAGGATGAGCGGCCACACCATCACCTATGCCGAATGGCTGCTCTACGGATTCCCGCCGGCGCTGGTGATGACCATGTTCACCTGGTGGGTCATCCAGCGCGTCTTTCCACCGGAGTTCAAGGCCGGCCACGACCAGGCCGACGCCCGCATCTCGCAGAATCTCGCCGCGATGGGACCGATGTCATCAGCCGAATGGCGCGCCCTGGCGGTGTTCGTGCTGGTGACCTGCCTGTGGGCGACGCAGGGTCTGACCGGACTCGACACCACGGTGGTGTGCCTGATGGGAGCCTGCCTGCTGTTCCTGCCGCGCTTCGGTGTGATCGACTGGAGCGATGCCAACAAGGGTGTGTCCTGGCAGGTACTGCTGATTGCCGGCGGCGGCGTGTCGCTCGGCGATATCCTTCTCAAGACCGGCGCCGCCAACTGGCTGGCGAACTCGATCTTCCATGCGCTTGGCCTCGCCGGTGCATCGGCACTCGTCGTCATCGTGGTCGTGATGTTCATCGTGCAATTCATGCACATCATGTTCGTCGGCACGACTGCCATGGCGACCGCGCTTTTGCCGATCATCCTGGCGATGGCAACGACCGCGGGCGTCAATCCGGTCGCTCTGGCGCTGCCGGCCGGAATGATCATCGGCGGCTACCCGCTGCTGATGTTCTACAACACGCTGCCGAACATCCTCGTCTACGGCACCGGCCGGCTCCGCGTCGAGGACTTCCCGCGGGTCGGCGTCATCATCTGCATCGCCGCCTGCCTGCTCTATGCCCTGTGCGCCGCGACCTGGTGGCACTGGCTCGGGCTGGTCTGATCAATCAAGCATCATCCGGAGAACACCTATGACACTGCCCCTCGCCGGCATTCGTATCCTCGACCTTTCGAACGTGCTTGCCGGTCCGTTCTGCGGCTATCAGCTCGCACGCCTCGGTGCCGAGGTCATCAAGGTCGAAAATCCCAAGGGCGGCGATCTCGCGCGCCGGCTCGGCGCCGATCCGGCAATGGCGAAGAACCTGATGGGTCTGTCGTTCGTCGCCGTCAACGCGGACAAGCAGTCCGTCGCGATCGATCTCAAGGCCGACGAAGGCAAGGAGATATTCCTCCGCCTCGTCGAGACCGCCGACGTGGTGCTGGAGAATTTCCGGCCGAAGGTCATGGAGCGGCTGGGGCTCGGCTATGAGGTGCTCGCAAAGCGCAACCCGCGCATCATCTATTGCGCGATCTCGGGCTTCGGCCAGGACGGCCCGTGGGCAGGCCGGCCGGCCTACGATCAGATCGTTCAGGGGCTGTCCGGCGTCATGAGCGTCACCGGCGATGCCGAAACTGCGCCGCTGCGGACCGGCTTTCCGATCGCCGACACGATCGCGGGCCTCACCGCATCCTTTGCGATCACGGCCGCCCTCGTCGAACAGCGGCAGACCGGGCACGGACGGAAGATCGATGTCTCGCTGCTCGAATCGACCTTGGCCGCGATGGGTTGGGTGGTTTCCAACCACCTCAACGGCAATGTCGATCCGCAACCGATCGGCAACGAGAATTTCACGGCAGCCCCCTCCGGCACGTTCGCGACGGGCTGCGGGCCGCTCAACATCGCAGCCAACGAACAGAAGCAGTTCGAAGCGCTTTGCGACATCGTCGGAAGGCCGGAGCTGAAGACCGATCCGCTGTTTCGCGAGCGGCAGTCACGCAAGGATTACCGCGTCGCCTTGAAGCGCGAGCTCGAGGTCGCTCTCGCCGCCAAGTCCGCGGCCGAATGGGAGACGCTATTCAACGCCAACGGCGTTCCGGCCGGATGCGTTCTGAGCGTGCCGCAGGTGCTGAACGAGGCGCAGATCGTCGGCCGCAAATTCGTCGAGAGCCTGAAGGCTGAGGTCTCGGGCGGCCAGACGATGCGCGTCACCCGCCCGGGCTTCCGGCTCGAGACCGATTATCCGGAACCATCGCCGCCGCCGAGCCTCGGCCAGGACACCGAGAAATGGCTCGGACAGCTCGGCTTCACACGCGACGAGATCCGAGCGCTCGGCGAGCGCGGCGTCGTCGCCTTCGACAACCGGCCGACGGTGAAGGAGACCGTCAAAATGCCGGACCTGAAGGCGCGCGCCGAAACCTCAAGCACTTAAGACGCAATCGAGGACAGATGCCATGACCGATCAAGGCTCCGCAGACCTGCTGCAAAAGGCCACCCAATGGTGGTCGACTGACATCATCGACATGAAGCCGGGCGTGATCCGGTTTCGCGGCTTCCCAATCGAGCAATTGATCGGCCGGGTCTCGTTCCCGCAAATGATCTGGCTGATGTTGAAGGGTGATCTCCCATCGGCAGAGCAAGGCGCGCTGCTGGAGGCTGCGCTGGTCTCCGCCGTGGATCACGGTCCCCAGGCGCCGTCGATCGCGATCGGACGGATGGCCGTGACCTGTGGGCTTCCCCTCAACGGTGCGATGGCCTCGGCCATCAACGTGCTGGACGAGATTCACGGCGGCGCCGGCGAACAATGCATGGAGCTGTACGCCGACATCGCGCGTCGCCAGGACGCGGGCATTGAGTTGACGACGGCCATCCAGCAGGGCCTCGACGCTTTCATCGCGGCGAATGGAAAGATCGTGCCCGGTTTCGGGCACCGCTTTCATCCGGTCGATCCGCGCTCACCGCGGCTGCTCGAACTCGTCGACGCGGCCCGCAGGGACAACGTGGTGTCCGGCCGCTTCGCCGAGATCGGCCGTGGCGTCGAGGCCGAGATGCAGCAGCGCAAGGGCCGCAAGATTCCCATGAACATCGACGGCGCAACTGCGGTCATCTATTCGGAGCTGGGCTTTTCGCCTGCGCTGGGACGCGGCCTGTTCATCCTCTCCCGTTCTGTCGGCATCCTTGCACATGCGTGGGAGCAATCGCAGCAAGGTGGCCGGATCAAAGGACCGATGCCACCGGGCATCCCCTATCGCTACACCGGACCCGCTCCGCGGGATTTCGCGAAGTGATCGCGTCGCCGACCGGAGGCGGCAACTATCTTGCCGTGCGGCCGGACTGGCTTGCGCGCGGCGTTGAGGCGGCGCTCGAACCCGAGCTGCCGATCATCGACGCCCACCATCATCTCTGGGACCGGCAAGGCTGGCGATATCTGTTCGACGAATATCTCGCCGATATCGCCGGAAGCGGCCACAACGTCATGGCGAGCATCTTCATGCAGTGCCAGGCGATGTACCGCGCCGACGGATCAGCCGCGACGCGCGTCGTCGGCGAAACCGAGTTCGTCAATGGCATCGCGGCCATGAGCGCGAGCGGCAATTACGGACCACGGCACCTTTGCGCCGGGATCGTCGGTCATGCCGATCTGCGTCTCGGAGAGGAGGTGACGCCGGTGCTGGAGGCCCACATCGCCGCAGCGCCCGGCCGCTTCAGCGGCATCCGGCATATCACCGTGTGGGATGCGGATCGAACCCTGATGAATCCGCTGAGCGCCGGTCCACCCGGGTTGCTCGGCGATGCCGCGTTTCGCGCCGGGTTTGCGCGGCTGGCGCCGTTGGGGCTGGTGTTCGACGCATGGCTGTTCCATCCGCAAATTCCTGAGCTGACCGAGCTCGCGCGTGCGTTTCCGCACACCACTGTCGTGCTCGACCATCTCGGCGGGATCGTGGGGATCGGCGCCTACAAGGATCGCCGCGCCGACATTTTCATCGAATGGACGCGCGCGATCCGTGAGCTCGCAAGATGCGAGAATGTCTGCGTCAAGCTCGGCGGCCTTGGCATGCGCATCAACGGATTTGGTTTCGAGACGCAGGACGCCCCGCCGGCGTCGGAAGTCCTCGCAGAGGCCTGGCGGCCCTATATCGAAGTCTGCATCGAGGCATTCGGCGCGCACCGATGCATGTTCGAGAGCAACTTTCCGGTCGACAAGGGCTCCTATGGCTATGGATCAGTGTGGAATGCGTTCAAGCGCCTGACGCGCCACGCGAGCGAGAGCGATCGCGCGAACCTGTTCAGTGGGACTGCCGCACGCGTTTATGGGCTCGCTCTGCCCGGCTGACCACGATGGCCGGCATGGCGGCTGCGGCATCCGTCATGCCGGGCAACGTGACCTGTTCGAGGAAGTCGCGCCCCCTGGATTTGAGCAGGCTCACGACCCGCTGCGCGGCCGGCGACAGATAGCCATCGCGGCGGGTGACAAAGCCCAGCGGCCTTCGCATCGTGGTGGTGTCGATCATCAGGCGGTCGAGCTGGCTGCCCAACCGAAGCGGATGCAGGTTCCGCGTGGAGGTGAAGCTGAGCAGCGCCGTGTCGGCGATCAGCTTGGGCAGCGTCGTGATCGAATTGGTCTCGATCTGGACCGTCGGCGGCGCAAGCCCGTGCGCTTCGAATACGTTGTCGAGCCACTGTCGCATCGCGACGGTGCGGGCCGGCAGCACCCATTTCACGGTGACCAGGTCCTCGATGGCGAGCCGCTTGCCGCACAGCGGATGGTCCTTTGCGGCGACGACGACGACGTCGTCCATGCCGAACGCCTCGTGGCTGAACTCCTGCTCGTCGGACGGAAGGATCGGGCCGATCGCTAGATCGAGTGTCCGCTCGCGAAGCGCCGCCCTGACCACGCCGCTCATTCCGATCTGTACCTCGATCGCGAGGCCCGGCGCATCGGCGATGATGGCACGGCAAATCTGCGGCAGCAGGTACTCGCCCATCGTCGCACCGCAGCCGATACTGACGCGACCGGCCGCACCGGCGGCGAAATCGGTGACCTCGCGCAGCGATTCCTCCATGGCTTCGCGCATCCGCCGGGCGCGTGCCAGCAGCACTTCACCGACGCGCGTGAGGGTGATCCCGCGCCCGGTCCGCTCGAACAGATCGGCACCCACGGCTTCCTCGAGGCGCTGAATGCATTTGGTCAGCGCGGGCTGCGTGCGGCCGAGCTTGTCGGCGGCCCGACCCATATGACCGAGATCGGCAATCACCTCGAAATAGGTGAGGTCGCGAAGGTCCACTTCTTCCTCCCGGTTATCGGTTCTTGAACATTAGCGATTGGACCGCCGTCCGCTCAGTCTGGCAGTTTTGAACCTAACACGGCCGGGCCCTATCGGGGTAACCGGCCACATGCAGGGAGGATCGGCGGATGACCGAGATCGTAGCCAACGGATCGTTCACGGAGGGCAATCCGGATGCAGGGTTGCTCGCGAGCGCCCTTTCCAAGAACACCTGGCGCCTGGTCCCGCTGCTCGGCCTCGCCTACCTCTTCAACTACCTCGACCGCACCAGCGTCGGCTTTGCTGCGCTGCAAATGAACAAGGCTATCGGCCTGAGCGCCACGCAATTCGGCTGGGGCGCCGGCATCCTGTTCTTCAGCTACTGCCTGCTGGAAGTCCCCAGCAACATGATGATGTACCGGTTCGGCGCCCGGCGCTGGCTGGCCCGCATCATGATCACCTGGGGCCTGGCGGCCGCGGCGACGGCGTTCGCAGTCGGACCCTACAGCTTTTACGCGATCCGCTTTCTGCTCGGCGTGTTCGAGGCCGGCTTCTTTCCGGGCGTGATCTGGTACCTCTCGATCTGGTTTCCGGAGAAGCACCGGACCGGCGTGCTTGCCCTGTTCATGGCCGCGACGCCGCTCTCCTCGCTGCTCGGCAGCCCGATCTCGGCGGCCCTGCTCGGCATGGACGGATTCTGGGGGCTCGCAGGCTGGCAATGGATGTTTCTGCTGGAAGGTCTTCCGGCTTGCCTGCTCGGGATTCTCTGTCTCGCGCTGCTCGCCGACACGCCCGAGCAGGCCCGCTGGCTCACGCCTGAGGAGCGGCACGCGCTTCTCGCCGCCCTTGCCGGCGACAAGCACGACAAGCCCAAAAAGGATCTGTGGGCCGCGATGCAGGATGTGCGGGTCCTGATGCTCACCGCGATCACCTTCGCCTTCACGATCGGCTCCTATGGCATCGGCATCTGGCTGCCATTGATCCTGAAAAGCCACGGCCTGAGCAACATGCAGGTCGGGTGGTTGTCGGCGATCCCCTATTTGTTCGCGACGATCGGCATGCTGTTCTGGGCACGTCTCGTCGATCGGAAGGGCCAGAAGATCTACAACCTCATGGCCGCACTGATCCTCGGCGCCCTCGGCCTCGCGCTCTCCGTTGTTTTTAGCTCGCTCGTTCCGGCGCTCGCCTGCCTGACGCTGGCGCTGGTCGGCACCATTTCGGCACGAACGGTGTTCTACACCATCCCACAGAGCTTCCTGACCGGTGCTGCGGCCGCCGGCGGCATCGCGTTCATCAATTCCGTCGGCGCATTCGGCGGCTTCGTCGGTCCTTACATGGTCGGCTTCCTGAAGGACGCGACAGGTTCGTTCAACGCCGGCATGATCGGGATGGCCGTGATCCTTGTGGTCGCGACGGCAATTGCCGGCTCGCTCAAACTGGTCGCCGGCAAGATGTGAGCAGGGCTGGCTGGTCTCGCGATGCGCCATTCGGAGACGTGCGCCGCGTCATCCCTGCTCGGCGGAGAGAAACAGGCGATAGGCCGGATTCTCGCTCTCGTTCCAGTAGGGATAGCCGAGCGCATCCAGCGCTTGCACGAACCGGGCGCGCTCCTGCGGCTTGACCTCGATACCCGCCAGGATGCGTCCGTAGTCGGCGCCGTGATTGCGGTAGTGGAACAGCGAGATGTTCCAGTCGGGTGCCAGGCTCTCGAGGAATTTCAGCAATGCGCCGGGCCGCTCCGGAAACTCGAAGCGGTAGATCACCTCGTCCCTGAGCAGCGGCGCGCGGCCACCGACCATGTAGCGCACATGGTCCTTGGCCATCTCGTTCTCGCTTAAGTCCAGGATCGGATAGCCCTCACGCCGCAGCAGTTCCATCACTTCGCGCTTCTCCGCCTCGCCGCGGCTCAGCGCGATGCCGACGAAGAGCTGCGCCGGCGCGGTCGTCTCGTTGAAGCGGTAGTTGAACTCCGTGATGGCGCGCGAGCCGAGGATGCGGATGAAGTGCCGATAGCTGCCCGGCCTCTCCGGCACGGTGACCGCAAGCAAGGCCTCGCGATGCTCGCCGACCTCAGCGCGATCGGCGATGGTGCGCAGCCGGTCGAAGTTGAGGTTGGCCCCGCTGTTCACGGCAATCAGGCTGCCGTCGCTCAGCGCGCCGCGCTCGGCATAGGCCTTCAGCCCGGCGAGCGCCAAAGCCCCGGAGGGCTCGGCAACCGATCGCACGTCATCGAAGACATCCTTGATCGCCGCGCACATCGCGTCGGTGTCCACGGTGACGACCTCGTCCAGCAGGTCGCGGCAGAGCCGGAACGTCTCAGTTCCGACCTTGCGGACCGCGACACCGTCGGCGAACAGTCCGACCTGATCCAGCGCGACGACGCTTCCCTTGGCGAGCGCCGCCGCCATCGACGCTGCGTCCGCCGGCTCGACGCCGACGACCTTGATCGACGGATTGAGGAACTTCACGAAGGCGGCGACACCGGCCGCCAGCCCGCCCCCGCCGATCGGCACGAAGATCGCCTCGATCGGATCGGGATGCTGCCGCAGGATTTCCATCCCGACGGTCCCCTGGCCGGCGATCACATCGGGGTCGTCGAACGGATGCACGAAGGTCAGGCCGCGCGCGACCTCGATCTCCCGGGCCTTGGTCTGCGCGTCGTCGAACGTGTCGCCATGCAAGACCACGTCACCGCCCAACCGCCTGACCGCTTCGACCTTGATCGCGGGCGTCGTCCGCGGCATCACGATCGTTGCGGGAATACCGAGCTTGCGCGCGGACAACGCCACGCCCTGGGCATGATTGCCCGCCGACGCGCAGATCACGCCCAGCCTGCGCTGCGCGTCCGGCAGCCTGACGATCTTGTTGTAGGCGCCGCGCAGCTTGAACGAGAAGATCGGCTGAAAATCCTCCCGCTTCAGCAACACACGTCGCGACAAGCGCTCCGAGAGCCGCGGCATCGGATCGAGCGGCGTCTCGACCGCCACGTCGTAGACCCGGGCGGTCAGGATGCTTTGGGCATAGTCGCGGAGCGCGTTGGCGGTCATCGGGTCGCTTCTGTCGATGGGACGCAATCCTTATCGGTTGCACCTGCCCATCGTCGGCGCCGACCTGGCGAGCAGACGGCACGGAACCGCCGCTGCATCCGGCTCGAAGCATCGCATGACCGGAGGCTCGAGTGAAGCAAAGACCGCCGGCAGGGGGCGTTGCCAAAATATCGAAAACAACCCCATGCAAAGGACGCGGCGGCCGGCAACTTGACACGTCGGGCAATTCAGGGATATATTTCTAGTATTCCGAAATTGGCCGACGAGCGTCTCCAGCACCGCAGCTCAATCGGTGACCCATCCAAACATGCCGCCCTGGCGTTGACCGGTTCACGCCATGGGACGCGATGTATTCCACCCCCGGCCATGGTCACCGGGCGCTTCCCAGCCCGCTTCGGTAACGATCAGCGTGTCCTCGAGCTTGATGTAGCCGCGCGCCGGATGCAGCAGCGCGGTTTCGATCGAGATCACCATTCCGCGCTCGAGCGGCCGGTCGGCGTCATACGGCGAATAAGGTACCGGGCCGGTTGCGGTGAGGCGCGGCGCTTCGTGACTGACAAGTCCGATGCCGTGGGCGGTGAAGTCGAGCACGGCGCGATGCGGCGATGATTTGACCGCAGCCTCGCCCGCCGCGATGATGTCGCCACCCATGACGCCCGGCCGGATCACGCGCCTAGCTTCCTGCTGGATGTCCTCGACCCGCTGCAGCAACTCGCGAAGCTCGCTGTCGGGCTCGCCCAGGATGCCCATGCGGCTGAGGTCGCCGATATAGCCCCGGTAGTTTCCTCCGGAATCGATCGAGATCACGTCGCCCTCCGCAAGGCGCTGGTTCGACGGCGCGCGGTTATGGCTCTTGCCGGCGGCGATCAGGCAATATTCGAAGACGAGATCGCGCTCCTGCTCCTCGCGGCGCAGATGCGCGACGACGTCGTGTTTGGTCATGCCCGGAGCGCAGCTTCCGAACGTCGCCAGCATCGCATCGACGACGCGTTCAGAGGCTTCCCTGATGAGATCGAGTTCAGCAGGAGACTTCACGGCGCGAAGCCGTTCGAGGGTGAAATGAGCTTCGCGCAGTTCGACATGGTCGAGCCCGGCACGCAGATGATCCCTGGCATCGGCCGGCAGGAAGCTCGCCTCGATACCGACGCGCTTTGCCGTAGCCCCGAGCTTCCGCACATGATCGATCGCGAGAGCCATCGCATCGATCGTTCCCCAGCTGCCTGTCTTGACCAGCGGCGTCCAGATCCGTCCGAGATCGTGCTCGAACTTTTCCATGCGGTTGCCGATGTAGATGGAGTTCTCAGGGTGTCCCTTCTGATAGACGAACACCGGCAGATAGCGGCTGGTGCCAATCGCCTCCATGACGTCGAAGAAGAAGAAGCGATAGCCACCGAGCAGATGCTGCACATTGTGGCGCGAGGTTGCGATCAGGATATCGAGGCCCGCCTCATCCATCAGCCGGTCGAGCTTTGCCGTATCGAACGGCGCCGCCGTTGCGATCGTATCGAACGCACTGTCCATGGTATGACCCTTCGTCTTCTCAGCTTGCGGTTTTCGCGGCCAGCGATTTCGGTGCGGCGCCTGCGCTCTCGCCGAACAAGGCCACCGGGCGGCCGTGCGGCTCGACGCCGAGGAACGTGAAGGCGAGCCCGATCAGGAGACCCGCGCCGGCAAGAAAGCAGAACGCCGGCATCACCGCCGCGGCGGTCGCGCTTGGATGCACGAGATTGTCGGCCCCGGCGATCAATGCAAGACACAGCGGCCCTACGATCTTGCCGACCCCGTTCGAGAGCTGGGCAAGGCCGACCGCGCGTCCCGACAGCTGAACCGGAAAGATCTCTGCGGGATACGGCCCGATGTTGGAAAATCCACCATCGAAGAACACGGCGCCGACGATCAGGAAGACCAGGAACAGCGGCACCGAGCCGGCGAAGTCATTGTGAAAATACGCGGCCAGCGCCAGCGAAACCGCGGTGCCATAGCCCATCAACTGGCCACACGGCTTGCGGCCGATCCGATGGGCGAGAAAGGCGAAGCCGGTTCGGCCGAGGACGCCGGCGAGGCTGACATAGATGAACATCTTCGCCGCCTCCTGCGGCGCGACGCCGAGCAGCAGCGCGACGATCGTCGGTCCCCACAGGAACACGCCGTAATTCGCGGTGCTGGCACCGAACCAGATCAGGACCGTCAGCCAGAACCGCCGCTGCTCGGCAAAGAGATCAGCGAATGTCGCCGGGTTGGCTGGCGGCAGCGCGGGCAGCGTGAACGCATCGCCGCCGACCCGATAGAGTTTCCGGATGCTCGCCTGCGCCTCGCGCACGCGGCCCTTGCTGATCAGCCAGCGCGGCGATTCCGGCATGATGATCATGGTCAGAATTCCGAGGATGATCGGCAGGAAACCGACCGCCGCCAGTCCGCGCCAGCCGACCAGCGGCAGCAGGAAACTCGCCGTCACCGACGCCGACAGCACGCCGAAGGCGACCGGGACGACCACGAGGCTCGTGACCAGCGTGCGATGACGGGTCGGGGCGAATTCGACGATCGCCGGAACCGCCGCCGCCGCGCCCGCGGCAAGGCCGAAGCCCACGAAGAAGCGCAGGACCGCGAACGCAACCCAGCCGTCTTCCGGAATGAACGCGATCGCGCCCGAGGTCAGGCCGCACAGCAGAACGCCCGCCACCGCCAGCGGCTTGCGCCCGAAACGATCGGCGAGGATCCCGGCGGCGAACGCCCCGAGCATCGCCCCGATACCGGCGCTCATCAGCATGATCGAGGTCTGCCCGAACGTCAGGTGCCATTTCGGCGCCAGCACCGAGACCAGAAACCCGACCACGAAGAAATCGAAGAAATCCACCACGCCGGAGATGGCGAAGATGATGATCGATAGCCAATAGCGCGTCGTCACCGGCGCTTCGTCGAACGGCACTGCGTTCGTTTGCTCTGCCATGGTCTCCCCCTGTTGTTGTCAAGCCGCCTTCTTTTTTGAATTCAGAAATGCCGTCACCGCCTCCGCCACCCGCTCGGGGGCCTGGATCGAGGCGACATGGCCGGCGTTCGCGATGGTCCTGGTTTCGACGCGGACAAGATCGCGGGCGAGCACGAATGTCTCCGCATTCGGGATCAGCCGGTCGTCAGCACCCGCCAGCAGCAGGGTTGGACGATCGAAGCTCGCCAGATCGGCGGCGACCGGCTGCGCCAGCAGAGCGCCACGCCGCGCCTTCTGACCGTCGTCGCGGGTCGAGCCACGGAAAATCTCGATCAGTTCGGGCCGGGCGCGCAGATAATCCGGCGGGAAAAAGTACTCCGCGATCTTCGGCGCGTTGGCGATGGTGTCGCCGCGGTACGAGGCGAGCGTACGGAAGACGTCCGCAGTAACGTCCAGCGGGCTCCTGTTGACTTTCCAGGTGCTGCTCAGGATCAGGCGATCGATGCAGCCGGGATGGCGCGCCGCCAACACCTGCGCGATCAGGCCGCCGAGTGAGGTGCCGAAGACATGGGCACGATCGTAGCCGAGCCCTCGGATCAAGGCGGCGGCATCGTCGGCCAGATCGGCGAGCGAATAGGACGACGCAGGATTCCTGGTGGCGCCGGAATCGCGCTGATCATAGGCGATCACGGTGAAATGCGTCGCCAGCGCCGGCGCAAGGCCGTCGAACATCGAATGATCGGCCTCGCCGCCATGCAGCAGCACGATCGGCTCGCCGCGTCCGGTTTTCTCAAACGCCGTGACCACGCCGCTCGATTCGAACGATTGCATCGGAGCCTCCGTCAATGCAGCAGCGTCGAGAGCGCGCCGGCGAGCTCTTTCGCGGGATCCGACGGCAGCCATGGCATCCGCCACGCCACATGCCCGTCGGGGCGTACCAGTACAGCGCCGCGCATCCCGAGTTGGAATCCGTCTGTCGGGTCGGCCGACGGCAACTGCTTCAGCGAGAGCGGCAAGCGGGTCTTCTCCGACACCTGCTTCCCCGCCTCGAGCCACTCGCTGCCGAGCGGACCGGTGACGACGGTGAATTCCTTGTCGAACCAGTCGAGCGTCGATTTCTTGCGCGACGGCTCGAGCCACATATGCGGAAAGCGCGCGCCGGGGCGGTCGGTCGGCGTGTAGTAGCGGGAGTTCAACGCCTTCGCGACGGTGCCGTCGGGGATCACCGCGCCCTCCTCGTAATTGTGCCCGAGGTTCTGGCCGATGCTATGGAGGTGATTGTCCATGTCGTTGATCCAGAACTTGATCCGGTCCGGATTGCGCGAGCGCACCGCGTCGTCGGTCAGCCCAAAGCGCAGCCGGTTGCCGTAGCTGAAATTGGCGTTGGACTGCGCGATCGGGCGGCGTTCGCTGGAATAGCTGTCGAGCAGCTTTTCATCCGCGAGGCCCTTCAGCACGAAGGCGAGTTTCCAGGCGAGATTGTGCGCGTCCTGAACGCCGGAGTTCAGGCCGAAGCCGCCGGTCGGCGGAAAGCGGTGCGCGCAGTCGCCGACCAGAAACACCCGGCCCTTTCGAAAGGTCTCGGCCACCTGCATGCTGACGCGCCAGATCGAGCGGTTCAAAAGCGTGACGTCGAGATCGGGAATGCCGACATGGCCGCGCGCGATCTCGATGAACTCCTGGTCGGTCCACGGCCGCTCGCGATCGTCCTTGGTCAGACCGATCTGCGTCACGGTCAGCCAGCGATCCCGGCCATTGGTGTTCAGGATGCCGGCGCGCGGCAGATCGGGCCTTTCGGGGACGATGATGAAGCCGGCGGCCTCGCGTGCGATCGGCAGCCGCGACAGGTCGGCGCGCCAATATTCATTCGACATCACCGCCAGCGTCGACGGCCCGACCATGTCGATCCCGGCGCTGCGCCGCGTCTGGCTCCCCGCGCCATCGGCCGCGATCAGATAAGTCGCCGTCCAGTGGGTTACCTCGCCGGTCTTTTCGCAACGCGTCGTGACGTTGACGCCGCTGTTGGTCTCCTCGAACGATTCACAGGAGGTGTTGAACAGCACCGTGGCGTGTCTGGACTTCTCGACCACCCGCAGGATCTCTTCCTCGACCGCGTCCTGGGCGACCAGGCTCTTCCAGGCCGGCGTATGACCGACATTCGGTTCGGGACGGGTGCGGCCGAACTCGTGACCTGCGATGCTGTCGAGGAACACGAACATGTCGGAATTGTCCTGCAGCCCGCGGTCGCGGATCGCCTGCTCGATCCCCCACTGCCGGAAGATCTCCATGGTGCGAACCCAGCAGCCGCGCGACTTGGGATGATCTGTCGTCGTCGGGCTCTTCTCGACCACCACGCAGTCGATGCCGAAGCGATCGAGCAGCAGCGACATCGCAAGGCCGACCGGCCCGCCGCCGGCGATAAATACGGACGTCTGGCGTGCCTCATCGGTGGCGATGCCCATGCTGGTGTCTCCTCGGTTTGATCGTTGAGCGGAGACTGCTCTCTTTTTGCTATCTCACAAGAATATGTTTGATATGGTTTCCATCTCGATTTGAGATGGAGCTGGCATCATGGACCTGCGGCAGATCCGCTATTTCGTCGCCGTCGCCGAACGTGGCGGCTTTGCCGCCGCAGCCAGCACGCTGAACGTCGCCCAGTCGGCGCTCAGCCGCCACGTCAAGGAGCTCGAGGACGAACTGGGCGGCGCGTTGCTCGAACGCGGCGCGCGCGGCGTCTCGGTCACGGAATCCGGCAAGGTGCTGCTCGCGCGCGGCCGCTGGCTGCTGGGGACGATCGACGACATCAAGGCCGAGGTGCGCACGGAAAATCGCGAGCCCAGCGGTACGGTGCGGATCGGCGCGCCGCCGAGCCTCGGCGATGTCATCTACGCGCCGCTGGCCCAGACGTTCGTGAAGCAGTTTCCGCGCGTGCGGCTCGAGTTGAATGAGGGACTGACCGAGAACCTGTCCGAACGCCTGCTACGGGGTGAGCTCGACCTGGCGATCGTGACGACGCCGTCCCCCAACGATCACCTCGACTATGAGATGCTCGTCGTCGAGCAGGTGTTCCTGATCGGACCGCCGCGCGATCCGCTGCTGAAGCGCGGCAGGCTGACCCGCAAGGAGTTCGACACGCTGCCATCCGCCGTGGCGCCGCTCAGCCGCAACCCGTTCCCGCCGACCATGCTCTGCGCGGTGCGGGTCGACAACAGCACCCCGATGAAGCGCATGGTGGCCTCGGGCCTCGGCTATGCCTTGCTGCCGTTCTCCGGAATTCACCAGGAGGTCGCTGCCGGCGTGCTGTCGGCAGCGCTGTTGCCATGGATGCACGCCGACCGCGTCCTGGCGCTGCCGCGCGGCCGGCCGGTCAGCCGCGCAACGCGTGAGGCGATTGCCGCGCTGAAGACGATCTGCCGAGCCTTGATCGCCGAGGGAATCATCCTGACGGCACCGGCGCGCAAGGTCTGAGCCCCACTTGCCACCGCAGCGACCTGCTACGGAACCCGGCGTAATTTATGTTTCAGTAAGCAAGTTGTAGCTAGGATCGATCAGTGCGTTGCGTATGGGAGACTTCCAAGTGATCGACTTTGACGAACTTCGTAGTATCGCCGCGGATGTTCGTATCTTCATCGACGCATCGGAAGACAAGGGCGGTGCCTTGAAGGCCATCGTCGACGCCTATGACGTCGTGCTCGGCATTTTCCCGGCCGGCCCCGGAATGGACCTTCATGTGGTCAAGGGCAACGAAGTGCTCAATCACATCGCACAGACCCAGGCTTCGACCGGCTTCACGCACACCGCCATCGCATTCCAGACCCGCGAACAGGCTGTTGCGCTTGAGCACTTGATGGCGGCCTAGCGATCGACGCGGAGCTGCCAAAAGCTGCGCATTTCGCTTTAGGATCAAACAATTGCCCGCCGTGCAGCGGGTGATATGCACTTTGTGCCAGCCCCGCGCCCAAGGTGCGCGGTCTGTCAATACGACATCCCGGTCCCGTCAATTCCGCGGCGTCGTCCGCGTTGCCTTCCCGAGCAAAACCGGCAAAAATCCCATTGACGATTCAGCCGTGGGACGCGTGGGTATGGGCAAGCACCTGTCGGTTTACACCGGCGAGCTTGACGGCTTCGAGGGACTCCACGACGCCGTCAAAGGTTCGCATGTCGAAGTCATGCAGCTCGAGCGCGGCAAGCTGCGGGGCACCTTGTCCCATGTCGGGATCGGCGATTTTTCGCTCAGCATCGGCGCGTTCAATGTCGGGGTCCGCACCCAGCGCACGTCCGCCGACGACAAGCTGATCATCGGAATGCTGCTCCATGCGACCGACCGCGTCACGCATTGGGCGTTCGACATGCAGCCGGCCGACGTGCTGGTGATTCCTCCGTCGGTCGAGCATGACGGGGTGTTTCACCGGGCCTCATCCTATGCCGCGATTCGCTTCGACATGGCCGATCTTCCGGACCTGTTCGGCGGCGAGCCGCGGCTTGCCGACGCCGAAACATGGCAGGCGAAGAACCACTTTCGCGCCGACCCCGCCATCGGCATGAGCGCTGCCGACCGGCTGCCGCAGATCATCGCGCATCTTGCCCGCTATCCGGACGCGCTGTCGGAGGCGTCGGCCGAATTCTGGAAGCGCGCGATCATCGACTGCGTGACCGCGACGGTCGTCACCTCGCTGCCATCAGACGGAACCAGCTATCTGCCGTCGGCGATGAAGCTGGTGCGCGACGTCGAGGACTATCTGCGCGCCGTGGGCGCCCGCCCGGTCCATGTCTCGGAAATCTGCACCGAGCTTCGGCTGTCGCGACGCAGCCTGCACCGCGCCTTCCACGAGGTGTTCGGCGTCGGTCCGGTGACGTTCCTGCGCTACAAGCGGCTTTGCATGATCCGTTCGATCCTGCGCGAAAGCCGGCCGGAGCAGACCACCGTTTCCAAGGTCGCGATCGAACAGGGCTTCATCGAGCTCGGGCGTTTCTCGCAATATTACCGCGCGATGTTCGGGGAATACCCGTCACAGACGCTTGGTTACGCCGGATAGAGCGCAGGCTCATTTCGATCGCCCCGGATCGCCATTGCCGGACAGCACCTGCGCGGCGCCGCCGACGCCGCGGCGGAAGGCTTCATCGAAGGTGACGCCGCGGAATTGCCATTTGTAGTCCCGGCCGTGCCAGGCCATCCGCCATTGCGTGGCCCAGCCGAGGTCCTTGTCGTCCCAGACCAGCTGCCCGACCAGGGTGGCCTCGCCACCTTGCGGCGCCACGATCGAACTCAGCTTCGCCGGCTGCGTCTTCAGGAGTTCCGCCGCGGAGATGTTGGCACGTGTCAACGCGGCGGTGTCCGGCAGCACGAAGCGCATGCCGCGCTTGCCGGCGGCAGCCGCGAGTGCATCGCGCTGCAAATCGGACTGCGTGCCGTCCGAGGTGACGATATAGTCCTTCGGGCCGTGCAGCATCTCGACGAAGACGCCGAGCACCGGTCGCTGCGATCGCCACGGCTTGAGCCCGAGCTTGCCGAGAATGCCGTCGATCTTGGTCTCGTCGAACGCCACCGTCAGGTCGTAGGGCCGGTCGCGGGTGCCCTGCTCGTCATGATGCGGCTTGCCGGCATACTGGTCGTGATAGTCGAAACTGCTGACGAACTCCTTGGCCCTGGATTTGTAGCCCGCGAGACGGCGGTCGCTTGCCAGCATCGGCTGGCCGGAGACCTTGATCAGGACGTCCTCCAGACATGCACCGAAGCCGATGATGCGGTTCGGCTCGCCCTGTCCGGTGACGACGGTCTGCGCGCGGTAGAGGCTGTCGTCGGCTGCCGCCATCACGATACCGCAACAAGCCAGAGCCGCGACGAGCAGCACGCGAGCTACGCTGCGTGCAAGTGTGGCGATCGGATCGCGTTTCGTCTCAAGCAAGGCAGCCATGGTCACCTCCGCCCGGTCACTTCATCGACGGCACAGATTGGCGCTATTTTTCCGTTGCGCCAAGGCGCGCTATGGCCACGCGCGGCAAGCCTGACATATGCTCGGTGCATGTGCGGCGGCGCCGGGAGCGCGGCCCAAGACGAGAACATCGACAAGAACACCCAGGAGACGTCCCGTGAAATGCTATGAGTTGCAAGGCCCCGGCGGCGTCGACGCGCTTGCGCTGGTCGACAAGCCGGTCCCGCAGGCCGGCCACGGCGAAGTCCTGGTGCGGCTGAAGGCGGCGACGCTGAATTATCGCGACCTGCTCACGGTCAAGGGCGGCTACGGCTCGCGGCAAAAATTTCCGCTGGTGCCGGTCTCCGACGGCGCAGGTGTCGTCGAGTCGGTCGGCCCCGGAGTGAGAAGTTTCGCCCCCGGCGATCGCGTGACCGGCAGCTTCTTCGAAAGCTGGCTCGGCGGCGAGCCGAGCGAGGCGCGGATGCGCGCAGCACTCGGCGGCAGCGTCGACGGCGTACTGACCGAGTACCGCGTCTTCCCGGAGCACGCGCTGGTGCGCACGCCGGACCATCTCAGCGACATCGAGGCCGCGGCATTGCCATGCGCCGGCCTCACCGCGTGGAGCGCGGTGGTCAAGCTCGGCGACATCAAGCCGGGACAAACGGTGCTGACCCAGGGCACCGGCGGCGTCTCGCTGTTCGCGCTGCAATTCGCCAAGATGTGCGGCGCCCGTGTCATCGCCACCTCCTCCAGCGATGCCAAGATCGCGCGGCTGAAACAACTCGGCGCCGATGTCACGCTCAACTACAAGACCACACCCGACTGGGGCAAGAAGGCGCGCGAGCTGACCGGGCGCGGCGTCGATCTCGTCGTCGAGGTCGGCGGCGTCGGCACGTTGAACGAATCGATCCGTGCCACCAGGATCGGCGGCACGATCGCCTTCATCGGCGTGCTCGCCGGTCCCGCCTCCTCCGACTCCCGGCTGCCGCTGATGGTGATGCAGCAGCAGCGGCTGCAGGGCGTCACCGTCGGCTCGATCGAGGACCTGCAGGCGCTGTGCGACGGCATCAGCATGCACGGCGTCAAGCCCGTGATCGACAAGGTGTTCGCCTTCGATGAGGTCAAGGACGCATTCGCCCACATGGCGAGCGGCGCGCATTTCGGCAAGATCGCGATTGCGATCGGCTAAAACATGATGAGGTGAAGTCGAATCGGTCCAGCGGCACGCCCGCCGCACCTCTCCCGCTTGCGGGGGCGGGAGAGGGGACGCAACGCCGATGCGGCTATGGCTTGATCCAAATTCATCATGCTCTAGAGAAGGTCCGCGACAAGGCCTAGCGCCCCGTGAATTGCGCCTTGCGCTTCTCGACGAAGGCCTGGCGGCCTTCCCTTGCGTCGGCGCTTTCGCGGATCACCTGCTGCAGCTCGATCTCGCGACGGAACTGCTCGGCGTAGCTCGCGTGCTCGCTCTCCTCGAGCAGCTGCCGTGTCGCGACCAGCGCGCGCGTCGGGCCATCGGCGAGGCGGGCGGCGAGCGCTTTTGCCTCGTCGAGCAGCTTCGCGTCATCGACGACGTCGCGCACCAATCCCCACTCCTTGGCCCGCTCGGCCGACAGCGGCTCGTTCAGCAGCATCAGGTCGAGCGCGCGCTGGCGCCCGATCAGGCGCGGCAGCAGCCAGGTCGAACCGAGGTCGGGCACCAGGCCAATCCGGCTGAACACCTGGATGAAGCTCGCCGAGCGCGCGGCCAGGATGATGTCGCCGGACATCGCAAGGCTGAAACCTCCGCCGGCCGCGACGCCGTTGACCGCGACCACCACCGGCATCTGGCACTCGCGCAAGGCCTGCAGCGCCGGCCAATAGTGCTTCATCACGCCGACATAGATGTTGTCGCCGAGCGAGTTGAACGCCTTGAGATTCTGCCCGGAGCAGAAGCCGCGCCCCTCCCCGGTCAGGATCAGGGCGCGAATACCGGGGTCGACACCCATCTCGCCGACCGCGCGCGCGAGATCGCCGAGCAGTTCCGGCGTCATCGCGTTCAGGCTGGCCGGATCGTTCAGCGTCAGGATGCCGACCTTGCCGTCCCGTTCGCGCTTCACACCGCTCATTTTCCGCTCCCTGAAATTGGTTCTTGTTGTTGCACTGACAGTGCCATGCCTGACATGCTACGCCAACGTGACCCGCCCGCAACAAGAACAGCGAAAGCAACGCCATGTCCGACCAGTTCTCCAACTCGCAAGTGATCCGCAAGCCGGCCGTCAGCGCCAAGGGTGGCATCGTCGCGGCGCAGTCGCGCAAGGCGGCCGAGGTCGGCGCGGAGGTCTTGGCAGCGGGCGGCGATTGCGTCGACGCCGTGATCGCAACCACCTTTGCCCTCGGCGTGCTGGAGCCGTGGATGAGCGGCGCCGGCGGCGGCGGCGCGATGGTGCTGTATCGCGCCAAGGAGAACCGCGTCGAGGTGATCGACTATGGCATGCGCGCGCCCGACGGCCTGCGCCTGGAGGATTATCCGCTGACCGGCGGCGCGGCCTCCGACCTGTTCCCCTGGGCCCGCGTCAAGGACGACCGCAACCTGCACGGCCCCGGCTCGATCGCGGTGCCCGGCGTCGTCGCCGGCATGGAAGGGGCACATCGCCGCCACGCCAAGATGCCGTGGAAGGATCTGCTGGCGCCGAGCGTCAGGCTCGCCGGCGAAGGCCTGCTGGTGGATTGGTGGACCACTGGGATGATCGCAAGCTCCGCTGCCGATCTGCGGCGCTATCCGGCCAGCGCCGCGGCGTACCTGCTGGATGGCCTGCCGCCGAATGCGCAGTGGGGCATCAAGTCTGTGGTCCGCATGCCGCAGGATGCGCTGAAGGCAACGATGGCGCAGCTTGCCGCGGCGGGGCCACGCGATTTCTACGAGGGCGATCTGGCGCGCAGCATCGCCGACGATATCCAGGCCGCCGGCGGCGCGCTGTCGGTGCGCGATCTCGCCGCCTTCGGCGCCCATCTGCGCGAGCCGCTCAAGATTCCCTATCGCGGCGGCACGGTCCATGCGACGCCGGAACTGACCGCGGGGCCCACCATGGCGCGCACGCTCGGTCTCCTGCAGAAGGCGCTCACGCCCGCTCAGGGCGGTCCGGACGCTGCGACCTACGCGGCCTATGCTGAGGCGCTGCAAGCCGCCTACCGCGAACGCCTGAAGGACATGGGCGACGTCGACGGCCGCCGCGCGCTCGGCGCGGAAGCGATCGCACCAAGCTGCACCACGCATTTCTCTGCGGTCGACCGCGACGGCAACATGGCCGCGGTGACGCAGACCTTGCTGTCGACCTTCGGCTCCAAATTCGTGACGCCGAACACCGGGCTCACCATGAACAACGGCATCATGTGGTTCGATCCGACGCAAGGCGCCCCGAATTCGCTCGCGCCCGGCAAGCGCTGCCTGACCAACTACACGCCCGTCGTGGCGCAGGCCGCCGACGGCCGCACGCTTGCCGTCGGCGCCTCCGGCGGCCGCCGCATCCTGCCCGCGGTGTCGCAGCTGCTCTCCTTCGTGATGGATTTCGGCATGGATCTCGACACGGCGATCCATCAGCCGCGGATCGACGCCAGCGAAGGCACCGTCGTGATCGGCGATGTCCGCCTGCCGCAAGCTGTGCGCGAGGCGCTGCGCGGCCGCTTCGACTATGAGGAGGCCCGCATCCAGACCCAGCCGAAGAAGTTCGCCTGCCCCAGCATCGTGCTGCGCGACGGCACGACAAACAGCGGCGCCACCGAGCCGTTTCATCCGTGGAGCGATGCAATCGCTGAGGGGTGAGAAGGTCACGGCGCGCACAACAACAACAATTCCGGGGAGGCCGTCATGAACTACGAGCAGATCACATGCGACATCGACGGCTCCCTGATGATCGTCACGCTCAACCGGCCCGACAAGCTCAACGCCTACACCGGCACGATGGGCGCGGAGATCGCCGACGCTTTCCAGCGCGCCGACGAGGACGACAGCGTCCGCGCGATCATCGTCACCGGCGCGGGCCGTGCGTTCTGCGCCGGCGCCGACGTCTCCGGCGGTGCCAACAGCTTCGACACCTCCGGCAGCCACGGCGCCGGCGTGTTCGCAAGCGCCGGCCAGCGCAGCGGCCGCTTCGTCGAGGCGATCTTCAACTGCCGAAAGCCATCGATCGCCGCGATCAACGGCGCTGCGGTCGGCGTCGGCATCACCATGACGCTGCCGATGGATATCCGCATCGCGTCTCGCGGCGCCAAGATCGGCTTCATCTTCGCGCGCCGCGGGCTGGTGCCGGAGGCCGGCAGTGCCTGGTTCCTGCCAAAGCTCGTCGGCCTGCCGCAGTCGCTGCGCTGGTGCCTGTCCGGCCGCACCTTCGATGCGGACGAGGCGCTGCAAGGCGGCCTCATCAGCGAGGTGGTCGAGCCGGACGCCTTGCTGGAGCGGGCACGGCAGATCGCCCACGAGATGACGGCGGAGACCTCGGCCGTGTCGGTCGCGCTGACCCGCCAGATGCTCTGGCGCTTCGCCGGCGCGCCCGACCCGTTCGAACTGCTCGCGATCGACAAGCCGATGTCAGTCGAGCGCGGCGGCCACGCCGACGTGCGCGAGGGCGTGCAGTCCTTCATCGAGAAGCGGAAGCCGGCCTTTCCGGGCAAGGTTTCGCAGGACATGCCGAGCCAGTATCCGTGGTGGCCGGCGGCGGAGTGACGCGGGGTCGCGGCGCGGAGACTTTCGTGCTTCGAACCGATGTCGCGCGTCACCCACCACCGTCGTCCCGGCGCAGGCCGGGACCCATACTCCGCGGCCGATGTTGTGAACGGGACTCGTCGCTCCAGCGGCGCGCGACAATCAGCGCCTGTGGTTATGGGTCCCTGCTTTCGCAGGGACGACAGCGAGTGTGTTGCGCAGACGGTGAGTCAAACTTCCGCATTCTCGCGACATGATTTGTCCGAGCTCTGCATTTGTGGCGTGGTACGAATCCATCGCTGCGCTATAGTGAAAAGCCTCGGTCAACGATGGGTTGGAGCACCGCCGAATGATTACCTGCTACCTGCGTTATGAGATCAGGCTGGGCAAGCTCGCCGACTTCGAAGCTTATGCTGCCATGTGGCTTGAGCTGGTGCCGCGGTTCGGCGGTATCCATCACGGCTACTTCCTGCCATCCGAAGGCGCGAGCGACGTCGCGTTGGCGATGTTCAGCTTTCCGAGCCTCGCCGCCTACGAGCAATATCGGAAGGATTCCGCCGCCGATCCGGACGTGCAGAAAGCGATAGCTTTCGCCAAGGAGACGGGCTGCTTCACGCGCTATGATCGGTCGTTCTTCCGGCCGTTGTTCCCGAAGGCGACGTAAGGTCTGGGAAGCCAGCTGCGGGGTCATTCGCGCCGATCGACCACTCCCCGGTTTCGATCGCCTACACCCCGAGCTTGTCCCGCACCCGCCCGGTGAGCACCGCCGTGGTGACGCCGACCCGCCAGAAGCCGTGCATCGGGATCGGCTTGATACCCGTCACGGGCATGTCGATCTCCGCCTTGGCACCGCCGATCAGGCGGCGGGCGAGTTGCGCGCCCATCGCGGTCGAGAGCGCGACGCCGCGGCCGTTGCAGCCGAGCGAGATCAGCAAATCCTCCGCGGGCTCATGGACATGCGGATAATGGTCGGCGGTGATGGCGAGGCGGCTGTTCCAGCCATGGGTCCAGCTCGTGCCCTTGAGCTGCGGCCACAGCCGCTCGGCGTAGCGGATCAGATAGGCGACGTCGGTCGGCTTGCTGATCCAACGCATCGGACCGCGACCACCCATCAAGAGCCGATTGTGCTGGTCGATGCGGTAATAGACCGTGATATGGCCGCTCTCGTAGAGCACCGGGCGGCCTGGCATGATCGAACGCGCAACGTCGTCGGACAGCGGCGCGGTGGCTGCGATCGACGAGAACACCGGCACGATGGTACGGCGGAGCGCGGGCCAGAGATCATCGGTAAAGCCATTGGTCGCGAGCAGCACCTTGTCGGCGTGCACGACCGCACGCGGCGTCTCGATCCGCCAGCGATTGCCGTCGCGGCGCAAGGACAGCGCCGGCGTCTCGCCCTGGACGGCAACGCCGGCCCCGATCGCCG
>NZ_LGHK01000055.1 GCF_001908235.1 Bradyrhizobium sp. NAS96.2
CTCTGCCGTAACAAGGTCCTTGCATCGACGCCACGCAGCGTTGCCGGCCGCGAAAATTCCGATGCGCCGCGCAGGATGCCACGCTCATCAACAACACAATTTCGCTGCAGCAACGGGTCGTTGCCGCGCTTGGGGCTGGCAAAATAACATCTCCGAAGATCGAGAATCGAAGCTCGAACCGGCGCGAAATCCTCATCGCCGAGCCCAAAAGACTGCCCCGAAATCCGTTCGGTTGATCGCATTTTGCAGGCGGCCAAGCCCTCTTCTGAACACAAAAGCGCTCCTCTTCTCCCTCCAAAGCGGCGCAAGCAACGCAAAAAAGCCCCGCCTCCGAGGAGGCGGGGCTGATGATCCGGTGCGATCAGTCACCGCTGCGGCGCGACCAGATCAGGGTGAAACCCTCTTCGCCTTCGACCTTGACCAGCGAGGCGTAGATCGGAGCCGGGAAGCTCGGATCGTCGAGCTTGACCGAGAGATATTCGCGGTCGCTGTCGCGGACGGTCTTCTTCCAGGCGGCGCCGAACTCGGTCGCGCCTGCGAAGATGCGGTAGTCGGGAGCCTTGTCGTTGTCCTTCTCGGAGGCCGTGAACCTGGCCTTGATGTTCAGGGTCAGCGTCTTGATCGAGCCGGTGTAGCCGTTGTCCGAAGCGGTGAAGGTGCCGATGGTAGCCATGGTAATCTTCCTCTGTTGCTCGGGCCGCGTCCATCGCAGCCTCGATGGCGATCCTTAGGCTTGAGGAGCGATCGGCCCGCAGCCGTAAGGCCCGCAGCGCCAGCGGAGGACGGCGAGAGCCTGCTTTTTTGTCTTCTCGCGAGGAATGCCGCCGCCAGGCCGGCAGGGGAAAAAAGCAGGCGTGAGCTGTTGCGGGAGGGCGATCGAGGCTCTTGCCGTCCCTCGGCCCTGATCAGCCCATTCGAGGGTGCGTTGGACGCGAGCCCAGGCTCGAACTGACGAAGATTTCCGTGGCTTCCGGGACAGCGCGAAGGGACACGGCGCAATCGATCCGGCCGAGCGCCAACATCTCAGATCAATCGCAAGGAAGATGCAATTCGGCGAGCGCGGCGACCCCAGTCGCATTTCGCACGAGGAAACGATGGCGCCGCCAGAATTGTCCACTCGGGCGCAGCGTCCGCTCTGATCACCACCTGCGGCAAACGGCGAGAGCTCGACGGATCGTATCCCGGGTCGGAGAAACGGCTTGCGTCAGGACCTGGCGCTCTGCATCGATCGGACCGGCTACGTGCCATTAGGCTCGCGCCCGCGGGAATTGGAGGAAGGCGCGCGCCCTTTCCGGGCGCGCGCCCGTCGTCACCGGCCACTCAGTTATCCGGGTTCCACGTCCAGAGCGGACGCGCGACGCCAAGAATGTCGCACCTCAGGACCGGCCCGAAATACCTGGAATCGAACGAGAGAGGATGAGGCTGCAGCAGAAAATACTCGCCGTCGACGAGCCGCATGCAGCCTTCCCAGGACGGCAGAGGCCGGCCTGCGTGATCCTTCTCCTGCACTTCGGCAACGACCTTTCCATTGATCGAAATCGCATCCGGTTGCTTTGAGCGGCAGACTTCATCGCCTGCAACCGCCGCCACCTGCTTGAGCAGCGAAACTGCGGGCGGCACGATCTCGTGCGCAACTATCAGGAGCTCGATCGAAGGCGGTGGCCTCAGCAGCGCAAGCTCTCCCCTCACAGGCAGTCGTTGCTCGAGATAGTAGAAGCCAAGCGGCGCGCTGCCGGAGGCGTTGTAGATCAGGAGCGGTGCGCGATCGGCAGAGGCAACGAGCACCGCGACGATGCCGCCGCACATCGTTGCGAGGATCGCGCCCCTTCTGAAGCGACGGCGTGGATCAATCCGCATCGGAGGTCGACCTCCGCTTGCTGGCTTGCGAGAATTCCACGAGATCCTCGATATGATAGCGGACGTAGCGGCCGTGCTTCCGGTACACGGGCCCGCGCCCCTGCACGCGCATTTTTTCCAGGGTGTTCTTGGTGAGCCTGAGCCAGGCGGCCGCCTCCGCCGTATTCAGGAATGGCCTGTCAGGCTGCTTGTCTTCCATTTTTGTCATGTCGTCCGGCGCTCCCTCTCGCAGAGCCCGCAAGGCACGGGATGCGACGAGAAGCGTCGTCAGATCGCACGGGAATCCGAGTGGCGAAGATCAACCAGCGCGGTTTGCCACCCCGGGCGGGCAGTCTCGTCCAGCGAGCGGCAGGTTGCCCCTTCAGCCGAGAAGATCGCGGTATCCGCCCTTCATCAGCTCGGTGCCCTTGGCGACCAGCCGTCGTGTCCTGTCTTTCAGAAATTGACTCGGTCCCTGCCATTCGTCGGCGACCATCTTCGCGCCGAAGATCGTGGTCGCGATCTGCCGGTAGGTCTTGCCGTTCAGGCTTTCGTCGAGGGCGAGCAGCGCTTGGCGGAGCCGCTCGTCGCTACCAAACGGCGAGGTTCCAGAGGACACGGTCTCTCTCACCATGAAGCGCTGCAGGCGCTTCAAGAGCTCAGTCTGGGTCGCAAGGTCCGACAGGCTTTCGAGTTCGAAGACCGGCCGGAACCGCCGGGTCAGAACCGGGAGATCGTGGAGTTCGACGGCGACATGGACGCCCCTGCCCTTCATCAGCAGGAGCCGCAAGCCGTCAGGGTCGATGACCGCGTGACGCTCGACCATGAAGTCGGCGAGCACCTGGGCCCCCTGGGCCCCCTCGCGATCACCCAGACTTGGCGGCACCGCCCTCAACCGCACCACTCTTTTCAAGGCGCGCGGATGCCAAAATACCGGCGCCTGACGCGCGGCGAGCGCAGGGTCCGAGAAGGCCAGAAGGCCCCACTTTTCCGCAGGCGGGAAGCGCCGGGGCAACCGTAACAACCGCGTGCCGTCGATCAGCGTAAGGCATGGCAGATGCTGCGGGACGGAGCGTCGCCAGTCCGCGGCATAGTTGGCGTTGCGCCGCAGGAACTCCCACGCCCAATCGGCTGCGTCGAAGCGGGTCTCCTCGGAAACCCATGCGCCGGCGCCCTGCCGTGCCCGTCTGTGATGCGGCATGTTCAAGAAGGTCCACCACGCCTCGAGGTTGCGCTTATGATCGTTCCGGTCGATTTGGGCAAGAGAACGACTCTCGGGACGACGCCACGCGTAAAGCACGTGCGACGGGCTCGCGGATCGTCGACAAGAGGCAAGTGCGGCCTCCGGGGACGGATCGCAACGTCCGGATCCGTAGCGCATGAGCGGCACCCTCTGTATGGCCGATCAGTCCGCGACGCCCACCGCAACGCGTTAACCTGACCTGGTATCAATCTTGCTAGCTTAGCATTAGCTTGATGGTGCGCGCGTCGGTTCGCGGCGCTCGCACATTCGTCAAGCCAACCAAGCACGAGGACGACATGGCCAAGAAAGCCAAGAAAGCGAAGAAGACGGCGAAGGCGACCAAGAAGGTCGCCAAGAAGACCAAGAAGATGAAGAAGTAAGCGCGCGGCTTTTCCGCACGCTTAGGCCGCCGCGGCCTTGCAAGTCCTGCCGATCAAGGCGACGACAAGGCCGGATGCATCGCAAGGTGCCCATTCCGAGCCGCGGCGACGATCAGGCCGGCCCCATGTGCAGAAGGCTCGAGCAGCCACTGCATTGATGCACATGGGTCCGGTTTCTTTGCTTCCAGCTACGGATCCTTGTTGCAGCGGCTGTCGTTCGCTGCGGTCACGCCTATGACGGCGGCTCGCTATCGCTGCCCGCCCGTTCCTTCGGCGGAGCAGGCATTTGGCCGTCCTCCGGCGCTGACGCATTGACGATAGCGCCAGGGTTCGACAAATCGTCCGCTCCACATGCCGCTTTGCTTGCCTCGCGCCTCGGCTTCAGCCCGCGCGTAGTCACCCTTGCTGTAGCGCGGCCAGTCGATCGCAAGCCCGCCGCGCACCAGCCAATCGGCAAGGTCGACCTTGCCGACGCTGCAGACGGCGACCGACCGCCCGTACCGGTCGCGATCGACCTCCACGCAGGCCACGGCCTGCCTGCCAATATAGGCGCCCAAAGCGTTTGCGGCCACTTGCCCGCAACGATAATGGCCGCCGTGCGGATCGCGGCAGAGCTGGTCGTGCTCTGGCGCGTCGATCCCGTAGAGACGCACGCGCGTGCCATGGATTTCGAGGGTGTCACCATCGATTACGCTCACCTGCCCGGCGACGTCGCCGGCGCGCGCCCAATCGGCCGGTGTCGAGACCATCACGAGCAGCGCGAAGGCGCGCCTTGCGAGTTGCATCACCTCATCAACCTGATCCAGCCTCGCTGGAACGGCGGCATGGTGCGCGCTGACGCGATCTTCCCGGATGGCCGGTTTGCACATGTCCGGACCCGTTGCCTATGGCCCCCCGACGGTCAGCGAGGGCCCAACCCGCAGCAGCATCACGAGCGTCGCGGTGAGCGTCGCCCCTCCGACCACAAATTGCGCAACGCACAGCTTCACCATGGCACGGCCGTCAACAAAGATGCTGAATGCATTTGGCATGGGCCGGCTCCGTCCAGTTCGTTCCGTGGATCGAGCCGGATTCATAGTCTGAGTCGTTGTGCCGGTGCCGCAAGCTTATTTCCTGGGGCGTTAGGGCTTGGTTCACGACTTGGGGACTCCCGACAGGCGGTTGCGGCGGAGGCCTCCGCCTGCGAATCGGTAAGGTTAGCCTCCGCTTGCGCCGAATCCATTCGGCCGTCGGCCGCTCCAAGCGTCATGAGCGTGAGGCGGTCGCGCCACGCACAGCGTCACCGCCGCCTCTGCTCTTTCCCTCCCCGCGTCAACCGGGCCGTCGCAGATGGTCGGCTGCGCCGTTGGCGGTCATGTCTGACGCATCGACGGCTGCCGCTGAGACGGCGAGAACCTGCGGGCGGAAGGCCAGCAGGAAGTCCGCGGCTTTTGAGGCCCTGCTCGCGGCATGAAAGATCGCCCGGTTGTCGCCGCGCAAAACATCGATCCAGTTGCCGATATAGTCGGCATGCCGGACCGTGGGACGAATGGAGAGCGTTGCGCAGACGAATGCCGCCGTCAGCTCGGCGACCAGTTCCTCGCTGGCGTAGGGTTTGGACCCGAAACTGCCGGTCTGATCGCGCTTCAACCGGCTGGCGTGCCCGGTCCAATGCCCAAGCTCATGGAACAGGGTGCGGTAGTAGTTGATCTGGTCGAAGAAGGCCGGGTGCGGCGGCAGCTGGACGTAGTCCCGTTCGCACTCGTAATAGGCCTCGTCTCCGCCGTGGCGGATATCCGCGAGCGTTGCGCGGGCAAGCGCCTCTGCCTCCGGCACGATCGCCCGTTCGGGCAGAGGCGATGCCTGGTCGTGACAATGGTCCGGCAGGCCGTCGCATTGGGCGGCGTTGAACACGGTATAGCGCCGCAGAAACGCGACCGCTTGCGGCTCGACCGCCTCGTTCGGTGCGTACGAGGGATCGCCCTGCGAATTCGTTTGGCGCTCCTTGGGCACGAACCTGTCGGCATAGCAGATACCGACGCCATGTTCGCCCTTGCGAACCGTCCCGCCAAGCGTAATGGCCTGCCGGAAGGTGAGCCACTGCTGCGAGGGATAGCCTTCGTCGAACAGCCTGCCCCACAGGATCAGGATGTTGATCCCGGAATAGGTCCGGCCGGTCGCCGCGTTACGCGGCAGGCCTATTGCGGATTGCTCCACACCGCTTCCCCAAGGCTGCACCCACGGCACAATGCCCTGCTCGAGTTCGGAAACGATCCGGTCGGTGACTTCTTGATAAAGCGTCGCGCGCGGCCTCTCCGCGCGCTGGCCTTGCTTGTATGACATGTTTCTCGTCCTTGCTCTCTTCCCCGCGCAGGTCCCCGGAGGTGGGGTGGGCGGCGAAAGCGACCGGACGGCCCCGAACGCAGAGGCAAGCCGCACCGGAATGGCCGGAGCGGCAGCGGAGGACCGCGCTCAAAGACAAGGTTGTTAAGTGGGGATTGATCGAAGCGCGGTTGCGGCTTGCCGGTTCGGGGCTACACGAGAGCGCCGCCCACCCCGCCGATGGGGGCCGCAAACAAGAGAGCGCCGGCCGCCTGAGGCCGGCTCAACGCCGCCGCCGCGAAATGCGCGACCGTCCTCATCACCCGGTCAGCCCAGGAATTGTCTCACCAATTGCCTGAGATCCCGGTCGCCGATCTGAACCGACCACTCCAGCATTGTTTGGCGAACGGTCGTCGGTATCACACCGTGAAGCACAAGCCGCTTGACAACCAGGGCCTCGTCGCCCTCGCACCGCTCGCACGACAGATCGAGCAGCAATCGCACATCGTAGCCGAGCCACGCCCCCTGCAGCGCGAGCATCAGGATGTCCTCGTCGACCCAGCCCCCACCCAGGAGGACGCAGCAGCCCTGCGAGGCCTCGATATCAGCGATGAATTCAGTATCCGTCCAAAGGTCTAGTGCGTCACTCGAAAGACGGCTGATCGATGGATCGAAGGCAGTCGAACCGAGGTCTCCAATAGCGAAGGCCCGGACAGCGAACCACTCATGGCAGGCAGCAAGAAGCCTCAGGCTTTCTCTCGCCTTTCGCGCCCGCTCGCGGGTTTCACCCGCTGACAAGACCCGCGCAGGATTCACAAGGACAACCCTGCTCGTTCGAGGATCTGCCAGCATACCCGCAACCAATCCACTTCAGGCAATTCCTTGCCACGACACGCCGAGCATTACGCCATCGTCGGCGAGGATGGCCGTTCGTCCCTTGCAGCTTGAGCTGCTCCGCCTGCGGAGGGCGCCAACTCAGGCTTGTTCCGATTCCATGGGAATGCCCAGGACGGGTGATGAGATATGCGCCTGTCGGCATAATGCAGAGAATGCGCTGTCATTGCCGTGCAAGTACCCGGCCAACGCCATCGTTCTGCCGACCGGCTGCGGTGGCGCAATGCGTTGCAGAGGCCATCCCGCCCGACGAAGAATTCGCTCCATCCGGACGTCGGTGACGGTAACGATCGAGCAGGACTCGGTGCGTCGCAGATACTCGATCATGGCAGCAAACAACATGAAGGTCGCACGGCTCAGTCCCCCGGGCGATGTATCTGCGAGCCTTTGCGTATCAACACAAAAACGGGAGCTTTCGAGGATGCGACGATCGCGTGGCATCGGTGCGCCGGCAAGCAACGAGGCGAATACATCGCCAAGCATCGTAGGGCCGGTGGTCGGCAGCAGGCGCACACATCCCAGCACTTCCTTGCGATCGGACAGGACGGCCAGATAGGATGGACTGAGCGTATCGAACACGTCGAGCTCCATGTCGTTACTGACAGATACGTCCCATTCGAGCCGATCGTGGAATATCCGCCGCCTGAGCTGATACATCCGCGTTAGCAGATCAACGTTCTCCCCAAACTGATGACTCTCGATTGCGACGGCGTGCATGCAAAGTCTCCCGACCCCCGGCGGAGACCACACAATCAGAGCGTGTTATTTGCTTCACCTGTTGAATCTGACAGGATGCAAACGTTGGGAAGAATGATCTAGCCAGATCCAGCCGCGGACGAGGTAGATAAACTCAACTTAGAGTCATTCTTACCGATCCAGCGCTGCGCCGGCCGCCTTCTCGGCGACTCATGAGAGCAGACCCCGGCGAAGTGCCTCGGCGACGCATTGCGCAATCGACGACGCGCCAAGCTTGGTTCGTGCGTTCTCAAGATGGAACGAAACGGTCCGCGACGAAATGCCAACGAGCACGGCAATGTCCGTCATGGTCTTCCCCCGAGCGCTCCAGGCCAGACATTGTCGTTCGCGTTGCGTCAAGATGTCTGGATTTGAACGCTGCGGATATCCGCCGCTCCGCGCCGAGAGATGCGCATGAAAATAGAACGCAATCAGCTGAATGACCTCAAGCAGGTCCTGTCCTGGATGCTCGACCGAAGGCGATCTCTCATCCATGGCGAGCGTGAATGCTACGGTCCGGCCAAACCCGCCCCTGATGGGAACCGTGAGTCCTGCCTTGATACCGAAAGTCCTGGCCTCATCGAAGAAATGGCGCTCTGCCTGGTTGGCTGTCCGATCGGGAGCTGTGCTCCCCCAGTCGAACAGCTTGTTTTCGCGGGATGCGCGGCGAATCACCGGATCCAGCCGCTGATAGTCATGTTCGACATATCGCCGCGTCCAGCTCCTTGGGTAGGACGAGATGATTGCAGGCTCGCCGCTCGCAACATCGAGGTAAGCAAACCAGCGAAAGCCCAGCTGTTCGGTTACCCGCGTTGCCACCCTTTCAAAGCCACTCGCCTCCTCAGCCGTGTGGATGGCATCGGCGAACTCTTCGAGCAGACGTTCAGGTGCCTTCATGTGCCGGCAGCCCGCTTCCCGGTAGGAGCCTCGATCTCGAGGGCTTTCTCGGCTCGCCCCGCAGGTTGCGATTACCGCGCGACGAGGACGCGCGTTGCTGGATCATCGCGCTCGCAGGTGAGTATGGAATGTTATTCTAGTCGTCACGCAAAGCAGCCTGGAACACCCGGAGTGTCGCAATCTGGAACGGACGGAGGGACAGGTGGCAAGTCCGGCTGCCGGCCGGGATGACCTCAAGTCTATCTTCAAGAATGCTGCTCATCCACACCGATGCAACATCGACACCAAAATCGATCTTTGCACGGGCCTGAACCCCCGAGCTTTCGTAGAGCCGTACCACCCAGCCGCGTCCGTCCTCGGCCGGCTTGATCGTATCGACGACCACGTTGGGCGGGGACACCCGCAGGAGGGACTGTTGCAACGGCTCGTGTGGCCGCCCCTTGATCCAAAGCACCGGACGCGCAAAACGCAGGGCTCTTCCGACCGTATCGGCGGCGCGCCAATCGCCCTCATGGGGGTAGATCGCATAGCGCATGCGGTGCTGCCCGATATCGGCTTTCGGATCGGGGGATGTAGCGCCGCGCAGCAGCGTGAGCGCGAGCTGGTTGCCGAACGTCGAATAGCCGTGCTTCGAGTCGCTGAACAGCGACACGCCGAAATCCGGCTCCGAGATATCCGACCAGCGATGGCCAGGGACCTCGTACCTGGCCGTGTCCGCATCCGTATTGGCATGGGTCGGCCTCTCGGTCGCGCCGAACATGGTTTCATAGGTCGCGCGCGATGCGCGGCAGGCAACGGGAAACATCACCTTCAGAAGCGTTCGGCGCTCCTGCCAGTCGACGGTGGTCTCAAACTCAAGGTGATGAGCACCGGCATCCAATCGGATTACCTGTGTGAGCCGGCTCGCCTTTCCGAGTGCCCGCTCGAACCGTACCTCGCCCCTCAGGCCAGCGTCCGACAAGACGCTGAAGCTTACCTCCCCCGTCAATTCCCGAGCGGTCTCCAGCGCAAACGGATCGATGTCCCACGCCTCGAAGTCGAGCGGCCTGTCATCAAGCAACAGAAACCGGGCACCGGCCGATGCCAGGGCTTCGCGGCTGGTCGGCAAGTGGACCAGCGACCGAACAAGGCCCGTGCGATCAATGCGCGCCTTGAGTTGCGAATTCGTCAGCACGAACCCGTCCGGATCGGCCGACACCGTGGCGCACTCCTCCGTCGTGGCCGCCTCGCCGGCCGCGAACGGCGCGGCGACGACATAGCCCAGCGCGCCCTCGGGATCGGACGTGACCTCGGCGCGAGAGCTGCCGAGACTGTTGACCGGGGTCCAGCCGGCGCCGGTGGAGTCGCACAAGGCGGCCAGCAGCGCTTGGGTGCGGCCCTTGGCCTGTTCCTCGACCGTAGCGAGATCGGCCTCTGCCCTCTCATAGACTTCGCGAATGCTGCTTCCGGGAACGATGTCGTGAAACTGATTGACTAGCAGCGCGCGCCACAGTCCTTCTATGTCGGCCGCCGACGGTGCCGGCCGCTCCCATGCACGCGCAATCGTCGCCATGAATTCGAGGGCCTGAAGGCTGGCCTCGCATGCGCGGTTGAGACGCTTGATCTCTCCCTGTGTCGTGTAGGTACCGCGATGATATTCGAGATAAAGCTCACCCTCGATCGTGGCCAGATCTTCAGCTGATAGCGCGAGACGGTCAAAAAACTCGTCCGCGGTACGAATCTGGATTCTTGGCGCCCCTTGCAAGTCGCTCGCGCGCTGCAAGGTCTCGAGCATCGTCTCGTCGGCCCCGCCGCCGCCGTCACCATATCCAAACAGATAGAGTGCGTCGGCCGATCGGTCAGCGTCCTTGTAATTCGCCGCGTGATAACGAAGCTCCGCGACCTGTGCTGAGCCGTTGTAAGTATCCGCGGGCGGAAAATGGGTCAGCACCGTGGTGCCGTCGATGCCGCGCCAGTGGAAACTGTGATGCGGCGGCGAGGTGAACTTGTTCCAGGAGAGCTTCTGGGTCAGGAATCGAGACATGCCCGCCAGTTGCATAAGCTGCGGCAACTGGCCGTCATAGCCGAAGACGTCGGGATTCCAGAACACGTCGGAACGTTTGCCGAATGTCCGCTCGAAGTAGCGCTGGCCATAAAGGAACTGGCGGCAAATCGACTCCCCCCAAGGCAAGTTGCAGTCGGGCTCCACCCAACTGCCGCCGACCGGAATCCATTGCCCGGCCTGGACCTTGGCGCGGATCCGCGCGAACAGGCCGGGGTCGTTCTGTTCAATGATGGCGTATTGATAGGCCTGCGAGCACGTGAACTTGAAATCGGGGTAACGATCCATCAGCGCGATCGCCGTTGAGAAGCTGCGCTGGGCCTTGCGCCGGGTTTCGTCCAATGGCCACAGCCAGGCCGTGTCGAGATGGGCATGGCCGATCGCCGATAGTTCATGGGCCACGCTGCCGTTGCGCGCAGCAAGCAAGTCGCGGAGCACCGCCTGTGCCTGTGGCCATGTCGCTCGATCGTCGGGATCCGCGAGGTTGCATACACGGTTGAGGTCATGGAGCAACCTGCCGGCCCATGTTCTATCCAAGGCCGGTTGCACAACCTCGCCGACGCCTCCGTACGATTTCGATCTGGTCGAGGGATCACGATCGGCCTCGAGCTGGCGAAGGACATCAAAATCAAAATAGAATGCCGAGGCTTCTGGATCGAAGCGACGCAGCTCGCACGCCGCCAGTGTATACGCATGCGGCTCGTTGCCGAAGGCGCCGAACAGGCCATTGCAGGCAATCTCGACATGGAAAGTGAAGCGCTCTCCCCGGTGCGCCGACCGGGACAGCGTCGCGGTGTGGCGGCCTGGATTAAGTCCTTGCGACGATAGGCCATTCAGCCAAAGCAAGGCTTCCGAGCGGCTATCCCAATAGAGATCCACTCTCGCACCGGCCCAGTTCTCGGGCACCTCGGCCACAACGCGGACCCAATAGGTCGCCCAAAGCGGCCCGAGTGTCCGGCCCAGGGAAACGGGCCGATAGTCGAGCTTCAGTGCGTCTTGCAGACCGATGCGTTCTGTCGGACCGGCGAGCTCGAGGGAAACCACCGGCACACGATCGGAGTGAACCCTGCGCAGCATTCTTTGCGCAAAGCGCTCCAATCGGCCGCGCGTGTACCTTGGGTAGCGCCCGCGAGCCCGGGCGACCGCCGGGTCTTCCCTGCGCCTGTCCATCCTATCGATCATTCCTAACCCGCATCGGAGCCGGCAGAGTCGCCGGCACCACGTCCGATCAGCACAATTCCCGAAGATCTCGATGCCTGCACCGCCGCGCGCCGCTGGATCGCTTGATCAAGAGTATCTATCGCGCATACCAGATGGTAAAGTGAGCTCGCTGTGGCTGCTTCGGAGAATTCCCCGTTCGCGGACATCCGGTCCCACCATAGCCCCTTGATCGGCGTCTGCAGAAATCGCTCGAGGCTTCCGCCCGCTTCGGCGGCTACGGCCCACCACGCATCATTCCCTCGCTCCGCGCGTGCAACAGCCGCTTTCAGCCGTTCGGTTTGCGGCCAGAGCCGGGATGTGTCTTCGAGTACCGTGAAGTCGTCAAGTAAAGCGTCGACGGCAACCGATCGAGGGCGCGCAACGCCACGTTCTTCGCCAATTTTCTGCAGTTGATCAGCAACCAGATAGACTGCGTCATTCCCCGTCGAATTCGCCCACTTGGTCAGAAGCCAAGACCATTCGAACTGATGTCCGGGTTCGATGATGCGACCGGTGATACCGGCCTGAGGTGACCAATCAGCGTTGAAGCATTCGTAGAGCGCCCCTCCAGCTCCGATGAAGCGTGTGAGCGCCAAGTCGACGATCTCCTGCGCCAACTGATGCCAGGTTCCACTAGCGTCAAGCTCGATCCAGACCAAGCACGCCTCGAGAAGGTGCATGTGCGGGTTCGCATAGCGCAGCGATGACGGGCGGTCGCTCTCTAAAAAGCCGCCTGCAGAATGCCGATATGTTCTTATCAGACAGTCGCGCACCGAATGTGCAAGGCGCTCGGCTCGCCGCCGGGAATGCCGGGCCACCGCAGCGCCGGCAAGCATGGCGAAAGCTTGATCATAGAGCGCCGCTCCATCTGACAGAATCATACCGTCATGTGAGAGCAGACTCCGAAAGAGGCCGTCTGCGCGCTGAAAATCGGCGAGGTATCTGTCAACGCTGCGCAGCACTGGCTTAACTTCCATTCGCGCGCCCAGGCGATTGGCGGTGAGCAGAGCATAAATCTGTCGCGCCGGCACTCTGGCCCTCCGGGCGGCCACCACGGGGTGGCCGCCTTGGGAAATGGCCTCACAGAAGCTGCCGGCGGCATCGAGTCCGACACTCGTCCACAGCGGAACAGCGTCATCCAGTAGCCATGCTCTCAGCCTTTGATGCACATGTCGGGCCGCGGCGAAGCCTGCCCCCGGATCCGCCAATCGCGTCGAAGATGACTGACCTTCCATCTATATGAGACCTATCGTGTGGTAAGAAGTGTATGCCGTCATGCGAACGTGACCGCGAGCACTTGGTGGTTCCGAGCTCTTTGTGTCGAGATCATCGAGGAGGCCGGAAGATCTGGACACTCGATTTTTCGGACACACGCTGGATCCGCCGGCCTAGGATCCGTCGACTTTCAGACGGCCGAGCTCCTTCGCTCGCTCGGGCTCATCGCGCGAGAAGTTGACCGCATCCGCAGAGCTGTCTCCGAGGCTGACGCCACCATCGCAATTCAGAATGGCACCCGTAATGTAGCTCGCCAGGTCGGATGCCAGAAACAGTGCGAGGTTCGTGACATCGTCCTTGGTGCCGTAGTCACGTAACGGGATTCGCCCCTTCGCCTGTGCTTCGAGTTCAGCCGTAGGCGCCAGCCGCGCCATGCCGACAGTATCCGCTATTGGTCCCGGCGAGATAGCATTCACCCGCACGCCAGCGGGACCCCACTCCATCGCAAGGCATTTCGTCAGCATGTTGATCCCGGCCTTCGCGGCACAGGCGTGAGCTTGAAACATACTCGGAGTCGCGCCCTGCGGCGCCGTGATCGAGATCAGGGAGGCACCCGGTCTACGCAGATACGGAAATGCCGCTCTCAGTACGTTGAAGGTGCCGATCAGGTCGATATCGACAACCGTCCTGAAGGCATTGGCCGACATGCCTATCGCCGGCGCAAGGAAATTTCCGGCCGCTCCGGATACCACAATATCGATGCTTCCGAAGCGCTCCACCGTCTGCGCCAGGGCAGTATCAACCGGGCCGTAGTCCCGCACGTCGGCGACGAGCCCGATAGCCTCGTGTCCATCAGCCAGGAGGGTTCGGGCGGCCTCCGATATCCGGGCCTGATTGCGACTGACGACGGCGATCCTCGCACCAGCATTTGCCAGCGCGCGGCCGATAGCAAGATTGATTCCGCCAGATGCACCGGCGACGAATGCGACCTTGCCATCCAGGGACCATGCCTTGTCGCTGAAAGGCATTGATGTTTGACGCACATGCATGTTGGAAGATCCATGTTCGAGTAGATTGTAAAGTCGGGCAAACGAAGGGACCTGAGTCCTACTTCTTCCACACGCCTTTGAGGTTCGATCGATAGCCGAGAGCCCGGTAAGTCGCATCCACGAGCGATTGTCCCCGGCTGTTGAGCATAAGTCCGGTACCCAGCAGGTTCATCGTATATCCAAAGCTCAGGCGCGCTTGGGGATCTGCGAATCCCAACGACCCGCCCGCTCCCGCGTGACCGAACGCTGGGCTGGAGAGCACGCAGCTCTGATCCGGACCCGGCAGGGTGCGATTGTCGATTGACTTCATGAAGCCGAAACTGAACCGCGTTGGCATCAGGAGCGTCGCATCTTCCTTCGTTGCCACCGCCACTTTGCGCAAGCGTGCAATCGCGTGCCGCGCCAGCAGCCGATTGCTCGCAACCAGCGCGTAGAGACCGGCGAGACCACGCGCATTGGTCACACCGTTGACCGCGGGAATTTCGGCCGCGCGTCCTTCGCGGCTCCTGAAGTCAAAGCCACCGGTATTGGCGAGGAAGAGATGTGCCGGCGAGTCTGGCTGCTGCAACGCCGCGAGCATGAACCGCGACGACGGGATCGTCTCGTCGTAATGCGGCTGATAAAGCTCTGCTACATGGTCTTCGAGATCCACCGGCAGTCCGATCCAGAAGTCCAGCCCATTTGGGATGGCCAGCTCTTCTCGAAAGAATTTACCAAGGCTGCGTCCGGTGATCCGCCGCACGATCTCGCCGATAATCCATCCGAACGTAAACGCGTGATATCCGCACTGCGACCCCGGCGGCCAGAATGGCTCGGCACGCGCAATGAGATCGGTCATGTACGCAGCATCGTAGAAGCCGCCCGGCTTGACTGCCTCCCGGAGGTGCGGCAAGCCCGCTGTATGGTTGAGCACCATGGCAACGGTTGTTTTCTCTTTGCCAGCCTGCGCGAATTCCGGCCAATACCGGGCAACGGGTGCATTGAGGTCGAGCAGCCCGCGTTCAACCAGCAGATGGGCACAGAGCGCCGTTGCCCCCTTCGTCGCCGAAAACACCAGCGAGATGGTATCTCGTGTCCAGCGCGCGCCGTTGGAACTTGCTTGCCCGCCCCAGAGGTCGACCACCTTGCGGCCCTCGTGCAAGACGCAAACGCTTGCCCCGAGCTCGCCACGCTCCACAAAATTGGCGCAGAACGCCTGCATGACCGGCTCGAACTCGCGATCGTAGCGGCCCTCGATCTGGCTGCCACCGATTCTCTTGAGAACATCAATAACGCGCATCCGCTTCTCAATTCTTATGACTTGATTGTTGCGACGCCGGGCGTGAGGCCACGGATCGGCGCGATGCAAGGCGCGCCAGGTTCGCTTCATGGGCCGCGCGCGTGATGGGGAACGCAGCGATCAAGCCGATTGAGAGCAGATACAGAGCCGCCTGGATGGGTAGCGCGGTAAGCGCCAGATCTCTCAAGACTTCCTCACTAACCTGACCAGGCACTGCCCCTTCAGGAAAATGCACGAGGGTAAGGATCATGCCTGACGTAAAGAGGCCGACGCCCGACACGCATTTCTGTGCGAATGTGTTTGCCGAGAAGAACAGTCCTTCGGAACGCCGCCCGGTCGACAGCTCGCTTTCCTCGCTGACATCGGCAAGCATGGAAGCTGTGAGGATAGATGAGCTCACGATCAATGTTAGAGAGATAGTGATCGTGACCAGGAGGACCGGCAGGAGCAGTGGAGATCCGTTGGCGGGGAAGCAGTCCGACAGCCGCAGAACGAATGGGCAATAGTAGAAGACGATCGACAGCAGCCAAAGCGCGATGGCCGACCGTTTCTTGCCAAAACGGCGCGACAGCCTTGGCGCGGCGACAGCACCAAGGACCGACGCCGCGAGCACTCCCAGCATCAAGACCGACAGCTGGTCTGAGTTGAAGCCCCAGAAGTAGGTGTTGAAATAGGTGCTCAGCGTAATCTGGATTCCGGCCGCCATGGCACTGCATACGCCGGCGGCCAGCAGGACCAGAAACGCTCGATTGGAGAAGCTCCCCGCCATCTCTCTTAAGGCAGCGATGACGCCTCCTGCCCTATGTCCAGGCTGCTGAAGCCAGGGAATCTGTCGCTGCGTACCGGCTGCAGAAACGAGGATCGCAACGCACATGATGACGCTCGCGACAACTCCGTAGTTTGCATATCCGTCCGGGTTGAGCTGGCCGACAGGATGATCGCTGTCCGGTCGAAGGAAGACGATGAAGGCAACGAATGCCATACTGACACCACCGAACCATGCGAAGAACGTCCGATAGCTGAGAAGGCCCGTTCGGATGTCATAATCGTTCGAGAGCTCGGCGACCAAGGCAGAGCTTGGTATCTCGTAGAGCGCCAGGAAGCTGCGCACCACGATAATGGTCACGAGCAAGTAGATCGCGAGCGCCGCGTGGCTCCAATTTGACGGTGCGTTCCATAGCAGGAGATAGGTCAGTCCGGCCGGTACTGCGGCGACATACATGAACGGATGACGCCTTCCCCAAGCGGAGCGCCACCTATCGGAAACGTGACCAATGATCGGATCAATGAATGCATCGAGCAGCAAGGCAACCATCGCGATGGTTCCGACCAATTGCGCGGAAAGCCCCATCACCTGGTTATAGTAGAGCAGCAGGAGGACATTGAAGCCGTTGTCCTTGATGCCGAATGCAAGGGAGCCAACCCCGTAGAGTAACCGCGTGACCGGACTGATCGGCGGCCTATTCGCGACCATCGGTGGTGAAGGAGCAGTCCTGTCAAAGTTCGCTCTGAGATTCATGTTAGAAACCTTTTTGGGGCGCACGGTCGGGCTCGTGAGCCCGCACCGTGCTTTTGCCAGTTGGTCTGACGGCTTCAACCGCAAGGACACGCGCCGCGCGGCTCAGAATGCGGTCGTCAAGCTCGCCATGAAGTTGAGCGAATTCCTCAACCGCGGCGTCGCACTCGGATGAACGTTGTAGCTTGTGCCCAACATGAGATAGACGCCCGGATTCAGCCGGAACGAGTTGCTGACCGTTACCGACGCATAGTCGCCGAAGGGTCTGATCCCGGTGAGTGCCGCCTGAAAGTCGAGAGCGGATTTGCTCAGCGTGGTGTAACCAAGAATGAGGGCGGTCTGATCCATCGGGCGCCCGGGAATGATCCCCATGCCGTAGATGCGCCCCTCATAATAGTTCTGATACATGTTCTTGTTGGGGTCGGAGGTCATATAGAAACCTCCCACGTAGTAGCCTTGATAGGCCTCATACGGGGCTGACGAGATCTGGGAAATCTGAACGTCAGCCGCCGCGTAGAATCCCCAGTTGGTGTCGGTCTTGCGTCCGGCGGAAAAGTCGAAATAGGGCGAGGTATTGTACATGCCGCCGGCGCGCACCCAGACCGATCCCTGCGTCGGTGACGAAAACGTCTTGTAGCCGAACTCATCGATGAACAGAGCCTTGGCATCCGGGCTAGAGAATCCAAGGCCGATTGGATTGGCTTGCTGTTCGATGTCAGCTCCGTCCGGCGAAATGCTCCGCTGCACGCCAGCCTTGTTGTAGAAATTGTACGGCAGGTTGATCATGAGATTGGCGCCTGGCGCAGGCACACCCTGCCGCGAGAGACCAAGCTCGTAGGGGACAAGGGCCTGAGGCCCCGTCGCCATGCTGGCAGCCACAAGGAGGCCAAGGTAGTTCTGCGCGTTGTAGAACACGCCAGCCTGAAGCTGCACGGTATCGTCCAGCAGCGACTGGAAGTAGTAGAGGTTCGCAAACTTTGCTCCGGATGGGCCGAGTGGCTCCCAGGTTGTCCCGGTCAGCATGGCTCCGACCGAGAGCTGGCCGCCCGTCAGCCCCACCCGGCCAAGGTCATAGCTGAGCGTCACTTCCGAAAAGGAATAGGTCGTTGGTATCTGCCCTTGATAGGTTTGCGGCTTGGGCGGAGCGTTGTTCAGCATGTTGGCGGTGAACGTGTTCGTGCTGTAGGCGACGTAGCCGATGCCATATTCGGCCAACGCCGTTCGTAGCCCGTTGGGATCCTGGAAGATGGATTCCGCAGCGGGCGGAACGGTAGTGATCCAGCCCTTCATGGACAACTTGTCGAAGGCGGCGAACTTGATCATCTTCGCGACCTCCGGAGACATGGCACCGCCAGCAGCTGGCGCCGATGTCGTACTCGGCCCCGCGGACCAGGCGCGCGAGACGGTTGCAGCCGCAGCAGGTTCGGACTGCGCCGGAGGCGCGGCTGGGGCCGCGGCCTGAGCCGGCTTCTTGCGCCCAGCTACTTGTTTTCCAGGCAGGTGGCTCCCCTTCGCCCTCCCCGCGCCGTCTTCCGTCTCGGCGTGCGCCGGCGTCCCAACCAGGAGGGCCAGCGAAGCACACGCGGCAATCCCCGCGTGAAACCACGTTGTCGGCCGTGCAATTGCGGCATCGGCCAGACTGCGCGCTCGCCCGCCGCCAAGATCGCGCCGCGCGCCACCGCAATCTCTCTCAAGTCCATCCATGATCCATCCTCCCCGTCATGTTTTATGTTTGAGTATGTTATTTTTGTTTCGAGTATCCTCTATAACCCCAACAATCGCGCCGTCAAGCGCCGGCACAAGCGCAGCAAGCGGCTGCTATATCTTGCAAGTTTTTGCGAAATATCTGGCAAAACCAAGCCGATAGCACGCGAGACGACGCGACCGCGACGCATGGCGCAATAAACTCAATTCCATTTATTTTTGTTTTGGGTTTGTTGAGTGCAGGTTATGATGAGGCCATCCAGATCAACAAAAGGCAGACAGCGCGATGATCGAAACACCCCACGCAATCTCAATCGGCGCAAAAATCGCGAATCTTGCCTGGGATTCGCCGTCGGCGGACTGCATCACTTTCGAGGGCGTCACCCTGACGCGGGAGGAATTGCACCTTTCATCAAACCGGATGGCTCACGCACTGGCAGCGAGAGGCGTCAGCCTGGGGGATTTCGTCACCATTGCCTTGCCCAACGGGCTGGATTTCGTGGTCGCGACGTGTGCGGTCCTGAAGCTTGGAGCCATTCCGCAACCCGTCTCCGCCAAGCTGCCGGACAAAGAGCTCGAGGCAATCTTGTCTCTGGCTTGCCCTCGCGTGGTGATCCGCGCTGCGGTGGCGCGGCCTTCTGACGTGACGCCGGCGATGCTGATTGGGGAAACCATCGATGAGACGGATCTACCCGATCGGATCTCCCCCGCGCTTAAGGCTCCGACGTCTGGAGGATCCACCGGGCGACCGAAGTTGATCGTGTCTGGTCGAGCAGGTGTCGTCCTACCGGATGAGGGAGATTTCTACGGGATCAAAAGGGGCGATATCGCCCTGATGCCCGCCCCGCTCCACCACAACGCCCCGTTCTCGCTGGCTCTTATCGCAATTCTTGCAGGCGCCCACCTGGTATTGATGCGTAAATTCGATCCCGAAGAGCTTCTGCAAATTGTAGCGCATCGCCAGGCATCCTGGCTTTATCTCGTACCGACGATGATGCGCCGGATCTGGCAACTGCCCCAGGAGGTTCGGGACCGAAACGACATTTCCTCGCTTCGCACAGTCTGGCACATGGCCGCCCCCTGCCCACCGCGGCTCAAGGAGGCCTGGATCGGATGGATTGGCGCGGACAAGCTGTGGGAACTATACGGCGGGACAGAGAGCCAGGCAGTCACGGTCATCGGAGGCCAAGACTGGCTGTTGCACCGCGGATCGGTCGGCCGTCCGGTCATCGGCGACATAGCGATTTTCGATGACAAAGGACGACAGCTAGCGCCCGGGATTGTCGGCACCGTATACTTGAGAATGCCCGGCAGCGGGAAGCCGACATACCGCTACATCGGCGCCAGTGCCGAGCGGATCGGAGAGTGGGAGACGCTAGGCGATCTCGGCTGGATGGATGAAGACAACTATCTCTACCTCACAGACCGGCGCACGGACATGATCCTCGTCGGAGGCGCTAACGTCTATCCTGCCGAGGTCGAGGCGGCACTGGAGGAACATCCGCTTGTCGCAACGAGCGCCGTCATCGGCCTTCCCGACGAGGATCTCGGCCATCGCGTTCATGCCATCGTGCAGGCCCCCATAACAATCGACCTCGACGAGCTCAACGACCATCTGGCAGAACGCCTGGCCAGCTACAAGCGCCCACGATCCATAGAGATAGTTGCCTATCCGTTGCGAGACGATGCCGGTAAAGTACGACGATTCCAGTTGCGAGCCGACCGCGTACAAGGGGCGGCTTCTGGTGAGGTATCGAGCGTGCCGGACAAGGAACCAATGCCCCTTGAAGGTGGATCGCAGTGATGGCGCCTACCGCAGCGAGCCAATCCAGGCCGAAACGCTTCCGTCGCCGTGAGGCGGTGCTTGGCGTCGCGATCCAGTTGATCAACGAAGTCGGCCTGAGAGGAATGACCTTCGTCGAAGTTGCAAACAAGCTCGGCATTGTTGCAACCGGCATTGCGTATTATTTCCGCCGTAAAGAGCAACTGGCGAGCGCGTGCTACGTTTCGTCTCTGGAGCGCATCCAGGGCTTCATCGCTTCGGCAGACGGAACAACCGTCGAAAGTCGGCTCAAGTCCTTCCTGTCCAACTACTGCCGGTATCTTCAGGATGTGGCGGCCGGACGTGCGCTTGCGATCGTCCGTTTCGACGAGGTTCGCGTCCTTGCGGACCCAGCCGTTGATGATGCCATGGCTCAAACATTCGGCAAGTTTCGTCAGTTGCTGCGCAATCCCGCAGACAGGCGGAGCCGGGTTTCCAATGCCCATGCTCACCTGCTCTTCTCCTGGATCTTCTGGATGCCGGCGTTGCTCGAGCGGCACTCCGAAGACGAATACGACGCAATAGCCGGCATCGTTCTCAAGATATGGTTGGACGGCGTGTCGCCCCGCCCCCTCGCCGGCGGACGGCCTCGCGGTTTGGCGTATCGATCTCCGCATGGGGATGATCGGGCTGAGGACTTCCTGAAAGCTGCAACCAAAGTGCTTAATGAGCAAGGCTATGCGGGTGCATCGGTTGAGCGCATATCGGCTGCGCTGAACGTCACCAAAGGTTCGTTCTATCACCACAACGAGGCGAAGGACGATCTGGTCGTGTCATGTTTCGAACGCTCGCTGGCGCTCGTGCAGTCGGCGAAACAACAGGCAGCCAGTCTCCCAGCCTCGGGGGCAGAGAAACTCTGGGCGTTGACCGTCCACCTGATCGAGCATCAATTGCTCGGAGAGGCGCCGCTGCTCTCGATGTCCGCTCTGATGACACTCCCCAAGCACATTCGCGCCGATCTGCTGCACAAGTCCGACCGCATCACCAACGGGTTCATCCTATTGTTCAGCGAGGGTATGGCGGATGGCACGATCAGAACCACTTCGCCCGTTGTGGCCGCGTGGATGTTCTCATCGATGATCAACGCTGCCGTCGACCTGCGGGCGTGGGTGCCCGACTTGACCGTCGAGAACGTCGCCGATCTGTTCGTGCGGCCGTTCTTTGAGGGCTACGGAAGGTCTATTGCTTGACCGGATAACCGGTTGAAAAGCTTTAACTCATTCCAGTCCCTCGTCAGTCAGTTTGAGCCAGCTTCAACAGGACGGCGGACGCGAACGGCACCATGGGCGAAGAGCCGAGACTCACTAGCTACCCGAGCAAAAAGGCTGATGATGGAGAATGGCTAATCGCAGGTGCCGTCTGTCAGATGTTGCCATGCACAGCGGAATCTGCTTCGACAGCGATCATTGGCTGCACGAGCCGGCAGGCCAATATTTCGAGATGGAGTTTGCGCTAAGCATGAAGGCGTTGCGGTCATCCCTGCGTTCCGGTGACCGGTCTGGCCCGAGACCGGCGGTGCGCCGTCCGAAAGTCCCATCCGCAAACCGAGGGCGCAAGGCCCAGGCTGACAAAACCTCTGCGGCCGCAACATCTAAGTCTGAGCGCTCGCGGGACCTCATCCTGCACTCAGCTGCGCAGCTGTTTCGACGCCAGGGGTTTTCGGCCACCACGCTGCGTCAGATCGCAGCAAGGGCCAAAATCAAGGCGGGCAGCATCTACTACCATTTCGACTCCAAGGAGCAGATTCTCGACGAGGTGCTGGACCGGGGCCTCCGCCATGTGTTCGAGACCGTAAAGAATTCAGTCGAACGAGCCGGCAAGGTGCCGCACCGGCGCAGGATCGGCCTCGCAATCGAGGCCCATCTCGTCGCACTCCTCGAGACAAGCGACTTCACTTCAGCCAACATTCGAATCTACGGACAATTGCCGGAGCAACTGAAGAGGCCACACCGGCCGCTGCGGCGCGCATACGCAGAATATTGGGACCAGCTGTTCATCGATGCCAGGCAGGCTGGCGAGATCCGCGCCGACATGGAGGTTGTGCCATTGCGCATGTTCGTGATCGGCGCTCTCAACTGGACGATCGAATGGTTCAGGCTGGAGAACAGGGATGCCGTGCTCGAATTGGCTCGCCGCACCGAGACCCTGATCTTCGAAGGCGTCAACAAGCCCTGACCCCCATCTATCTGCCTTGCCAGACCGGTTTGCGCTTCTCGGCGAACGCCTTCGGCCCTTCAATCGCATCGAGGCTGGCATAGGCCTCCACATGCAGCCGCTCGGCCTCGACAAGCCCCTGTGCATGACCGAGATCCATCGCAGCGAGCACGCTGGCCTTGGCCGCCTTGACGGACAACGGTGCTCCCTCGACGATCTTCCGCGCCAACTCGTTCGCACGTTCGCGGACGGCTTGTGGCGTATCTTCCAGCGAATTGACAAAGCCGTACTCCGCAAGCCGCTCGATCGGCATCGTCTCGCCGGCGAGAACCATTTCCATCAGCAGCGGCTGCGGCACCATCCATAGCATCGGCACCGCCCATGGGGACCCGCGCCCCATCTTCACCTCGGTTATCCCCGCACGCGTGCCGCGCAAGGCGACCCTCAGATCGCACTTCAGCGCAAGCATCATCCCGCCGGCCATCAGGGATCCGGTCATCGCGGCAATGATCGGCTTCGAAACCTTCCGCATCGTGTGTTGCATGGGATCGCGCATTCGCGTGAGGATATCCACCCCGTCCCTCGCCCGGATCTCAGCAGCCTGCTTCAGGTCCAGCCCGGCGCAGAATACGCCGCAATCTGCGGAGGTCAGGATGATCACGCGGACGGACGGATCGGCTTCGGCCTTGCTCCACGCTTCGGTCAGACCGTTCATCGCCTCGACGGAGAGCGCGTTCTTGCGTTCGGGGCGGTCGATGGTCACGGTTGCGATTCCGCCCTCGGCCGAATAGCGGACCTGCTCTTTGTCGGTCACGATATCTTCTTCCTTGAATTCTAACACTTGTTAGAATACATCGCCACTCGCCAAATGCAAGAAGATGGCGCAGCTCTTGAAGCAGGAGGAAACCAATGGCGTATCTTTGGACGCCCCCCACGGAACTGGTGGACAAGAGCAACCTCAGCGCGTTCCTGCGCGCCACCGGGCTGCCGGACTACGACATACTGGCGGCCAGGGCCGACACCGACCCGGCCTGGCTCGTGCAGGAAGTGCTCAAGTTCTGCGACGTCCGCTTCTATCGCCAGCCCGAGAAGATCCTTGATCTTGCACGCGGCCAGCCGTGGGCGCGCTGGTGCGTCGGCGGGACCACCAACATCGTCCTCAATTGCATCGACAAGCATCGCGGAACGGCGGTCTGGCACGCGCCGTTCCTTGCCTGGGAAGGCGAAGACAGGCGCGAGCAGCGACGATTGACCTACGCCGAGTTCGCCTCCGACGTCGGACGGCTGGCATCGGGCCTGCGCAAGCTCGGAATCGGCAAGGGCGACGTCGTTGCCATCTACATGCCGAACCTGCCCGAGACCTTCGTCGCCTTCTTCGCGACCCTGAAGATCGGCGCGATCGTGATGCCGCTGTTTTCGGGCTTCGGCCCCGACCCGATCCGATCGCGGCTCAACCACGGCGAGGCGAAGGCGGTCATCACGGCGAACGGCACCTGGCGGCGCGGCGCCCCAGCCCCTCTGAAATCGGTGCTCGACGAGGCACTCGAAACCGCACCGAGCGTTCAGCATGTGATCGTGGCCGACCGCGGCGGCCTCGGCATCGACACGCCGATGCAGGCGGGACGCGACCACTGGTGGAACGAGATCGCCCAGGACGGAGCAGAGCTTCCGACGGCCGTGATGGACGCCGAAGACCCCGCCATCCTTCTCTACACGTCAGGCACGACCGGTGAGCCGAAGGGCTGTGTGTGGACACACATCAGCTTCATCGGCTCAATGGTCACGCGGGATATGATCATCTGCGGCGACTTCAAGCCAACCGACCTGTTTTTCTTCTTCAGCGATATGGGATGGATGGTGGGCGCGATGTGCGCCTGCATTCCGAGCTTCGCCGGCGGCCGACTGCTGGTCGCCGAGGGGACCCCCGACTATCCCGATACGGGGCGCTTCTGGCGCCTGATCGCCGAACACAAGGTCACTTATCTCGGTGTCTCACCGACCATCGTGCGCGGCATGATGCGGTATGGCGACGAGGTCGAGCAATACGACCTCTCGAGCCTGCGGATAACGGCGTCGGGCGGCGAGGCCTGGACAGAGACGCCGTGGCGATGGTTCTTCGAGCATGTCTGCAAGTCGAACATCCCGATCATCAACATTTCCGGCGGAACGGAAGTCGGCGGCTGTATCTTCACCGGCACCCCGAACCATCCGATGAATCCGTGCGCGTTCTCCCGGCCAGCGCTCGGGGTCGGCGCAGACATCGTCGACATGGCGGGTCACCGTGTCCCCGACGGCGAGGTCGGCGAACTGGTCCTGCGTCATGCATCGATCGGGCTGACCAAGAGCCTGTGGAAGGCCGACCAGCGCTATCTGGAGAGTTACTGGAAAACGATCCCGGGAATCTGGGTGCATGGCGACTTTGCCATGCGCGGCAAGGACGGCCTCTACTATATTCTCGGCCGCTCGGACGACACCATCAAGATCTCGGGCAAGCGCGTCGGCCCGGCGGAGCTCGAAGGCATACTGACCGCGACCGGCAAGGTGGCGGAAGCTGCAGTCTTCAGCGTTCCCCATCCGGTGAAGGGCTCCGCAATCGTGTGCGCCTGCGTGCCGAGCGCTACCACGCAGGATTCCCGCGCGCTCTCCGAAGAATTGTCCCAAGCGCTGGTGCACGGAATGGGCACATCATACCGCCCCGAGCGGGTGTTGCTGGTCGACGACCTGCCAAGGACGCGCAACATGAAGATCATGCGCCGCGTGCTCCGCGCCGTCTTCGAGGACAAGGACCCCGGCGATCTGTCGGCGCTCGCCAACCCGGAGGCCATCGAACACATCCGACGCAAGCTCAAGGCGTAGCAGCCGGCCCCGATTCATCCAGGCGTCAAGGCAACCGGCCAAGTCAGTTGCCTTGACGAGGACCCATCGCTCCTAGATCGGGCAATCCTTCGGAAACGTGGGCTTGCGCTTCTCCAGGTGCGAGGCCAGTCCTTCGCGCGCCTCGTTGCCGGCAAAGCCGAGGATCTCAAGCGCAGTCGACGTATCGAACAGCGGCCCGTTGACGCGAAGCCAGTTGTTCAATGCATATTTGGTCCAGCGGATCGCGCTCTGTGCGCCGGTCGCGAGATCTTGGGCCGTCTCGAGTGCGATCCTCTGGAGTTCGGCATCTTCTACGCACAGTGAAACCAGGCCGATCCGTTCGGCTTCCTCGCCCGACAGCGGCTTGCATGTGAGTAGATAATACTTGGCCTTCGCGAGGCCACAGAGCAGCGGCCAGATGATGCAGGCAACGTCGCCTGCCGCGACACCGAGCCGCGTGTGACCGTCGACGATCCGTGCTGACTTGCCGCAGATCGACACGTCGGCGAGGATGCCGACCACGAGACCGGCCCCCACGGCAACGCCGTTGATCGCCGAGATGATCGGCTTGTTGCAGTTGATGACGTTGTAGACGAGGTCCTTGGCCTCCTTCCAGGTCGCCATCCGCGCCGCCGGATTGTCGAGCAGTCCCTTGATCAGCTCGAAATCGCCGCCGGCCGAGAATGCCTTTCCGGCCCCGGTGACGATCACGGCGTTGATATCGGGATCGTTGTCGATGTCGCGCCAGATGTGGGTGAGCTGGGTATGGGTCTCCGCATCCACGGAATTGTAGGTTTCGGGGCGATCGAAGGTGATCCTTAGGATCCGTTCCGATGGATAGTCGAGCCTCAGCCTGGTGTAGGCGGCGTATCGATTGGACATGTTGATCTTCCCGCTGTTGGCGCCTAAGAAGCGTTACCAATTATTTCTAACAGATGTTAGAATTTGTAATCCGCCGGCGCAAGCACCGGTTTGGGACAAGAATGTCGAAAGACAGCGCTCGAGGAAACGTCGATGGCAACCGAGTTCAGTACTCAGATAGGCGCCGGATCCGACATCGGAACCGTCGGTACGCTATTTCAGGCCTGCGCCGAACTTCATGCCGACAGACTTGCAATTGAACACCGCGGCCGGCGCGTGACCTATGGCGAGCTGCTCGACCGGGTCCGTCGCCTGACTGCCGTGCTCGCCGCGCGGGGCCTCCAGCGGGGCGACCGGCTCGGCCTGCTGTCGCGTAACCGACCGGAATATCTCGAAATCGAGCTGGCAGCGGCCAATCTCGGGATCATCACGGCGTGCCTGAACTGGCGGCTGGCCGAGCGCGAGCTCACCTACTGTATTGAGCTGGTGTCGCCCAAGCTGCTCTTGGTCGAAGCTGATCTCGCAGCAAACCTCCCGCCCGCCGCCAGGGCGAATCCGATCCTGGAGATCGGGCCGGAATATGAAAGCGAACTCGTACGGCAGGACGGGCGCGCGGCCCCGTGTGTGGCAGAGCCGGAAGACGGACTCGTCATTCTCTACACCAGCGGCACGACCGGCCTACCGAAAGGCGCCGTCATCTCGCACCGCGCGATGGTGATGCGCGCGCTGGTCTTTTCCTCCGAGCTTCGCATAGCGCCGCACGACACGTTCGTGGCATGGACGCCGCTGTTCCACATGGCGTCGACCGACCACGCACTTGCGACCTTGCTGCGCGGCGGAACCGTGATCGTGATCGACGGATTCCAGTTGGAACCGCTGCTGACGGCCGTATCCCAACACGACATTGGCTGGCTGGTCCTGATCCCAGGCATGGTGGAGGCGTTTATCGACGGCCTGAAGACGCAGCGCGCGAAGGTGAAGGGCGTGCGTGTGTGCGGGGCCATGGCGGACCTTGTGCCCCCGCACGCCATAGCCGCGGTCACCGAACTGCTCCGCGCTCCTTATCTCAACAGTTTCGGCTCGACCGAAACCGGCCTGCCACCGGCGACGCGGGCGCTGATCCCGCCCGGTGAAGTGCCGGCCAGCCTGTCCAAGCGACAGAACGCATTCTGCGAGATCAAGCTGGTGGACACCTCCAACAACGAGGTCGCTCCCGGCGAACCCGGCGAATTGGCCATCCGCAGCCCGACGCTGTTTTCCGGCTATTGGAAGGCAGACGAGACCAATGCGCGCGACTTCCGCGGCGGCTGGTTTCACATGGGCGACGTGTTCAGGCGCAACCCGGACGGATCGCTCGATTTCGTCGATCGCGCCAAATACATGATCAAGTCGGGCGGCGAGAACATCTATCCCGCCGAGATCGAACGTGTGCTGCTGAGCGACGATCGGATCACGGAAGTCGCGGTCGTCCGCGCCGCCGACGCAAGGTGGGGCGAGGCGCCGGTCGCCTTTGTCGCCTGCCGCAACGGCGCTCCAATGACGGAAGCCGAGCTCGCCGATTTGTGCCGCCGCGAATTGGCCGGCTACAAGCGGCCGCGCGAATTCCGCTTCATCTCCTTTACGGCATTCCCGCGCTCCACCAGCGGCAAGGTCCAGCGCCACGAACTCGAACGGCTTTTGAAGACTTCCACATGAGCGACACCAGTCTTCGCGGGAAGGTCGCCGTCATCGGCATCGGACTATCGGCGGTCGGCAAGGTCCCGGGCCGCAGCCCGCTCTCGCTTGCGGCCGAGGCCGCCAGGAATGCACTCGCGGACGCTGGGCTGCAACAGAGCGAGGTGGATGGCGTGCTGTCGAGCCACGCTTTCGCCTCCCCGTTCCACCGCTTCAGCGTCGCCTTCAGCGAATATTTCGGAATTCGCCCGACCTTCTCCAATACGCTGCAGGTGTCCGGCGCGACGGCGGCGACGATGTTCAGTGTCGGCGCGGCCGCCATTCACGGCGGCCTCGCCAAGGTGGTGCTGGTGGTCGCGGCCGACAGCCTCATGACCGGGCTGACGCCGGATCTCGCGCTGCGTTCGCTGACCGAAAGCCGGGATCAGCAATACGAAATGCCGTTCGGCGTCCCCGTCGCCAACACCTTCGCGATGACGGCCCATCGGCACATGAAGGAGTTCGGCACCACGCCCGAGCAACTGGCGGAGGTCGCAGTCGTGCACAGGCGTCACGCGGCGCGGACCCGCGGCGCGCAGCAGACGACGCCGATCACCACCGCGGACGTGCTGAATTCGCCGATGGTCACGACGCCTTATCGCAAGCTCGACTGCTCGCTGATCTCGGACGGCGGTGCGGCGTTTGTCCTCACCTCGGCCGAGCATGCGCAGGCGCTCGGGATCGAGAAGCCGGTCTATATTCTCGGCTGCGGCGAGTGCTACACCCATGAGCACATCTTCCTGATGCCGTCCCTCACCACGACCGGCGCCGTCGAATCCAGCCAGCGAGCCTATGCGATGGCCGGCTACCGGCCAACCGACATGAACGTCGCCGGCATCTACGATTGCTTCACAGGCACGGTGATCATGATGCTCGAAGACCTCGGCTTCTGCCGGAAGGGGGAAGGTGGACCGTTCGTCGCCGACGGGCAGATGAGCTATGGCGGCCGAATTCCCTCCAACACCCATGGCGGCTTGCTATCATTCGCGCATTCGGGAATGCCGGGCTCACTGTTCCACTTCCATGAAGTGATCGCGCAGTTGCGCGGCCAATGTGGCGAACGGCAGGTCGAGGGCGCTTACCTGGGGCTGGTGCACAGCCTTGGCGCTGGTTTCGCCACCAACGCCACGACCATTCTGGGCACACGGGGAGCGCTGTGACGGTCTCGGAAGATTCCACCCGAAAGCCCCTGCCTGCGCCGGATGCCGACACGGCCGCGTTCTGGCGCGGCCTGCAACACGGCAAGCTTCTACTGCAGCACTGCCGCCAATGCCACCACGTGCAATACTACCAGCAGGCCACTTGCCGCGAATGCGGCAGCGACGAGCTCGAGCACAGGCCGGCAACCGGCCGCGGCAAGGTTCACTCCTTCAGTGTGGTCCACCGGGCTCCGGGCCCGGCATTCAAGGCAGACGTGCCCTACGCTGTGTTGCTCGTCGAGCTCGCGGAAGGGCCACGCATGATTAGCACTCTCATAGGCAGCGACCCGAAGGACGTCACGTTCGACATGGATGTCGAGCTTGCCTTCGACCAGGTCTCCGACCACATCACCCTGCCGCGATTCAGGAAGGCTTGAGAGGCGCGCATGAGTTCCTCTTGCATCGCCGCGCGATCGATTCTAACAATTGTTAGATTTTGGCGCCTCGTTCACGTCGTGAGGATCGCGCCCCCCCCCCCGTGGAAAGATTCACACCGACGGCAAGCCGACGACGAGCTTGCCGCGCAGCCGCCAGGACCACTCGCAATGGCAATGATGAAATCGGACGTCGCAACCTCGAGCGAGGAATACGCACGCAACCGCAGCGCTTACGCCGAGCGCGTCGCCGACCTTCGGCGACGCCGGGCCGCCGCGGCGATCGGCGGCCCCGAACGGGCGCGCAAGCTTCACAAGGATCGCGACCAATTGCTGCCGCGCGAACGGACCGCCGCGCTGGTCGATCCCGGATCGCCGTTCCTTGAATTCTGTCAGTTGGCCGGCGAAGGCTTGTACGAAGGAGTGCCGCCCGGCGGCAGCATCATCACCGGCGTCGGCATGATCTCCGGTCGTCCCTGCATGATCATCGCCAACGAACCCACGGTGAAGGGCGGCACTTATTACGGCATCACCTGCAAGAAGCACGTTCGCGCCCAGTGCTTCGCCTGGCAGCATCGCCTCCCCTGCGTGACCCTGGTCCAGTCAGGCGGCGCTAACCTGCCCGACCAACCCAATATCTTCCCCGACGACGGCCAGTTCGGCTCGATCTTCTACAACCAGGTCAGGATGTCCGCCGAAGGCATCCCGCAGATTGCCGTGGTGCACGGTCCCTCGACCGCAGGCGGCGCCTACATTCCCGCCTTGTGCGATGAGACGGTGATCATTCGAAACCAGGGCGCCATGTTCCTCGGCGGCCCGCAACTCGTCTATGCTGCAACGCGGGAGGAAGTCGGCATTGAGGCACTCGGCGGTGGCGAGATGCACAGCCGCGTCAGCGGCGTGACCGATCATCTCGCCGAGAACGATGCACACGCGATCGCGATCACGCGCGAGATCGTAGCGAATCTCGGCGAAATCCCGCGGCAGACCTGGACGGTCGCACCCGCACGCGCCCCCCTGTTCGATCCGGCCGAAATCTACGGCCTGATCTCCTCGGATCCCCGCGTTCCCACCAACAATCGCGACATCCTCGCTCGTCTCGTCGACGGCAGCGAATTCCATGAATTCAAGCCGCTCTACGGCGACACCCTGATCACCGGCTTCGCGCGGATCATGGGCTTCGAGATCGGCATCCTCTGCAACAACGGCGTGCTGTTCTCCGAAAGCGCGCTGAAGGCGACGCACTTCATCGACCTCTGCTGCAAGCGTGACATTCCGCTGCTGTTCATGGCCGACGTCACCGGCTTCATGGTCGGCCGCGAGGCGGAAGAAGGCGGCATCACCAAGAACGGCGCGAAGATGATCACGGCGATGGCGAGCGCGAACGTGCCGAAATACACGCTGATCATGGGCAATGCCTATGGCGCGGGATACCTCGCGATGTGCGGTCGGGCGTTCCGGCCGAACGCCATGATGATGTGGCCGAATGCCCGTTCCGCGATCATGGGACCTGACCAGGCCGCCACAACGCTCGCGATGGTCCGCGACGAGGTTCACAAACGCGAAGGCACGACTTGGACGAACGCCGAGCGCGAGGCCTATATGGCGCCGACCCGGCGAACATTTGAGGACTTCGCCAATGCCTACAATTTCGCCCGCAATACCTGGTGCGACATGGTGATCGATCCGCTCGAAACCCGCACCGTGATGGCGCTGCTACTCGATCTGGCCGGTCGGATCCCGCATCAGCACACCGATTTCGGCGTGTTGCGGATGTAGTCGGCAGGAGACCCGCCATGTTCAAGAAGATCCTCATCGCCAATCGCGGCGAAATCGCCTGCCGTATCGCCCGCACCTGCCGCCGTCTCGGCGTCACGGTGGCCGGCGTGCATTCCATCGCCGATGCAGACGCGTTGCATGTCAGGACCATCGGCGAATCGATCGAGATCGGTGGCGCGCCGGCCTCGGAAAGCTACCTGCGGATCGATGCGGTGATAGCTGCAGCAAAGTCCACCGGCGCCGAGGCCATTCATCCCGGCTTCGGCTTCCTGGCCGAGAACGCGGCCTTCGCCCGCGCGGTCGAAGCCGCAGGGCTGGTGTTCGTCGGACCGGCGCCGGAAACTATCGAACGGCTCGGCGACAAGGCATCGGCGAAACGCGAGGCCGTCGCGGCCGGCGTCCCCACGGTGCCCGGCAGCGAAATTCCGAGCCAGGATCCCGTCGAAATTGAACGCAGCGTTCGCCGGCTCGAACTGCCCGTCATGCTGAAGGCTGCAGCCGGCGGCGGCGGCAAGGGCATGCGGGCGATCACGACGCTCGACAGGCTCCGCGACGAAATCGAGTCCGCGATGCGCGAGGCGAAGAATGCATTCGGCGACGCGGGACTGATCGTCGAGAAATTGATCCAGCAAGGCCGGCACCTCGAAGTGCAGATCGCGGGAGACGGCGACGGCAACGTGATTCACCTGTTCGAACGCGAATGCACGCTGCAACGCCGCCACCAGAAGCTGATCGAGGAGGCGCCCGCCGCCAACCTGCCGCCCCATGTTCGCCAGCGTATCCTCGACGACGCCGTCCGGCTCGGCCGCAGGCTCCGATATCGTGGTGTCGGCACGGTCGAGTTCATTGTCAGCGGCACCGACTATTACTTCCTGGAGGTCAATCCGCGGCTTCAAGTCGAGCATCCCGTGACCGAACTGGTCACCGGCATGGACATCGTCGAGACCATGCTGCGCATCGCCGCAAGCGAAGGCCTGCCGGTTGCGCAGAACGATGTGACGTGCCGGGGCCATGCGGTCGAGGCGCGCATCTGCGCCGAGGATCCGAACGACGGCTTCATGCCGTCGACCGGCGAGGTCGCCTATGTCAGGTTTCCGTCCGATGGCATCCGCGTCGAGACCGGCATCGAGAGCGGATCGACCGTTACGCCCTACTACGACTCGATGCTGGCCAAGCTGATCGCTCACGCGGCTTCCCGCGACCAGGCACTCGATCAGCTTCACAAGGCGCTCGACGAGACGTCGATCTTCGGCGTCATCACCAACAGGGAGTTCCTCCAGCGCCTGATCGCCCTACCCGCGACCCGGGCCGCGACATTCCATACCCGCCTCATCGACGAGCAGATCGACGCGCTCACGCCGCGCGCCGATGGCCTCGCCGCCGACGCGTTGGCGCTTGGGGCCTATTTCTGGATGATGCGCCAGCGCGCTGTCAGCTCCGACAACCCATGGCAATCCAGCGGGCTGACCGGCTGGCAGATGGCGCAGGGAGACGACGGCATGTCGCCGATCCCCCTCCTGCACCTCGAGAGCGCCGGCGCCAGCGCGGAAATCCGCTTTGCGCCGTTGCAGGCGGACGGCACGATGCTGATCGGCGTCAACGATGCCAGGATTTCGGTGAAGCTTTCGCAGCTCCCTGACGGGGACTTCGCCACTGAGGTGAACGCGCGTCGCGAGACCGTGCGTATCTTCCAGAAGGATCAGGCGATCTTCGTCCACGACGCGCGCGCCGCCCATACCATGACCGCGATTCCCTATCTGCGGTACATCAGCACAAGTCCCGACATCAGCGGCGAGCTACGTGCTCCGATGACCGGCGTGGTGCTCAAGGTCAATGTTGCGGTCGGCACCCGCGTCAAGGCCGGCGATGCCGCCGTCATCATGGAGTCCATGAAGATGGAACTGCGCATCGCCAGCGAAGTCGATGGCGTCGTGACCGCAGTCCATTTCAAGCCCGGCGACACGGTCGAGCGAAATGCCGTCGTGGCCGTAATCGAGCCGGACCTCGCCCTGCAATAGCCCGCCTCTCGAGATACCAGGAAAGCACATGTTACGATTGGAAAGCGTGAACTATGAGGTCCGGGACAACATCGCGATCTTGACCCTTGACGAGCCGAACAAGCTGAACGCACTGACGACCGGCATTCGCGCAGGCATCCTCGAAGGCCTGAAGCGCGCCGACAACGACGATCAGGTGCGCGTCAGCATCATCACCGGCGCCGGCGGCAAAGCCTTCTGCGCTGGCGCAGATATCGGCAACTTCGATTTCGATCCAGACAAGGCCCGCGCCTTCTTCATCGGCGCCATGGACGTGTTGTCGGCCCCGGAACGGGCGCTGAAGCCGGTGATATCGGCCGTCAACGGTATTGCCTATGGCGGCGGCTTCGAGCTTGCGATCGCGTCCGACTTCATCTTCGCCGCCGAAAGCGCCCGCTTCGCCGTCCCCGAGATCAAGCTGGGACTGCTACCCGGCTTCGCCATCGTCCGCCTGAAGGACATCGTCGGGCGCGCGAAAGCCAAGGAGATGAGCATGCTCGGCGACCCCGTCAGCGCCGCCGAGGCATGCCAGCTCGGCATCGTTTCACGCGTCGTCCCCGACGACAGGCTTCTTTCCGACGCGCTGGCGTTCGCTGAACGCATTGCCGCGCAACCGCGCCTTGCGGTGCGGATGGCAAAGTCGTTCTACAACCGCGGCCTCGGCGGCGATGAGATGCGCCATGCGATCGATGGCTTTCCGTTCCTGCTGACGCATGCCGACGCCCGCGAAGGCATCAGCGCATTTCGCGAGAAGCGGGAACCGCAATTCGGCGAGCGGTAGCTCACCTTCGCCGTCATCGCAACCATCATCGTTTCGCAGATCGCACGCCTGCGGGGCGCACGACACCAAAATTCAACAGAAGAAAATGAGGGAGAACTCGTGAAAAAGCATTTCCTGGCCTTGGCCATCGTCGTGGCGACAGCGTCGACAGCCTCAGCGCAGATCTCAGACGATGTCGTCCGAATTGGCGTGCTGACCGACCTTTCGAGCTGGGGACGCGACAATAGCGGGCCAGGATCGGTCGAAGCGGCCAAAATGGCCGTCGAGGAATTCGGCCCGACGGTGCTCGGCAAACCGATCGAGATCGCCAGTGCCGATCACCAGATGAAGACCGACGTCGGCCTGCAAATCGCGCGGGACTGGTTCGACAATGGCAAGGTCGATGCCATCGCCGACATTCCGAACTCGGGGATCGCGATCGCCATCCACAACATGGTCAAGGAACGCAACAAGATCGCGCTGCTCTCGGGGCCAGGTGCAAGCTCGCTGACCGACGAACTGTGCAGCCCCAACACCGTTCACTTCGCCTACGATACCTATGCCCTATCCAAGGTGACGGCCTCGGCGGTCATCAATGAAGGCGGCAAATCCTGGTTCTTTGTGACGGCCGACTACGCGTTCGGCCAGCAACTGGAGAAGGACGCCGTGCGCTTCATCAAGGAGCTGGACGGCAAGGTGCTCGGCAGTGTGCGGCATCCGACCAACACGGCCGATTTCTCCTCGTTCGTTTTGCAGGCGCAGAACTCCAAAGCGGATGTGGTGGCATTCGCCAACGCCGGCCAGGATACCGACAACGCGATCAAGCAGTCCGGCGAATTCGGCCTCGTGCAGGGTGGCCAGAAACTCGTCGGCCTCTTGATGTTCGATACCGACGTGCACGCCATCGGCCTGCAATCCGCACGAGGCACCTACATGACGACTGCCTCCTACTGGAATATGGATGAAAAGACCCGCGCATGGTCGAAGAAGTTCTTCGCCAGAACCAAGGTGATGCCGACGATGATCCACACCGGCGTCTATGGCTCGGTGCTGCACTATCTCAAGGCGATCCAGGCAGCCGGTACGGACGATCCGGCAAAGGTGGTGGCGAAAATGCGCGAACTGCCGATCGAGGACACCTTCGTGCACGGTGGCAAGCTGCGCGAGGACGGCCGGGTCGTCCGCGACATGTATCTCGCAAGGGTGAAGAAGCCGTCCGAGTCAAAAGAACCGTGGGACTACCTCGACATCGTCAAGACCGTCAAAGGCGAGGACGCCTATCGGCCGGTCTCCGAGTCGAAATGCCAGCTCCTGAAGAAGTAAGCTGATCGGGTCAGGTACCTCAGCGAATGCGACGTGCCGATGCAGTCGGCGTGTTTCGCACGCCCGCTCCTCGTTACCCGTCCACGCAGATGCCGATGGCGAGCATCGCGGCCAGCTCACGCGCGGTCTGGGCCACCCTGAGCTGCCCGCGACCGTTGACGTATCGCCAAGCCAGATGCTCGATCGCGCCGAACAGCACGTCGCGCAGCAGCTTTGGATTGACGTCCGGCCTCACCTCCCCGGTCTTGACGGCGTCCTTGACGATCCGGATCAACACCGAGGTATAGCGCCGGTTCATCTCCCGGATCGCCGAGCCTTCGTAGTCGCTCGCGCCCCGCACTTCCGCGATAAACAGGCGGCAGAGATCAGTGTCGGAGACGAAGACCTCGAGATGCCGCCTGATCAGCGCTTCGAGGCGATCGCGAAAGCGATATTTCCTGAACACCTGCGTCTCGAGATCGATCCGCGCCGCCGGACTGCACTATGACCATATCCTTGAACTTGTGTGACATCGCACCCGCGTGGTACGTATCTTTTGTCCAGCACTTCATAGCTCGCATCGTTAGCGCCCGTCGCCATGCGCGATCGTCATCAGGATCGCTTATTCCAGCGCTCCGTGGCCAAGGTGACCGTCGGCGCAGTGGGGCCGAACGCCGCGCACTTCTTGCAGGCAACGAACTTCGTCTCGAGGTCACTGCTGATCCAAAGGTCCGATGAGGCGCAGAAAGGGCACGGCCGTAGCGACCCAGAGAGGAGGAGGATCGTGGGCGTTGGATCGGAAGCGGATTTATCTCCAACTGTTCTTGCCATTCGCTAGCCTGGTCTAGTTTGCGCACCAGAGAGAATGCGGGCGGCGTGTTGGGCGCCGGCTATAATTGGCTTGTCATTGGGCCGACATCAGCACAGGAAGCTGCAATACACACTGCGGATGCGGTTCATCTCAAAGGACCACATGACCGCAATGGGAGGCCATGTTCTAGTTCGACGGACGTTTGAATGCCGGATCAACCAGCGCTCTCCCAAACGCGCTAACCATTGCCGCCGCTTCGCGGTCTCCACGATCATCGAGGACGCGATAAAGTATTTCTACTCTCTCTCGGAAGGCAGCCAGTAGTGACGGATCCCGTTCGCACAGAACTCCTGCGATGCAGAGAGCGAGAGCTTCGGTACCGATCTTAACCTGAGCCAATGAAGCTGCACTCATCCGTCCTTCTTTCTTGCTTTTCGGTTCTACGCTTCTCCGTAGGCACTCCCTACGAGGGCAGTCCTTTCGCTCCTTGTCGCAGACGCCAAAGTAATTCAACGAGCTGAGCTTGGGATGCTCAACCGCGCAATTCTTCAGCGAGCCGCCGTTCTATAAAGTTGCGTTCGATGTCGGTCAGTCGCGTGTTGAGGAGTTTGCGATATCGCCTCACATTTGCTTCGCGAGTCCATCGCGAATGACTCTGCGCACGTGAGGCTTGCATCGACGCATGCCGTCTCGTCATCCCTTGCCTGCCGATCGAACGCTGCGGCTGGTCGAGAGCAATGCAATCGAGCCTGCTGAAACGAGGCAGTCGCATCGCCAATCCTCCGCGTGGCGGCGGGTCATCCTCGCCGTCCAACTGCTTCAGCGCCGCCAAAATATCATCTAGACGCAACCTGTGCGGAATACCCGGGATTTCACGCAAAGCCGGATGGGATTCGACAACATACATATCCGACGCCCACGACGAGAGAATCACTCGCTTCTCATCAGTCGAGAGTTTGGCATCGTTCAACACGTCTCGGGGTGCGTTGTAGTGCGATACAGGGTGAAAGAAGGGCACAACGTTCTTGATGGTGCGATCGACCTGGCTCATCTCTTGTCTCCTTTTGCTCCTTTCGTCGAGAGACGGGTTGATGTGTGTCTAGGGACAAAGGCGGCGGCAATGACGTCGCCGCCTTCGAGGCTTAGGCCGCCTTCTTCGTGATCTGCGCGCTAGCAGTCGCACCGTCGATTGCGATGCGACGAGGCTTCATGGCCTCGGGGATTTCGCGGACGAGTTCGATCCGAAGCAGGACCGTTGTCGAACGCCGCATTCTTCACCTGGACGTAGTCTGCAAGATTGAACTGCCGCTTGAATGGCCGAGCCGAGATACCTTGGTAGAGATATTCGTGCTGGTCCTTATCGCCTTTCCGGCCCTCCACTGTCAGGACGTTCTGCTCGGCTGTCACCGCAATCTCATCCGGGTTGAAGCCAGCCAATGCCAGCGAGATCTGATATCGATCTTCGCCAAGCCGCTCGATGTTATAGGGCGGATAGTTGTCCTCTGTCCGGTGCTGGGTTTCGTCGAGGAGATCGAAAAGACGGTCGAAGCCGACGGTCGAGCGCCACAGGGGAGCGAAATCGTAAGTCCTCATAGCCAGGTCCTCCTAAGAGCAAGATGGGTACGAAGGAGCGCAAGACACCAGTGAAGACACCTGTCCGGCGCCCAGTCAGTCCGCCGGACCCAAAGCTGGCGCCCGGCGCCGCCGACAGGCGGCAAAAATCGAACTAGAAGAGTTCGACGCGATTTCAAGAGCACGCTCAAAAATTTTTGGCTGAATTTCCCGCGGTCAATTTTGGGGTGCGGCTCATGGAGCGAGATCCCGCAGCCTGGCTTCGGCATCCTCAAGCAGCCGCATCAGCCGGCGCTGTTCTTCGCTGGATAAGTTCGGGGCGCAGAGTAATTTTTTGCAATGCAAAACGACCCGCTGCTCGCTTTCGATCAGAAAGCTACGAACGTGATCGTCCGCAGCCGGAACGGGCCAGCCAGTCGGGGACGGCCATCTTGTCGCGGTTTGCAATTCCAACATGAGCAAAGCAAAGACGTCTCAGCACAGTAAGGGCGCTCGCCGCCCGCACTGCGCAAGCCACACGACGGTCAACTGAACGCTGGTTGCGCCTTTGTCCGATCCTGAGGAGTTTCCAGGATACCCCAGGGCGTGACAGTTGGAGACATCAGTGTATCAATCTTCAACGTCGGCGCCGAAGCGTTCCATTTCATCCAGGGCATCGAGTCTAGATACCGGAGCGGCGGTAACGGCAGCGTCCCACCAGTTCTCGTCACTGCTCGCACCGGCGAATTCTCCGTTCCCCAAGCGGCCAGCGAGGGTAATGTCAAAGCCGAAGCCAGCAAGGCTGTCATCAAATTGCGAATGACAACGCGCGAACGGCCCTTTTGGTGCTTCTCCGCACGAGCGGAGCCAATGATTTGATGCGAGATCATCTCATCCTCCTATCGTTCGAAAGGATATCAGTGCGATGGTTACGCGGCTTGAGGCCAGCATGAGCCATTTCAGAGCAACTCCGCCTTTGCGTAAGCCAACGCATACAACGGTGGTCATCGACCAAGATGAAAGGAGTGAGAATAACCCTAGGAAAACCTACGCCAAACTGCGCGTCAGCCGCCGACCACACTACCCACTCAATCATTTAGGACAACACTACCGCGTTGATTTGTAAGTGCAAATTTTCAAAGCCGACAGTCAAATCCCGACGGTATATCCGCGCTAACTTTTTGGTTTTGAATTCACAGGAAAATTCAAACCGCTTGGAGGAATGGCGGCATCGGCAAGTATCGGAGTCAATCGACTAAGTGGCCGCGCGTGCTTTGCCGTAAGAAACACCGCCACACTCGCACGGCTTTGCTTCCGATACCGTCAACGATCAGGAAATCCCTGGTTCGGTTTGTACAGTGATCGTCCGTACCGCTCACCGGACCACTCCGTTTCCCAGACATTCAGGCCCGCTTTGCGCCCAAGAGCTGCCACTCTGGTGAGGTCACGTGTTGACCTTTCACGGACCATTGGACCTCGGCCACCGTCCGATTCGTCCAGAGAGCGGCAGCTCTCGTGGCGTTTCAAGTTAGGAAACGCTCAGCAGATCACCCAGCTTCTCATACGCATTGCCTCTGAACCGCATCAATTGAAACTTCTTGATAGGAACGTAGTCGGTTGGCGTCGTACTCATACTGATCCCGGGAACAAGCAGCGGAGCCGCGAAGTTGGAGAGGTTCGTCGCCTGCCGAAGAACGTTCGCTCTGGTCAAATCGTCGCCGCAAGAGCGAATGACATGCGACGTTGTTGCCGCGATCGTGTAGCCGATCGCGTAGAGATCGTCGGCGTGGTCGGCATTCGGCACGTACCGGTCGAGGAAAGCCAAATAATCCTGCATACCCCTCTGCACGGCCCACAGCGGATTGCCCGGATCCTGACGCGTAGTTGCTGCCAGCACGCCCTGCGCGTTCTCGAAGCCTGCAGGCTTCAAGCTCGAGCGGGTCGAGGAATTGCCGGAGCCGAGATACACTTGGGGCTTCCAGTTGAGTGCGGCCATCTTCTGCAGCGCCTGGCTCGCCATCCTGGGGATCGTGATCAGGCTGACGACATCGGCTCCCGAAACTTTCATCTGCACGATCTGGGAATCGATCGTCGGGTCGCCGGTCGCATAGCTGAGCTCGGAGATGATCTGCGATGCCCTGGCAGCAAGGCCGCCCTTCAGCCCGGTCAGGGTCGCCTTGCCCGCATCGTCATTCTGGTAGAGCACCGCGATCTTCGCGTCCGGAAAAGCGCTTGAGATGTGGCGGCCGATCACCGCACCTTCGACCTCGTAGGTCGTGCCGCTCACCATCGTCCACGGATTGTTGGCGGGATCGGACAGCTTGCCTGCAGCGGCCGCGAGGAATAGATGCGGGACTTTCCGTGCATTCATGTATTTCTGGACGGCGATGTTGCCGGGCGTTCCCATCGCGCCTGCGATAAACAGGACCTCGTCGCCCTCGACCAGCCGACGCGCCGCCTCCACCGACTTCGGCGGACTGTAGGCGTCGTCATAGTTGATGAAGGTGATCTTGCGGCCGTTGATCCCGCCCTGTTCGTTCACCATACGGAAATAGGCGTCCATCGCGTTCGCCAGCACGCCGAACGAAGACACCGGGCCGCTCAGGGGACCGAACTGCCCGATACGGATCTCCTTGTCGCTGGCGCCCGGATCGTATGACCCGGTGGCACGTGCAGTTCGCGATATCAGCCCAGCCGCTAGACCCGTCGCCGCTCCCGCGAGCAGCGTCCGCCGATTGATCGTCATGATGTCCTCCCTGGATGCGCGGCTCATGGAACGCAGTCTGCGAACGCCGCTTGATATTGTCTGACCAGTTCCGCCACGAGCTCGGCTGCACCTTCAATCGCGCGTACACCCGACACCGAGTGTCCTGCGCTCCAGACCTCGGTCCAGCGCCGCGGTCCGTCGCCGGAATTCTTGCCGCCGAATTTTTCCTTCGCGCGGGCCTCCGATACCGATTCATCGAGGTTCGATGGATCGAGACCGGCCGCCACGATCGATGGCCGCAGCATGCTGGCGTCGAGCCCGGTGAAGGCCTTTGTCAGCATCACGTCGTCGAGCGTGCTGTCGACCAGCATCCGGCGATAGGCGTCGCTTGCCATGCTCTCGCGCGTCGCGATGAATCGCGTGCCCATATAGGCGAGGTCGCAACCAAGCAGCCGTGCCGCTGCCAGCGAAGCGCCATCGGTGACACCGCCCGCAAGCACAATCGGACCATCGAACATGGCGCGGACCGCGCGTACGAAGGCAAACGGATTGGCCCAGCCGGTCTGTCCGCCGGCGCCGGCAGTGAGCAGGATCAGGCCGTCAGCGCCGGCCTCGATCGCTTTCTCCGCATGGCGGAGCGAGGCGATATCGGCGAATACGAGGCAGCCGACGTCGTGCAGCGGCGCGACCGCAGCGGCCGGCGAGCCGACGCTGGTGATCACCATCTCCACCTTGTGTCGCACGAGGCAGGCGAGATCGTCCTTGAAGCGCGGTTGGCGGATGATGAGGTTTGGGCAATGCGGCGCCGCTGGCCGATCGAGGCCGGCAACATTGCTCGCGATCTGGCCGAGCCAGGCGTCGAGCTCTTCGACCGAGCGCGCATTCGCGGTCGGGAACGCGCCGATCGCGCCCGCCCGGCACACCTCGGTCACGAGATCGACACCCGACACCCGCAGCATTGGAGCCGCGATCAGCGGCAGGCGAAGCCGGGCGGCGATCGCGGCCGGCAGGGCTCTATTGGATCGCGGAGTGTGCACAGCTACCTGCCCTTCCACACCGGTTTGCGCTTTTCGGCAAAAGCTTTCAGTCCCTCGGTGCGATCCTCGGAGTTGAGCGCGCGCTCGGCGATCGGCCTCTGGTGCGCCCAGCCGTCCACGTCGGTCCAGTTGGCCGACTGGAAGACGATCTCCTTCGACGCCGCGAGCGCGGTCGGTCCGTTGGCCAGCAGCTCGTTGCCGAACGCCACCGCCGCCTCCAGCGCCTGGCCCGGGTCGACCAGCCGGTTGACCAGCCCGATCCGCTCGAAGAACTCTGCCGTCTTGAACTGGCCCGTCAGCGCGAGCTCCATCGCGACGTGATAGGGAATCCGCTTCGGCAGCCGGAACAGTCCGCCGCCGATGGCGACGACGTTGTGCCGGACCTCAGGCAATCCCATCCTGGCATCGCGCGCGGCGACGATGAGATCGCATGAGAGACAGAGCTCCAGTCCGCCGCCGACGGCATAGCCCTCGACCGCCGCGATCAACGGCTTGCGCGGAGGTCGGCCGAACAGTCCGAAACCACCGCGATCGGTCACCGCGCGTTCGCCGCGCGCGACCGCCTTAAGATCGGCGCCGGCCGAGAAATTGCCGCCGGCTCCGGTGATCACACCAAGGAAGAGCTCGTCCTCGGCATCGAGCCGGTCCATCGCCGCGGAGACGCCTTGTGCGACCGCGAGGTTGCAGGCGTTCTTCGCCTCCGGCCGGTTCAACGTGACGACGAGGATGTGGCCACGGCGTTCGGTCAGAACTGCCTGTTCATTGCTGTCTGTCATCGATCCGCCTCAGAGTGCGAAGGTGAAGCCGCCATTGACCGGATAGGTCTGTCCCGTGATCCAGGCGCTGGCACCGGAGGCGAGGAACAGCGCCATGTTGGCGACATCCGTCGGCTGGCCCGGGCGGCGGATGACGTATTTCTCCATCATCTTCTTCGCCATCTCAGGGTTGGCCTTCAGTCGCGCCTCGATTGCCGGCGTCATGGTAGCGGCGATCGCGACGCAGTTGGCCGTGATCTGGTAGCGACCGAGCGAGCGCGCGATCGCGCGGGTAAATCCCGCAGCTCCCGCCTTGGCACCCGAATAAACCTCGAGGCCCGCTTCGCCGGCGCGGCCGGCGTCGGAGATGATGGTGATGATGCGGCCACCCTGGCGCTCGATCATGCGCGGGATGCAGGCCGACGCACTGTTGATGACACCGTAGAGATTGACGCCGATAAAGCTGTTCCAGACCGCAGGCCCCGTCTCCCAGAACGGTTTTCGCGCGTCCGGATCAGGTACCGCGCCGGCATTGCCGGCATTGTTGACGAGGATGTCGATCGGGCCGAACGCCTCTTCAGCCTTCGTCACCATCGCCTTCACCGAGACGAGATCGGTGACATCGGCCTGTACGGCGATCGCCTTGCCGCCGCCGTCATTGATCTCCTTTGCGACCTGCGCCGCACGGTCCATGAAGTAATCATTGACGACGATGCCGGCGGCGTTGTGGGCCGCGAAATGCAGCGCGATCTGGCGTCCCACGCCCTGCCCCGCACCTGTTATCAGCGCCACCTTGTCCCTGAGATCGAGCAGTTCACTCATACGTTCCTCTCCCGTCCCTTCCAGTAAGGCTCGCGCAACTCCCGCTTGAGGAGCTTGCCCATCGTGTTGCGTGGCAGTTCGTCGACGATCGACAGCGACTTCGGCCGCTTGTAGGAGGCGAGATGCTCGCGGCAGAAGTCGATGATGGCGCTCTCGCTGGCGCGATGACCGGGCTTCAATTCGCAGAAGGCCTTGACCTGCTCCCCGAACTCGTCGTCGGGAATGCCGATGACAGCAACGTCCTGCACGTCGGGGTGCCTGAGGATCGCGGCCTCGATCTCGGCGGGGTAGATATTGACGCCGCCGGCGATGATCATGTCCTTGGCGCGATCGGTGATGAAGAGATAGCCGTCATCATCGAGCTTGCCGACGTCGCCGACGCGGAAGAATCCATCGGCATCAAGCGTATCGGGAGCGAGCGGCTTGGCGTTCAGATAGCTGCGGATCGTCACCGGCGTCCTGATCCAGATCTCACCGGATTGGTTGCGCGGGAGCTCGCATCCGGCGGCGTCACGGATACTGATCTCGACATGCTTGTGCGGCAGGCCGCTCGAGCCAGGCTTCTTCTCCTGCATGTCCGGCGGCAGGAAGCTGATCATCCCGACTTCCGTTGCGCCATAGCCTTCGCCGAGACAGCCTTCGCCGAAATAACCGATGATCCACTTCTTCAGCTCATAGGGCACCGGCGCGGCGCCGACCGAGAGCGAGCGGATCGAGGAGACGTCGCAGCCGTCCAGCACCGCACGCGGTAGCGCCGCCAGGCGCTTGTACATGGTGGGAACACCGACCCAGTTGCTGACGCGATGCCTATCTATTAGCCGCAGCGCACCTTCCGGGTCGAACCGACGCATTAGAACCGTGGGATTGCCGAGCTGGATCGCGCCCCAGATCTGCGACGGGCCGGCGCCATGATGCAGCGGCAGCGTCAGGAGCGACACGCCGCCGGGCTGTCCCCGCCGGGTTTGAGCGACGTCGGCCAGATATTCATTGGTCCTGGCGTCTATCTGCACGCCGGGTTGCAGCACCGAGACGACGCCCTTGGGCAGACCGGTCGTCCCAGAGGTATAGAGTATCAGCGGCGGACGCCCCCTGCCGAACAGCGGAGGTTCCGCTGAGGCTCTCAGCAAGTCGTCGAAGGTGACGAACCCCGGGGCCTGCTTTCCGATGGAGACGGCGAGCTTGATCGGCAGGCCCGAGAACGCAGGCGTGAGTGCGGCAGGATCCTCGTCGTCGCAGGCGACGACCGTCGCACCGCTGTTCGACAAGACGTACTGCGTCTCGGTCGGCGTCAGGCGCCAATTCAGCCCCAAGAGCGAGCACCCGAGCTTGCTAATCGCTTCGCTCAGGATCGGCCACTCGATCCGGATCTGGGTTCGCACCACCACGATATCGCCAGCGACGACTCCCCGCGCCGCCAGGCCATGCGCTACGCGATTGGCCGCATCGTCGAGCTCGGCCCACGTCAGACGCCGGTCGCCCTCAATGAAGGCGATCGCGTCAGGCCTCGTCGCCGCCCAGTGCTCGACAGTATTCGGCTGTATTCCGCTCATTTCGCCAAGCTCCGTTCGAGGCTCGCAATGAAATGCGCGCCGAGGCGCGTCAGGTCGATCCGCTCGGGATCGGCCAGCCATTGCGCCACCGATCCGCGCAGAGTGGCGAGGATCAGCCTGCCCTCGAGGTCCGGATCGATGTCATCGCGCAGCTGTCCGGCGGCGACGCCGGCCCTCAGCCCCGCCGAGATCTCCGCTGCGGAGTCTTGATTGAGCTTTGCCACTGTCGCCGCGATCGCCGGCGTGTTGAGCGCGCCGGCCAGCACCGCGTGGAAGGCGCGCACCATGTTCGGCCTCTCGGGCGGCATCTGGAAGTAGTAGCGGATCGACCCGATGAGGCCTTCGAAGCCGGTCGCAGCGCCCGCGCTCGCGCGGCGTCGCGTGATGAAGGACTCGACGACGTAGACGCCGAGTGCCGACAGCAGGTCGTCCTTGGTGCGGAAATAGTGCGACGGCAGCCCGCGGCTGTAGCCGGCGCGCTCGCCGGCGAGCGCCAGCGTGATCGCCTCGAACCCGCCCTCGGCAACGATGTCGGCGGCGGCTTCCAGGATGCGGCGCTCGGCCTCGTCGCGGCGCTCGGCCTGCGTGCGCCCTTCGCGCAGAGGCGTGTCACTCTGCCGCTCCGACATGCGCCGCACTGTCCGGATCATGCTCTGCTCCACTCCCTGTTCGTCGCCAGTTTTTGCTTGCAAACGATCTAGAACAATGTTTGTTGGTCAGTCAACAAGTATTTAGGGAACCCGATGCAGCCAATCAAACTATTGAAGTCGCAGCTCTATTCGGAAGACCCCGGTGCTGGACGTCCAGCCGATCCAATCCTGCAAGGCGGCCGATGCCGCTGCGGATATGTGTTTTTCCCGATGCAGGTTTACGGCTGCGAGCGCTGCGGCAGTCGTGGCAATGCACTGACGCCGCAGCCGCTGTCGACGCGCGGAACGCTGCTCGCCTCGGCCTTGGTGCATCTCCATGCGGACAAGAGCCGCCCTGCCCCGTTCACCATCGTCAAGGTCGCGCTCGATGACGGCCCGGTCGTTCGAACGCTACTGGCTGACGACAGCTGCGACATCGTACCTGGGCAACGCATGACGGCGAAGCTGGTGTCCCTTCAGCGCGACGATGGCGAAACCGTCTTCGATCTCCGTTTCGTCGCGGCTGGCTAACATCATCGGAGTTGCACCATGGCACGAACCCTCAATGAACTGCGGCCGGTCTACGTCGTCGGCATCGGCTGGCACCGCTACCAGAATCCGGGCGAGACACCCTATGTCGCGCTCGGGCTAACAGCGATTCGCGAGGCTTTGGCCGATGCGCGGATCGAATGGCCGGCGGTGGAATCGAGCTATGTGGCAACCGCTCTGCTCGGCATGGCTTCGGGCCGACAGATGCTGCGCCATCTCGGCGCGAGCGGCGCGCCGCTCGTTCACATCGAGAACGCATCGGCGTCGGGATCGACTGCGTTCCGGCATGCCTGCATCGAGGTTGCCAGCGGCATCAGCGATGTCGCACTCGCCATCGGCGTCGACAAGCGCAATCCAGTCAGGCGTTCGGACACCGGTATCGATCATCTCGCCGACGACGCCATCGTCCCCTTCACGCATTTCGCACTACTCACCAATGAATATGCGAGCCGCCATCGCGTGCCGGTCGACGACATCGCACGCGTCGCGGTGAAGAACCATCGCAACGGCGCCAAAAACCCCAACGCGCAGCGTCAGCAGGAACGAACTCTGGCGGAAGTGCTGGGCGGCAAGAAGGTCTCGGGATCGCTGACCGCGCTGCAATGCACGCCGGTCGGCGAAGGCGCAGCCGCCGTCATCGTCGCCTCCGACGAGGGCATCAGGCGCCACGGCATCAATCCCGATCGCGCCGTTCGCGTCACCGCCTCGGTCGGGCGCAGCGAACGCGTCTATCCGCCTGGTGTCGGCTTCGACGCCGCGCTGACACGCGAGACCGTGGAGCTCGCGCTTGCGGAAGCAAAGCGGTCAGCGCACGAGCTCGACATCATCGAGCTCCATGACGCGTTCACCGTCGAGGAACTGCACTACATCGAAAGCATCGGTCTCTGCCCCGAGGGCCATGGCATTGCGATGCTCAAGGAAGGCGCGCTCGACATCGGCGGGCGTTGCGCGGTCAATCCGTCCGGCGGCCTAATTGCGATGGGTCACCCCATCGGCCCGACCGGGGTCGGTCAGATCGGCGAGATCGTGATGCAGTTGCGTGGCGAAGCGGGACCGCGTCAGCACCGCGACGCACTCGTCGGGCTCGCCCATATGGTCGGTGTCGGGGCTGTATGTTACGTGCACATATTAGAGCGCTGCAGATGACCGTCGGCTGATCGACGCAGATCGCTATCCAATCAAGCGCCAATAGCTGCCAGCCATCCAAGCAAAGGCATTGACCAAGCACCTCCAGCCATCTGCACGCTGTTATTCGCCGCGGTACGCCGTCGGCAAGACCGCGTTGGAATCTGGACCTCGATCGGGGCAAGTCGAGGTGTACAACTCTTGTCACCGCCGGGACGCAAAAAGCTAAATGAGACCACCCGCACTAAGACTACGCCAAACCGCGCAGTAGCGACCGATCGCACTACTCCCACTCTATCATTTCGAAGGACGTTTCGTCTTGTTTTGCAAGCACAAATTTCTAGTTCTGACGGACAAATGCGGACGGCATACCCGCCGCATCTTTCTTCTCTTGAATTCACAGAAAAAATTGCGCCTCACGAAGCACTGGCAATTTCGCGACCTATCGGAGTCTATCGACTGGGTGGCGCGCCGCGTGCGTGACTAAGACTGGCATTGCTCGCACTGGCACCGAGCCTCAGCTACCGTCAGAGATCAGGAAAGCGCCTTGGCCCCGGGCGCCGCCTACTCCCACTGCTGTGTGCCGGCCATAGTCCGCTTCGCATTCAAACACGTAGATGCTGCCCTTGTTGACACAGTTGAAGACCCAACATTGGGCTTTCACTCCTCGTCCCCGCCGCTGTTGAGGGCCTACGGCGACGATTTGGTGCGTAACCACGTCCCTGCTCGTGGCAATGACGCTAGAAACAGAACGACGCAGACGCATAGCAAGACAATATCCTTGAACAAGAACTCTCCTGCCAGATTCCAGGCCATCGGATCGGTCGAAAGGCTCCACTTCACGACGCCGGGCGTCGTAAAGAAAAACGACCATGTAATCGCGAACGTAACGATGCCAAGAAATGAGCCCAAGGCTGAAAGAAGTGGGTTGAACGCACCTCCCACAAGGAGCGCCGCGATGATGAACTCCGCAACTCCCAAGAAGTATGCCTCGCCCCTCAAGCCGAGCACCGAGAGCCAAGAAATGAAGGGGCTGTTGGTTATGAACTGCGCGATTCCTTGCGCCGATTGCGGCGTAAACTTCTGCATTCCGAACGACACGAATATGATAACCATGACCCACCGCAAGATGGCCAGAATCGATAAGATCCCGCGCCGCTCTCGGCTATATTGAACATTTCCTTCATCAGATCCCTCACAGCCAATTGGCGCGCTGCGATCTACCGCGTCACAGCTGCACTCTGTACGCGGGCTCCACCGACTCGTTACGCGCGGCGCCGCTGATGAAGGGTCACGATTTTGTGCAGGTTATGTTGGGAATATTACATCGACAAGCCATACGACAGCGTTTAGCGCGGTTTGCGGCGTCGGGGCCAGCGGGGCTAATTCCGCCGGTCGGGTCCATGTCACCCAAGCTAAGGCCATACCAAGCGAAAGTCTCAGAGGACCCTCTTTGTTTCTGTTCGTCGCAGGGGGTTGAGTTGATCGTGCCTTACTCGGGGATCTCCAGCAACTTTGCGGCACTTCGATAAATATCCGTAAGATCGTCGAGCATGTGAAGGACCTCTTTGAACTGCCTGAAATTGTAATCCGGCCGTAGATCGCCGATGCGTCGACGCTCTGCGCGAGCTTCGTCTAGCCGTCCGGCTGCCGCAAGCGTCAGCGCCGACACTGCATGAGCATGAACATGATCGCCGGCATTTAGCCCAACAAGCTTGGCACACTGAGCGGCCTCTTGAACTTTGCCGAGACGAAGCAGCGCGAATGTCCGCACCCTATAGGTTCCAAACATCATCGGATCAAACGGGCTGAGACGAGCCGCGATATCGGCGGCAGCTATCGCGCTCTCGGGATCGCCCGTCTGGCATTGCACAAATGCAAGAGAGTAGTGAGCGAAAGCGTAGTTGGGACTTAGATTAATGGATCGATTGAGGCCGTCGACGGCGCCCTTGTGGGAATACGCGAGCCATTTTGCGCGACCAACCGCGCAATGTGCCGCCGGGTCGCTCGGATCCGCCAAGAGCGCCTGCTCGGCAGTCTCCAAGGCCAAAGCGATCTCGCGCTTTGTTTCACGTACGTTCAGGTGAAAGGCGTTATGAAAATGCGTGAAAGACAATCCCGCATAGCTTCTCGAGAAAGTCGGATCGCCGGCTATCGCCCTGTTGAAGAAGTGCTGAGCCTCCAGGTTACCGTCTCTTGTGAAGCGCGACATGCTGGTAAGACCTCGATGGTAGGCCTGCCATGCATCGAGCGAAGCCGGCGGTATGAGCAGCGCGCGGTTTCGTTCGATGACATGAATCTCTGCGTCGAGACCCGTTATGATGCGCGTGGCCAGCAAGGGAGGTACGGCGTAGGAGTCATGGGCATTGCATCTGAACTCGTCAACCCAGAAGATGCGATCGCTTTTGGGGTCGATCAATTCTACCGAAACAACATAGGCATTCCCGTCCCGTCGCAAATGGCCGGACGCCACGTATTCCGCACTCACCAGGGCTGCTGCCGTTCCTGGAGGCAAGCTGCGCAGCGAAAAAGCCGTTCCTCGGGCAATGACGCTGAAGCTTCGCAATTTTGCAAAACCAAAGATGATGTCGCTGGTGATGCTGTCAGCGTCTGCAACGCTTTCCGGTGCCGCCGTGAAAGGCAGCAAAAGTAGGGTCGATTTTCGCGTGTTCGCGGTTGGTGAGCTCGAAGGAGTGTCGAAACGGGCGTTATCGATCAAGCTTACGACGCCAGGCTTCGAGGTGACTCGTTGTGCTGCGGCGAAAGCGGCCTCAAGCGGTCCTGGATCGATGGCTTCAGTGCGAAAGCGCGCCAAGGACACATCGATCTGGTGCTGAGCCTCAGCATAAAGACCGCGGCGGAGCAGCGTGCGAACGAGTTCGAGGTGCACCGCTTCGTCGAACGGCGCCACCTCGATGCATTCTCGCAGGAATTCGATACGATCGTCACTCTCCGGCGGCAGGACCGAACTGAGCCGTTCGAGAAGCTGCTGGCGCATCTGACTGAAGCGGTGCCGCTGGCCGGCAAGCCAGTTGTCGATCGATGGAGCGCCATCTACCGAAAGACCCTCGAGGAAGCTCCCCCTGAACAAAGCCAATAGCGATCGAAGCTCTCCGGGCGACGCATCTGCCAGCGTCTTTTGCATCCGTAGTGTGACAGACTGGGCGTCGATATCAAGCGAACGTGCATCGATCCAAACCTGCTTGCGGTCAGCGACAATCCGCTTCTTTGTCGGCCGGTCAAGAAGGGAGCGTAGCTTGGAAAGGCACCAACGCAGCTCGCTGCGAGGGTCGTCCGCGACGTCCCAAAACAACTCGCATAGCTTTTCGCGGGTGACAGGGCGCGGCGACATCGCGAGATACCCAAGGAGGGCCCGGACTTTTCGCGACGGTGGCTGGTTCAAAGGGAGACCATTGTGGATGACCTGAAGCGGTCCCAGCAAAAGCACCCGATCCGTCAACTGACTCGCCATTTCCATGATCCCTCCAACGCTCGCTCCAACGAGGACCGCGTACAGCGGGGAGTAGGATATCTTCTGGCTACCGAGCAAATTAGCACACTCCAGCCATGCCAAGAAGAAGAGGAAAATTCAATGAGATCAGGCGCATGGCTCCGAACGGCATGCTCGACCAAATACCCGGCCAGGCCGGCCAACCAGTCGTGATCATAGCGCCCAAGGTGCATGGCGATGGCGAATAGAGAGATAGCCACACCAGATCGGGTGATCGCCTTTTCCGATGGGGTATTCGCGGTGATCATCACGGTTCTGGTGCTGGAACTGCACCCTCCAAGGGAAGCGAGTTTCGGAGCGTTGTTGGAACTATGGCCGACCGCAATCAGCTACACGATCAGCTACATATTCATCGCAATCGTTTGGGTAAATCATCATCACGTTTTGCGGTTTCCCGATGCTGCAACACAACGCTTAATCTGGGGAAATTTTGCGCATTTGTTCGCCGTCTCGTTGATCCCGTTTGCCACCGCATGGATCGCGACCACTCGATTGGGCGCCGCCGCCGTCGCCTTCTATGCGGGCGATTTCTTCTTGGTCAACGTAACGTATCTGCTGCTGTGCCTGGAGGCCGTCGACAGGTCCGCGCCTCACAAAGTTGAGCCGAGAGTCCGATCGATGATGCGTATGCGCTCGTTTGCGACGCTGGCGGTGTTCGCCGCCGCAGGAATCGCAGCGCTTCGCTATCCGATCGCAGGCATAGTGCTGATCTGTCTTTGTCTATTCGTTTACCTGAGTCCAGCGCGAATAATAGGAGCGGCTGATGAGTCCGGTCAGATACAAGACAGTCGAAGTTAGCGGCATCAGGATTTTCTATCGCGAAGCGCGGAATGTCGGCGCGCCGAAGCTGCTTCTCTTGCACGGTTTTCCGACCGCAAGCCATATGTTCCGCGATCTGCTCCCCCTCGTTGCCGAAAAGTTCGACGTGATCGCGCCGGACCTTCCCGGCTTCGGCCAATCTGAGATGCCAGCGCGAGAGAAGTTTCTTTACACATTCGAGAACATCGCTCGCGTGATTGAGCGCTTTACGGAGATAGTCGGATTCGATCGCTTCGCTCCCTATCTTTTCGATTACGGTGCGCCGACCGGCTTTCGAATGGCCGTCCGTCATCCAGAGCGGATCACAGCGATCATTTCGCAGAACGGTAATGCGTACGAAGAGGGTCTCAGTGATGGGTGGACCCCGATCCGAGCGTACTGGGAAAACGCGTCGCAAGCGAACCGGAATGCGCTTCGCGCGTTTCTCACGGCCGAAACGACGGCTTGGCAGTACGCGCACGGCGTGCCCGATCTCACGATTGTGTCGCCGGACGGTCGGAACCTTGACAACTACTACTTGGCTCGTCCCGGAGCGGATGAAATTCAGCTCGACCTTCTGGGCGATTATAAAAGCAATGTCGCGCTATATCCCTCATTCCAACGATATTTCCGGACACATAAGCCGCCGTTTTTGGCGGTGTGGGGCAAGAACGATCCGTTCTTCCTCCCGTCTGGCGCCGAAGCGTTCAAGCGAGACATTCCAGAGGCAAAGGTTCGCTTCTTCGACACCGGCCACTTCGCGCTGGAGACGCATTGCGCTGAAATCGCAAAAGTCATCAACGATTTCTTGGGTGACCAAGCGTGACAACATAGAATGTCTCAGGGCCTCGAGCATTAGGAGAAACTCATGGGATTGTCTTGGCAACAAGGTCCGCTGTCACCGGGCGCGGTCGGCCGGTTCCTCGTGACCGAGCCATTGCCGAAGCGATTGCTTTATGTTGAGCGGCTGCGCCGGCGGATGCGAGTGCGTTTCGGCGGCGCCTGGGTCGCCGATAGCGAAAACGTGCTGCTCCTGTTCGAGCCGGCCCGTTATCCGGTCGCCTACTTCCCCGAGGCCGATATCGCGTCGGGCGTCCTCGAGCGCGCCGAGCAAGTCACCCAGCATGCCGATCTCGGAGCTACCGCCTGGTACAGCGTCCGCGCCGACGCGCAGCACGTTGCGGCGCGCGGGGCGTGGCAGCACACCGGCCTGCCGGCCCACGCCAGCGACCTGCAGGGGCGCATCGCCTTCGCCTGGCGGGCGATGGATGCGTTCTACGAGGAAGACGAGCGGATCGTCGGTCACGCCGCCGATCCCTACCACCGCATCGACATTCGCCAGGCCTCGCGCAATCTCGTGGTCCGCCACGGCGACCGCGTCGTCGCCGACACTAAGCGGCCGCTGGTGCTCTACGAGTCCGGCTTCGCGCCGCGCTGGTACGTTCCGCGCGAGGACATCGCCGAAGCGGCGCTCGCGCCGGTGAAGCTGCAGACCTTCTGCCCCTACAAGGGGCTGTGCAGCTACTTCTCCATCGGCGACGCGCGTCAGGCGGCCTGGTCATATCCGGACCCCTATCCCGAGGTGCGCCGCATCGCCAACCTGGTCTCGTTCGAGCCTGACGTGGTCACGGTCCATCTCGACGGCGTTCAGCTGCGTCTTGAGCCGGGCCAGTCTGTGGTGCCGCACGGCCCCGACCGCAACCTCGATGTCGAAGAGTTCGCCCGCGCGTGAACAGTCGCGCGCAGCCCGCGGCCGCTGCGAACCGCGAGGCTGACCCATCTCAAGCGGAGCAGGACATGGCGCGACTGCTGTCGGTGAATGTCGGACTGCCGCGCGACATCGCGTGGAAGGGCCGCACAGTGCACACCGGGATCTGGAAGGATCCGGTGCAGGGCCGCTGCAAGGTCGGCCGGCTCAATCTCGCCGGTGATGGCCAGGGCGACCTCGCCGGTCATGGCGGCGAGATGCGCGCCGTGTTCGTCTACCAGATCGAATCCTATCGCCACTGGCAGGATCAGTTACAGCGGACCGATTTCGTCCACGGCCAGTTCGGCGAGAACTTCACGATCGAAGGTCTGCCGGACGACACCGTGTGCATCGGCGACCGCTACCGAATCGGCAGCGCGCTGTTCGAGGTCACGCAGCCGCGCGTGACCTGTTATCGCGTAGGCATCCGGGTCCGCGAGCCGCGGATGCCGGCCCTGCTGACCTCGAGTGGACGGCCGGGCTTCTACTTCCGCGTCCTCGCCGAGGGCGAGGTCGGCGCGGGCGATGCGATCGTCAAGGTCGGCGAGGCGGACGAGCGCATGACCGTCGCCGGGATCAACGCCCTGCTCTATTCGTCCGAGCATCCGCGCGACCGCCTCGAGCGCGCCTTGCGGATCGGAGCGCTTTCGCCGGGATGGCGCTGGTCGTTCGAGGCCTTGCTCAAGGGCCAGGCGAACGGCAGCGTGGGCGGCAATGCGGGGCTCGCGCCTGCGTCGGCCGCACATCCGGTCGCGCCGGGATTTCGCCGGCTCGCGATCGCCGCGATCGATCGGGAGTCTGCCGACGTGCTCTCGTTGTCGATGCGCGATCCGGACGGCCGGCTGCTGCCGCCAGCACAGCCCGGCCAGTATGTCGTGCTGCGCCTGCGACCGGCCGGCGATGGCCCGCCCCTGCTCCGCAGCTACTCGCTATCGGGTCCGCCTTCGACGGAGCGGCATCGGATTAGCGTGAAGATCGAGCCGAACGGAACTGCAGGCGCCTATCTGCGCGACCATGTCCGAACAGGCGATATCATCGACGTTTCGACGCCACGCGGCAACTTCCTGCTGCAACCCGGCGAGCGGCCCGTGGTGCTGCTCAGCGCGGGGATCGGCGCAACGCCGGTGCTGGCGATGCTGTCCGCGCTGGCGGAGGCGCGCTCGACACGCCGGATCCTGTGGCTGCATGCGGCGCGCGACAAACAGCACCATCCCTTTGCCGCTGAAGTCCGCCGCCTGATTGGCGCGCTCCCGCAAGGCCGCCTCTATGTCTGCTACAGCCGGCCCGGCCCGCATGACAGGATGGGCGAGGATTTTGACGCGGCCGGTCACCTGTCGCGATCAGCGTTCGATGCGGTAAGCATGCCGCGAGAGGCCGACGTCTACATCTGCGGGCCCAATCGCTTCATGACGGACATGAAAGTGGCGCTGACCGCCTATGGCGTGGCGCCGGAACGCCAGTACCTCGAAATGTTCAACGGCGGCGAGCAGCTCAATCCCGGCATTGTCGGCGCAGCACCGCGCGCGCCGCATCCGCCCGCCGGCGACAGCGACACAGGGCCAATGATTTCGTTCGCGCGCAGCGGCGTCGCTGCGCACTGGAATGCGTCAGCCTATCAAAACATTCTGGAGCTAGCCGAGGCATGCGACGTGCCTGTGCGCTGGTCGTGCCGTACCGGCGTCTGTCATAACTGCGAAAGCGGCCTGATCTCCGGCACGGTCGCCTATGGGCCGCAGCCGCTCGACACGCCACCGGAAGGCAACCTACTCATCTGCTGCTCTCAGCCGACGGGTGACATCGTTATCGATTTATGATTGGGAAAGGTCTGACGATGAATACAACCAGTACGGAGGTCGTAAAGTTCTCAGTTGAGGTCATCACATTACCTGTAAGCGATATCGATCGCGCGCTGCGATTCTACGTCGATCAGGCTGGCTTTGCGCTTGATGTCGATTATGCGCCGAGCGATTTTTTTCGCGTGGTGCAGCTCACACCGCCGGGCTCTGGCTGCTCGATCCAGATCGGTAAGGGACTGACCGATGCGCTCCCCGGATCTCTACGTAACATATATCTTGTCGTGACTGACCTTGAGGCGGCGCGGAGGCGCCTACTCGAACGCGGCGTCGAGGTCAGTGCGATGCGACACAAGTTCCCCATTGACGCCTGGAACGGAGGTTTTGCGGCGGGGCTCGACCCTGCGCGCAGGGACTACGCAAGTTTCGCTGACTTCTCGGACGCAGATGGCAATCGCTGGGTGCTGCAGGAACGGGGCTACCGAAATTCGTAGGGAATTGTCGAACCCCGAGCCAATCGCCGATGGCCCGTCAGGACGCGCTGCCGAATGCCGACACCCGCGTGGCCCTTCTGAGACATACGGGACCGGCCGAACGACCGGTTTGCGCCGAGAGCTGCCTCCCTTCAACTGAGCCTTGCGCCCCAAGCTCGCAAGCTCCGACCTTTCTGCACGCTGCAATGCGCCACAGTACGCACCTGGCGAAAGCAGGATGAAAGTCTGACCGCGATCAGGTTAAATGAAAGTCACAACTTTGGAGAGTGCCCGGCTATGAAAGGAAGTGGAGGACGGCTCCCAACATAACCTACGCCAAACCACGCGGTAGCAGCCGTTGCCACTACTCCCACTCAATCCTTTCGGACGACGTTTTCTCCTTGATTTGCAAGTACAAATGTCCACACCTGACGGACAAATCCCGACGGTATGCCCGCCGCATTCTTTTGGTCTTGAATTCACAGAAAAATTTGAGTTGCCCGCAATGCTGGCCATCTCGCCACCTATCGGAGTCAATCGGGTCATCAGTGGTGCCTGCGTAGACAAGACCACCATACCTGATCCGGTGCGGCGTCGCTTCAAATACCGTCGCAGATCAGGAACACTTTAGTCCCTGCTGTTCGCTCGCCACTGTGCGCCAGCCAGAATGGTCCGTTGTGCGCCAGAAGGTACGTCGCAGTTCGACCCGAAACCCAAGCGGCGGCGGCAACAGACGGTCATCGGCAGGACGTCAAGTCACACTGGAAAGGCCGCGCAATCCCTGTCGACGGATTGTGATCGCTTAATACGCCTCTGCCACTGAGAGACTTCTCTTGAGGGCCGCCGCCCTCTCCTGCATTAATCTTTCGACCTCATCGCGTACACTCGCAATTTTTGTTACGCCCCCTACTCCATGGCCGGCGCTCCAGATATCACGCCACATTTTCATAAGTTCGGTATCGCGATTTACGCTGAAACCTTTGTGATTTCCGCCATCGATAAAGCCCGACTTTTCCAGACTGGCGCGCAGCATGTTTGCCGGGATGCCAGTCAACTTGTCGGTCGTAACAACGTCGTCAGCGCCACTTTCGATAAGCATATCTCGATACCGTTGATCGGCCTCGCTTTCACGCGTTGCGATGAAAGTGGTGCCCATCAGCACAAAATCCGCTCCCGTCATTTCGGCGGCGGCGATCTGCTGTCCTGACGAAATACCTCCCGCAAGTGCGATCGGACCATCAAAAAAGCTTCGGACTTCCGCCAGGAACGCGAATGGATTTAGCCAGCCCGTATTGCCGCCCGCGCCGGCGCTTAGAAGCACCAATCCGTCTACCCCGGCTAACGCAGCGCGCCTTGCGTGGCGAACCGTCGCGGCATCGGAAAAGACCAGACCGCCATAACTATGGATGCTGTCTATCAGACGATCTGGGGCGCCCACGCTGGATATGGCGATCGGCACCTTATGCTTGATCATCAAGTCGACGTCTGCATCGAGTCTCGTATTGCTCGCGTGGGCAATGAGGTTTACCGCGAATGGAGCCGTCGCGCCTGCGGTTTCCAGTTTCACGACAATATCGCTGATCCAGGAGTCGAGGATCTCGGTGGTTCTCGCGTTGAGAGCTGGAATGGACCCAAGAATGCCGTTTGACGACGACGCCACGACGAGGTTTCGACCGGAAACGAGAAACATCGGCGCGACAAAGAGCGGCAACTTGAGCTTGGCCTTGAGCCGAGCGGTCACTTGTGGATCGCCATAGTTTCCCATTTCGATTACCTTTTACATACAGTCAGCTAAATCGCGAGAAGTCGGCGCGGCGTTTCTCCTTGAACGCATCGACAGCTTCTTTTGCTTCAGCGCCGTGCTGGAGACGAACCAGATGCTCTATCTCGACCTTGATCACCTCGCGAACGTCCTCCGCAATCGATCGCTTCATCAGCATTTTCGTCGTTCGAACCGATGCGGGCGGTTGCGCCGCGATGAGCGCCGCCTTCGCCTTGGCAATCTCCTCAACCTGATCGTTGGGAAACACTCCATTCACAATCCCGAGCTTCAGCGCCGTCGTCGCGTCGAACGCTTCTCCGGTAAACAGGATTTCGCTGGCGCGATGATGTCCGACCAGCCGGGGCAGCAAATAAGACGATGCACACTCCGGACAAACCGCCAACGGCACGAATGGAATTCTGAAGTTCGTGTGCGATCCGCAGTAGACGAGATCGCAGTGCAGAAGCATCGTCACGCCAATGCCGACGGCAATGCCGCATGGCGCGGCAATGATCGGCTTGCTGCACTCCGTCAACGCACGCATGAACCGACCGTGCGGCCCGTCTGGCCCCTCGATCATGCCGTCGGACAAGTCGTTGCCGGCCGTAAAGCAATCAGCGCTCCCCGTCAGGACGACGACCCGGACGGAAGCGTCGGTCTCGGCCCGTTCAAGAGCTTCTGCGAGGCATGAATACATCGCGCGCGTGAGCGCGTTTCGCTTGTCCGGCCGGTTCACGCGAATGGTCAGAACCCGATCACAGATTTCGGTCAGCACGTCGTCCATCACGAGCGGTCCTTCAGTCACAGAGATCGGCGGCTCAGGCAACGGATCGCTCGAACACGGCAATATGGGCGACGGCTTCCTCAAACCCCCAGAGCCCACCGCCATTTTCCTGGACGGCGATCCGCGCCTTCTCGACTTGTCGCGACCCTGCCTCTCCCCGCAACTGCGCAACGAGCTCGAAGATCTGTCCGATGCCGGTCGCCCCGATCGGATGCCCCTTGGATTCGAGCCCGCCCGATGGGTTGATGGGCACGCGGCCGCCCAGCGTTGTCGCCCCACTCTGCGCAAACTTGCCGGCGGCTCCGAGCTCGCACAGTCCGAGATTGGCGCTCTGGATGAGTTCGCCGATCGCGGTGGCGTCATGGACCTCCACCACGTCGACGTCGTCCGGCGCCACGCCCGCCTGTTCATAGGCCGCTCTTGCCGTGAGCCGGGTGATGTGGTTATCGAGATCGTCACCTCCGCGCGCTGTCGCGGACCGGATGACGCTCGCCCGCACCTTGACGGCGCGAGACGCCTGAACGCCCAGGCGTTTGAGCGCCGCGCCGGTGCAGACGATGACAGCCGCGGCGCCGTCGGAAATCGGCGCACACATCGGCAGCGTCAACGGGTAGCTGATAGCGCGCCCCGCCAATACTTCGTCGGCCGTCATCGATTTGCGATACTGCGCTCGCTCGTTATCGACCGCGTGGGTGTGGTTCTTGGCGGCGACAAAGGCCATCTGCTCCTGGGTGATGTCGTGCAAACGCATCAACTGTCGACCGAGAGCGGCGTAGACATCCATGAAGACGCTGTAGGGCCGATCGGACACGCTTCCGGGAGGCGGTTCGACACCCTGGCCGAGAGCGATCAACCGATCCGCATTTTCCTTCGGCGTGTGGACATCCCAACCCGAATCGAAGATGGCGAACATCTTCGCCTTGTCCTCGTCGTACATTTTCTCGGCGCCGATCGCGAGGGCGACCTCGCCGGCTCCGGCGCGCAAATGGTTCACCGCGAGATTGAACGCGGACGACGCCGTCGCGCAGGCGTTTTCCACGTTGAAGACCGGGATTCCATGAAGGCCTTCGGGCAACAGCGCGACCTGCCCGCGGATGCAGGTCTGCCCCTCCATGAAACCCTGGACGGCGTTTCCAAAGAAAGCAGCCTGGATCTCGGATTTATCGATGCCCGCATCGCTTAACGCATCATTCAAAGCCCAGGCCACAAGCTTTTTCAGGCTCTTATCCAGATGCCGACCGAACGGTGTCATCCCAACACCGATGATATAGACGTCTTCCATGTGAATTCCTCCGAATTAGATTGAGCGCCAGTGGCCCTGCCAGAATTTTTCGCGCACCACGCGTCGCAACAGCTTGCCGACGGGGCTGCGTGGCAACTCGCTCCAAATCTCCACGCGCTTGGGAGTCTTCATGCTGCCGAGGCGTTCGCGACACAGCGCCAATACCCCGTCTTCGGTCAACGCCTGGCCCGGCTTGAGCTGGATGACCGCAGTGACGGCCTCTCCCCACTTCTCATGCGGCGCTCCGACAACGATACAGTCCAGGACAGCCGGGATCTCGTAGATGATCTTTTCGATTTCCGAGGGGAAGATATTGAACGCGCCGCTAACGATCATGTCCTTCTTGCGATCCACGATCGTGACGAATCCCGCATCGTCCATGACCCCGACGTCACCGGTGTGGTGGAAGCCAAACGCACTGACTTCATCCGTGGCTTCGGGGTTCTTGTAGTAGCACTTCATCAGGGATGGTATCCTGACCACAATCTCTCCTCGTTGCCCACGCGGGAGGATATTGCCGTCGTCGTCCATAATTTCGATGCGGACGTACTCCGCCGCACGCCCTGCGGAGCGCAGAACCGACTCGTTGAATGAACCGTCATTCAAGATGTAATCCTCGGGCGCTTTGACCGTCACCGGCATATGCGTTTCCGACTGCGCATAGGATTCCCACACAACGGGTCCCAGCAAGGCGACGATTTCCTTGAATTTTTCCGGCGAGATGGGAGCGGCCCCGGTCAGGCACATCTTCACCGATGAGAAGTCGGTGCTTTTGGCCTTTGGATGCATCAGGAGCGCGCCGATCATCGTTGGCGGCATGAACAGGTGCGTGATCCTTTCCTGCTCGATCAGGTGAAGGACTTTTTCGGCGTCGAAGCCCGACATGATCACGTTGGTGCCCGCGGAAGGATAGAACGCCATGGCAAACATTCCAGCGGCGTGCGAAAGCGGCGCTGTCGTCAGGACGCGCGAACGCGCTTGAATCCTGAAGGCCTTTTCCTGGGCGATCAGTCCTTGTTCGAGCGTATAATGGGTGTGCACGACGCCTTTCGACGGACCGGTCGTACCTCCCGTCGGCACAAGACACGCCCGCCGCATCATATCGGGCCTGGAGTACGGAAACTCATTGAACTTTCCGTCCAGCCAGCTCGCCAGGCTTTCCCCTTCGGTGGAATCGGCATCAATGCAGATCCATCTGCAGACTTTGCTATTGCCGGCCTTCAGTTGCCGCACCTCCTTTTCGTAACGGCTGTTGAAAAAGACCAGCTCGCCATCCATGAAGTCGAGCACTTCCGCATTGGTTTCGACAGCGTTGCGATCGTGCACGCCAACCCAGGCGAAATCGGCCCGGTTGATCCCCATCTGCAGCATGGAAATGCGGGGATCATTCGAGCTGTAGATCCCGATCACCGCTCCCGCCGTCAATCCGGGCTCGCGGCTCAAAGCCGTCGCAATCGCGTGCACTGTCCTGCGCGCTTCCGCGTAGGTCAGGCGCAGATCCCCGAAAACCGCAAACTCGACGTCGGGATTGGCAAGCGCCGTCTTTTCGAAATAGTCCGATACCCGCACTCTTCCCTCCCGGTGAGGCACGCTCCTGGTGCCCGGACTGGCTTTGCCTGCATGGAGTCGCATCGCATGTTCCGCCTGACGCGCGGGACCTGTAGTGACGCGAGCCCAGCACAAACGAGCCCGGAACCATATTTATTACTTGATCGTCTCATTTTCTGACTTAAAAGTCAATATTGATCGAAACCTCTTTTTGAGCAGGAGAAAAGCGTGGAGCCCCAGACCCAGAAGGTGATTTGCGAGCGTCGCGGTCACACCCTCGTCATTACCATCAACCGCCCTGAAGCCCGCAACGCCGTGGACTATGAGACGTCGCTGCAGATGGAAGCCGCCCTGGATGCCCTCGATGCGGATCCGGACCTTCGCGTGGGCATCATTACGGGGTCGAACAAGACGTTTTCGGCGGGAGCGGACCTGAAAGCGGCCGCCAAAGGTGAGAGCTCGATCACCGAACGTCGCGGCGGCTTCGGTGCTTTTGCGCGCCCCTCGCTCAAGCCGACGATTGCTGCTGTTGAAGGTTTCGCGGTGGGAGGCGGATTCGAGCTTTGTTTATCATGCGATCTCGTCGTCGCAGCGCGAGGCGCAAAATTCGGGCTGCCTGAGGTACGCCACAACGTGGTGGCGGTCGGAGGCGCCTTGTTTCGGCTCCCCAGGCGAATTCCCTACAATGTTGCTATGGAGATGGCGATCACCGGGCATTTCAGAAACGCCGAGGATCTTTACGGTCTCGGCTTCGTCAATCGGCTGGCCGAGGAAGGTCAAGCCTTATCCGTTGCCCTTTCGTTTGCCGAAGAAGTTCTTGCCAACGGACCGACCGCCGTGTGGGCAAGCCGCGAAATCATGTTCCAGTCCAACAACTGGACTGATGAAGGAGCCTGGAGCGAGCAGTGGAAGATTGCCCGGGTTGCGCTCGACAGCGAGGATGCAAAGGAAGGCCTGCGAGCCTTCGCAGAAAAGCGCAAACCCCAATGGAAGGGGCGCTAGATCATGCGGCGCGCCGCTCTTGATATAGCTCTATCGGTTGCGTTGAGGCAGGACCGTGTCCGGCCTCGCTCACATGGCGAACGAGAAACCCCCATTGACCGGATAGGTCTGTCCGGTCATCCAGGAGCTTGAGTCGCTGGCCAGCAGCGTCACGAGGCCTGTAATGTCTTCGGGACGTCCGAAGCGGCGGATGACATAGCGTTCAAGCTGCCGTTTCGTCTTCTCGGGAGGCTGCGCCTCGATGACCGGCGCTATGGTCGGGGTCAGCGTTGCGGCAATCGCGACACAATTTGCGGTAATATTGTAGCGACCCAAGGTGCGCGCCACCGCCCGCATGAAGCCGGCGGCGCCAGCCTTGCCGCCCGAATAGACCTCGATCCCGGACTCCCCAACTCGTCCCGCGTCGGAGATGATTGTGATCAACCTGCCGCTCTGCTGCTTGACCATAAAGGGTGTTGCAGCGGTCACGCAGGCGATCACGCCGAAAAGATTGACGCCAAGCCAGCGCTGCCAGTCTTCCGGAGACGTCTCCCAGAATGGCTTCGGTGCACCGCTGGATGGGTTGGCCCCTTCGTTGCCAGCATTGTTTACCAGCACATCCAGGGTGCCGAACTCATCAACGGTGCGGCGCATCATGGTCCTGACCGCATCGATGTCGGCAACATCCGCCTGGACAGCGATCGCTTTGCCGCCCGCATCGACGATTTCCCGCGCGACCTGGGTGGCGCGTTCCAGAAAATAATCGTTGACGACAACCTTTGCGCCGTGAACCGCGAGCGTCAGCGCAATTTGGCGGCCAACTCCCTGCCCGGCACCGGTGACGACTGCCGCCTTGTCGTTCAAATCAAGAATGTTCATCGATGTCTCCCTGCAAAACCCCCAGAGCCGGCGCTCGCTCTATCAATTTTCAATACCGGCGATAGAACGGAATTGACGATAAAGTCATTTTTTTTATTTCTGCAACGCAATTTACGAAATGGGAGCATCGCCCGCGGCCGATGTAGCGCCCCCTGATCTTGCGCGCCTAGGATGAAATGCCTCTCGCTGGCGGCAGGCGATCGGACGTCCCCGCGTTCGGGCCGACGATATAACGGCTTCTCGCTCGACCGATGGCCACGAAGACGCCCGCCGCCGCTGCAAGCTGGGCGCTTACCGAGCCGCCAACTTACTTTACTCAAAGATTTAAATGGATTACTTCAAAGTCAGGAGTTTAAGCGATCATTGATCGCGTGCACTTCTGTTGTCGGATTGTCTTCCGATAAAATCGCGGAAGATTCGACACGATGCCGCACTGCCCATTATGAGGAGCTGAGAACGAAGTGCCCCGATGGAAAAATGTCCTTCAAACCAGTGATGAGGTTTATCGCGTCAAGCGGAACGCGGTGCTCCGGGAGGCAACGCGCATCATCGCAAGAAGAGGCTTTCACAACACGTCTCTCGACGACGTCGCCGAAGCCCTTCAGGTCTCAAAAGGCACGCTCTACAATTACGTAACTGACAAGCTCGAGATACTTTTCGAGTGCCATATCATGTCCCTCGACATGGGATTGCAGGCCGCCGCCTTCGCAGAAAAGCATGGAACGACGGGATATTCGAAGCTCCGGCTGAATCTGCGCGCCTATATCCGCTGGCAGAACCAGGCCTTGGGCGCCGGCGGCGTGACGTCGGACGTGACCGCGCTGCGCCCCGCGGATCGACGCAAGGTCATCGCAAGGCGTGACGAGATCGAGAATCGCCTCGTCTCGTTTATCGAGGAGGGCATGAAAGACGGCTCGATCCGGCGTATCGATCCGAAACTCGCCGTTTTCACGATGATGGGAGCGGTGACGAATGTTCAGAGCTGGTACTCGCCGAACGGCCGGCTCGGATTGGACAAGATCGCAGACGGGATGGTTGATCTGCTGTCGAACGGCTTGGGGACGGGCGCAAATCCCGACGATATGCTGGTGGAAATCCCTGCTGATGTCCCTCTTGACGTGTTCGGCACCGAAAGCGACAGGCAGGCGGCGGACGCGCCTGTAGCTCTTACGGCATCTAAGGGCGCCGATATGGGTTCACCGGAAAAAGCGAGGCGCCGTCGCGCATCGCCGGCCGGGGGAGCCCGGCCTGGAATCAAGGCAAAGAAAAGCCGAACCTGATTTTACGGTCACGTCCCGTACCGTCGCGCAGCCTCGTAGACATCGGCCAATCCCGGCCCACTCGTGTCGCAGAGCTATCGCCATTGACTTTTCTAGTCACATTAGTGACCTTATAGTCAATTCTATTTTGATCCGCGTCTGGAAAAGACCGATCGCTTCGGGAGTCCGATCGCTTGGAGCCGTACAGCCGACGAGGAACGCGCTTCTCAGGCTTCATTGAGAGCCGGTCAGCTTTTGCGACGGATTGACGATATGTCGATCCTGCAAGGTCTACGCGTCATCGAGATTGCCGGCCTGGGCCCCGGTCCGTTCTGCGGCATGCTCCTTGCGGATTTTGGCGCAGACGTGATCGTCGTGGAGCGCAAGGATGCGAGGACGCCATTGCCGCGTCCGGAATACATCGTGAACCGGGGGAAACGCTCGATCGCCCTGGACCTGAAGCAACCGCAAGCCGTTGACGTGGTGTTGCGGCTCGTCGAGCGCGCCGATGTATTGATCGAGGGCATGCGGCCCGGCGTCATGGAGAGGTTGGGCATCGCTCCCGAGGTCTGTCTGGAACGTCGCCCTTCGCTCATCTATGGCCGCATCACGGGGTGGGGACAGCATGGTCCGCTGTCTCACTCGGCGGGGCACGACGGGAACTATACCGCATTATCGGGCGCTCTCTGGTACGCAAGTCCTCCGGGTATAGCGCCCGTAGCCCCTCCAACCCTGATCGGAGATGTCGGAGGCGGCGCACTCTACCTCGCGATCGGCTTGTTGGCCGGCGTTCTCAAGGCAAGGCAGAGCGGCCGTGGACAGGTAATCGACGCAGCCATCGTGGATGGCTCTGCGCATATGTTGAACTTGCTACTCAGCGCGCTGGCCGCCAACGGCGCGGGCCATGAACGAGGCGTGCATTATTTTGATTGCGGTCCCTCGGTCAATACCTACCGTTGCTCGGACGGCGGTTGGATCATCGTGTCGCCTCTCGAGAGTCAATTCTACGATGAACTGCTCAAGCGCATCGGACTTGCCGGAGATCCCGTGTTCGAGAACCGGACTGCCGCCGCGGATTGGCCTCGACAGCGGGCCGTATTGTCTGAGACCTTTGCCACGCGGACGCGTGCCGAATGGTGCGCGATCCTCGAAGGAACCGACGCCTGCTTCGCCCCTGTCAACGATCCCGCGGAGGCGGCGCGCCACCCGCATATGGCCGCGCGAAAGGTATTTGCCGAAGTTGATGGCGTATTGCAGGCTGCTCCGGCCCCGCGCTTTTCTGAGGACGCCCCAACCGATTGGCGGCGAGGTGTGCCGCGTATCGGCGAGGATACGGAAACCATCCTCCGCGAGACCGGCTATGATGAAAGCGGTGTGAGGGAATTGAGATCGTCCGGAGCCATCTAGGCTCGTATCTCGCCGACTGGAGAACACGCGAACCGGTGGCGCGCGGCGCAATGTCCCGCTTGCGGAGTCCTATTGCGGAACAATCTGGACCAGCCTTTTGCCGATCGCAGTCCCGCGCATCATGCCGATCAGCGCTGACGGCGCCTGCTCCAGCCCTTGGACGATATCCTCATGGAAGTATATCTCGCCGGCCTGCAACCACGGCGCTACCCGAGCTTGATACGCAGCAAGCTTGTGCACGTGGTCGGAAACCATGAATCCGGTCATTGCGATGCGCTTTGCGAACATCGCCTGCATTCCCTTGATACCGCTTTCGTTGACCGCGTTATACTCGGATATCATTCCGCATATCGGAAAGCGTGCCCCTGCATTCGCATGGCGCAGTGCAGCCTCGAGCGTACTTCCGCCCACATTATCGAAGTACACGTCGATGCCGTTCGGGCACAGTTCGCGCAGCGCTTCATCCATATCCCGCGTCCTGTAGTTGAACGCCGCGTGGAACCGGCATATCGTCTGGACGAAGGACACCTTTTCATCGCTGCCAGCCGAGCCGACCACGCGCGCGCCGGCGCGCCTGGCGAACTGCCCTGCCAACTGACCTACCGCGCCCGCGGCCGATGAGATGTACACGGTGTCGCCGGGTTGCGGTCGACCCAACTCCATCGCGCCCACCCAGGCGGTGAGGCCCGGCATGCCCAAAGCGGAAATCGCCAGGGTTGGACGGCCTAGCGCCGGGTCGATCAGATGGAGGCCCTCCCCACGCGGCAGCACGGTGCGTTCGGCCCAGTTGAGGAAGCCCCACACGTAATCTCCTTCGCTGAAACGCGCGTTTCTCGACTGAAGGACGCGACCGACAACACGCGAAGCCAGGGGCTTGCCGACTTCGAAACTCGGCGCATACGAGGCTTCTTCGTTCATCCGGCCCCGCAGATAAGGATCCAGCGATAGCCAGACCGCCTGGACGATCACGTCTTCGGCCCCGCAGGACGGCTCCTCACGATCTTCGATCCGGAAGCAGGATTCATCGACCCATCCCGTCGGGCGCTTGGCAAGCACGACATGTGCGTTCGTGCGACCTGGCTGCGGCATCTTTTCGCTCCTCGAGCTGTTTGCGGTGACGATGGTAACGCCCGTGAGTAAGGTTGCTTCAATGCGCATGGCCAGGCGTTTGATGAAGTGACCGTCGATAGACGGCGGCGCATATATCATCGCCCATCAATCTTAGAACCTCGGGCGATCATATCCGTGCATGACTGTGAGTGTCTGCGCGGTGATGCCGGCGCTTTCATCCGAGAGAAAGAACAGCGCCGCGTTACCGATGGCCGCCGCGGCTGCTCGCCTGCCAGGCGCCATGCGATCTTGGTCGCAGCGAGCGCTAACTTCGGGGCCGAGGCCGCGCGGCGTGCATTGAGGGCCGCAATAGACGAGATTTGCTCGAATTCCGCGCGAGGTCACTTCGTCGGCGATGTTTCGCATGAGTGCGGCGATGGCTGCTCCGACCGGATGGCACCCCATGCTATTCCAGCCAGTCCCAGCGTCATCTATCGCGGCGGTGAAGACGATCGAGCCGCTGTCGCTGAAATTGGATAGCGCTTCGCGGCAACACAGCATTAAGCCACCTACATTCAGATCGAAAACGCGCGTCAATTGCTGCGCATCGAATTGATGATGCTCGAGGCTACCTCCGCTCGCCGCATTCAATACCAGCCCATCAATGTGGCCTCCCAGGACTTGGCACGCTTCGCGCATCATCCAGCCGATGTCGGCCTCAAAGGCGAGATCGGCTGCTATGGCGCACGCATCTCCTCCATCGCTATGGATCCGGTCGACGGTCTCCATGGCAGCTTTCTCGTCGGGGCCGGCAAACGCGACCCGCGCGCCTTCGCGGGCAAACAGACGGCTCATTGCCGCTTCCGTGGGAGCATCCGCAAGCGCGGCATCGTGCCGCCCGGTTTTTACAACAAGCACGCGGCGACCTCGCAGCCGTCCTGGCCTGGGCGCAACGACGTTCGATGGTAGCAAGTTCAACACGTCAGCCTCGCTGTCGGAAAACGGATCGTCAGGTGCCGCTCTCCTGTCGACCGTCCTGATTGGATGACCGGGCAGCGGCCGCAACGACCACGATATGATCCAATTGACGCAATAGTCAATTTATTGTATATCGCATTTACCAGTCGAATGGCAACGAGCAGAGAAGGTCTTGGATGCTGCCCCCCGCTTTGAAGGGTCGCTTGCGACTCCCCGCCATAGCTTCGCCTATGTTCCTGGTCTCTGGCGTCGACCTGGTGGTCGCGACCAGCCGGGCCGGATTGGTAGGAAGCTTTCCAAGCCTCAATCAGCGCACCTCGGAGGGATGCGAGGCGTGGCTGAAGGATATCCGGTCGCGCCTTACGAACGCTGATGCGCCCTGGGCGATACAGTTCGCGGTCCATCACACGCATAAGCGCATGGCGGAAGACATCGCGCTAACCGTTAAGTACCAAGTGCCTATTTTGATCAGCGCCATCGGGATAACGCGAGAAGCGACGGATGCCGTGCACTCTTACGGGGGTCTTGTCTTTCACGATGCGATAAACGTACGGCACGCAAAGAAGGCGCTCGACGCGAATGTGGATGGGATCATCGCTGTGTGTGCGGGCGCCGGGGGGCATTCGGGCACGTATAATCCGTTCGCCTTCATCGGCGAATTGAAACCCCTCCTGGGCGATAAGGCGCTTATCCTGTCCGGCTGCATCGGGAACGGTCATTCGCTTGCGGGAGCGATAGCTGCTGGCGCGGACCTCGGATACATCGGCACCCGCTTCGTAAACACCAAGGAGAGCATCGCATCCGAGCGTATGAAGCAGCTGGTAATCGAATCCGATATCCGGGACGTCGTATATTCTTCTGAAATCGATGGGCTTGGGGCCAACTGGCTGAGACAAACGCTTCCGGACAAGCCGGTTGGCAGTGACAAGCCGGGGGCCAGTCTTGCGGAGTTGCTATCTGACCACAAGCGCTGGCGCGACATTCTGAGCGCCGGACAGGGCGTCGGCTCGATAGATGACATCCCGACAGTTGCTGCGTTGATCGAGAGAACCGAGCATGAGTACTTCTCGGCTGCGGAGCGACTTCAGGTAGGCCGAGACTCCCAGGGGCACAACGCAAAGGTTCGGACCGCCGGGTCAGGCCTTTCCGGTACTTCAGCAGTCGGGTTACCGCGGTAGTGCGTGAGCCGCGCGATCGCACGCGACGTGAGTTGGAACGAATAAGAAATCGAAAGGGAGAAACGCTATGGATCGACGCACTCTACTCTTGCTTGCGGCGGCTACTGCTCTTGGAGTCAATAGACGTGCGTCGGCTTCGGAGACGCCCGGCGTTACGTCGACCGAACTCAAGATCGGCAACACGGCGCCCTACAGTGGTCCTGCATCTGCGTTCGGCGTGATCGGCCAGGCATTGAACGCATACTTCCGGCAGGTAAACGACAACGGCGGCATTTCAGGACGCAAGATAAACTTCATCTCGCTCGATGATGCCTACAGTCCGCCCAAGACGGTCGAGCAAACACGGCGCCTCGTCGAGAGCGATGAAGTAGCGTTCATACTCAACGGGATCGGCAGTGCTCCGCAGTTGGCCGTTCAGCGATACATGAATCAACGAAAGGTCCCGCAGTTGTTTGTCGGGGCCGGTGTGGACAGATGGAGCCAACCGGATGCGCTTCCGTGGTCAATTGGGTGGCAGCCTACGTTCCGTACCGAGGCATCAATCTACGCGCGGTATATTGATGCTGAGAGACCGAACGGGCGGGTCGCCATGCTGTACTCATCGGAGGATGCCGGCAAGGATTACGTTGCAGGATTAAGGTCGGTATGGGGAGGCAACTTCGATAAGAAGGTAGCCCGAATGGCAACGTACGAATCGAGCGATCCCACAGTCGAGAGTCAGATCGTCTCATTGCACGCCTCTGGGGCCGATGTTCTAGTGATCACGGCAACGCCCAAATTCGTGGCCCAGGCGATCAAGAAGATCTATGAACTGAACTGGAAGCCGTTGACGTTGATCACCAATACAGGGATTTCTGTTGCGGCTGTGATCAATCCTGTGGGACCCGAGAAGGCAGTAGGCGTCGTTTCTACCGGCTATCTGAAGGACAACGGCGATCCCGCCTGGAAGGATGACCCCGGCATGAGCGCATTTCGCAGGTTTATGAAGCAGTATATGCCGAACGCGGATTTGGGTGATTCGAACTATGTTTTCGCCTACAGCGTCGCCGAGACCGCGCTCCATGTTCTCAAGCAGTGCGACGGGAATTTTTCGCGTGAGAACATCATGAAGGAGGCAACGAACATTCGCAATTTGGCGCTCTCGTGCTTGCTTCCCGGCATTATGGTCAACACCGACCCGAAAGATTTCCGTCCGATACGACAAATGCAACTTCAAAGGTGGAGCGGCACGCATTGGGAGCGGTTCGGCGATCTAATCGACGGGTCAGCCACGTGACTTCCGCGTCGATCGTTTGCACCTGAGGACGATATCGGAGGAGCGCTACCCGGGACGGCGCAGATCGATCGTGACGCGGTGGCGGCAGCAGGATCGTGACTGGCGTTCGATATCGACAGTTTCTGACACATCGACACGCTACCAATTGACGGGCGCACCTGCCCCCAATGCCCTGTCAAAGGAGAGATAAGTGGTCTCATTGTCACCTGTCGCGATCGACACCTTCCTGACTGGAGACGACGATCCAGCCGTTGTGATGTTGAATCACCTCTGCTTTGACTCCGATGGCGGCGCGCCGGCTCGGGAGCACAATTTGCGTAGGGCAACCATCTTAATGAGTCTGGTAAGTTTATTGATCTCGGTTTCTGAGAAGCAGCTCCGGATCCGGCGAAAGGAGGAGGATCAGTTATGACCAATCAAGAAGCCTGGAAACTATACGAGAAATATCTAAGCGCGTGGAATACAACTTCGATTGAGCAGCGCTTGAAAATCGCCACCGAAACTTTGAGTGAGAACATTGAATATCAAACTGTCAGACATGATTTGTGCACCGGTCGAGCGCAAGTCATTGAAGATATGGCCACGTTTCATGAAAGGTTCCCGGGAGGCCATTTTGAAATAGGCGGCGTCTCTTCGCACCACAATGTGGCTTTATTAACTTGGGTTATCATTCAGGCCGATGGCAAGGAGTTTGCTCGCGGAGGCGACCAAATCACCGTCGATCGCAACGGAAAGATTTCGAAAATTACTACCTTTGCGCCATCTGCAAGAGATCCGAATTGAGCTCTAAGAAATTTGCATCTGGAGCTCACTCACGTTGCGTTTAAGATTGGAGTAGCAGCATTTGCTGATAGCGCGCTGTAACCTCTGAGGCGCATCGACCGCCTGATTTGACGCAAGGAGTTTGGTGGCCGCGTCGAACGAAAATAGACGGTCGCGCGGCACTTCAAACATTTCGATTATAAGGGGCGTCCCATCGGCTGGGTGTTTCTGTAACCGAGGCTGCGGGATGAGAGCGCCCTACATTAGCGAAACCAGCATCTCGCCAAGTCACCTCCGCGCGATCTCGGACTGTGTGCCATTCTTGATACCGTCAATTCCGGAAGACAAGTTGGCCCCGTCAATGCATGCAGCCTTGGCCCCAACGACAATCTTGCGATAGCGTCGAAGCGTCACCTCCCGCGGCCACACCGCTCGAATATACACTACCGTTTTGGGGATAGCGTAGCTTTGCACTCGTACGGAGGCATAACGCGTTGTAGGACTGTGAACCGGCATACAACAGTTCGTCGACCACCGCCCTCGGCCATGCAATGGCCAGGCTGCGGTCACACAAGGCAGCGCTAACCGCAAACGTAGCGCTCAGCCGGATATCGCGCATGAAACGACCGAGTAACATCGTGAAAGCGACAGATCGGTGCGAGTCGGTCGCCGTGCCCGGCGTGCGCAATGACCTGTTACGATGGTTGCCTGAAACCGTGAGACGCAGTTTTCGTGATCAGTGTGCTATTCGAAGTATTCCGGCTGGTCAGGTCATTTTCCAGTATGGCGATGAACGTGGGGAGATGTACCGGGTCCTCCGAGGGACCGTCCGAATATCCACGATGCGGGTTGATGGTCTCGAGATGATCTACGCTTTACTTGGTCCAGGAGAGTGTTTGGGCGCCAGTAGCCTGATCGACGGAGAACGCATGCCGCAAACCGCTGAGGCGCTTGATGACGTCAAAATTCAGGTTTTAAGTTCCGCGGCATTTTCCAAGCTTCGCGAGACATATCGCGTCTTCGACGACGCTTTGCTCAGGCTGCTGTCGAGCCGCCTGCGGATGATGAGCGCCCATATGGCGAATGCTGTACTTGCTGATCCACCGAACCGGGTCGCCTTACGCCTGCTTGAGGTTGCGCATGTCGCGCCGGACGGCGGACTGCATGTTTCAATAACGCAGGCAGCACTCGCACTTCTAACCGGAGCGTCCCGTCAAACGGTTAACAAGGTCCTGAAACAACTGGAGCGCAAAGGCTTCATTTTTTTGACCTACCGTCGCATTGAGCTAAGGAATATCGATAAGCTGAAGCGGATGGCAGAAATCATCTGAGTTTAGCTTCAATTCGCTGCTCCTAGCACGACACGTCTGGCTCAAGTTTCAGTCATGGCGCCAGGTACCGCAGCAGTTCCGGATCGCTCCGCACCTTACCCGCCTCGCCCTGCAGCGCGACGCGGCCGCGGTCCAGCACATAGGCGTAGTCGGCGACGCGCAGCGCGAGATCGAGATGCTGCTCGACGATCACGACCGAGATGCTCTTGGCAAGCTCGATCAGCCGTTCGGTGATCTCCTCGATCACGCCGATCCAGACGCCCTCGGTCGGCTCGTCCAGCAACAGCAGCTTCGGATTGCCGAGCATGGCGCGGCCGATCGCCAGCATCTTGCGCTCGCCGCCGGACAGCGTGCCGGCCGGCTGGTCGAGG
>NZ_LGHK01000056.1 GCF_001908235.1 Bradyrhizobium sp. NAS96.2
GCCAAGATCGTCCACCAATATGCCGTCTCGTGAGCGAAGCTTGCGCGTGAAGAACCGGATGCGGGTAATCCGCTCGTCCGGGTCTGTGAGGGGCGGGGATGGCAACACCCCCGCCTACTCGGCACAGGGCCGACGTAACCGGCCCCGGCAAGCGGGACGGCTTGTAAAGTTCGTTGTACCCGTCATAGGCATCGGCCTGCAGAATGCCGGCGAAGTCTCGAAGATGCCGGACGGGATGTTCATGGCGTCGGTCCCGAGAGGCGTAATACAGCGCCGCCGGCGGTGCACGTCCGCCAAACGGCCGGTCGTCGCGGACATAGGTCCAGATGTGCCCCTTTACCGTCTTGCCCTTTGCCAGGATCGGCACAGTGGTGTCGTCACCATGCAACCGTTCGGCGGCCAGAACGTGGGCCTCGATCAGCGCATGCAGCGGCTGCAGCACCGTCGTGCAGGCACCCACCTGGTCGGCCAGCGTCGAGAGGCTGAGATCCATGCCTTCGCGCCGGTATCGCTCGCTCTGGCGGTTCAGCGGCTGGTGCTGGCCGAACTTCTCGAACAGGATCATCGCCAGCAAATTCGGCCCAGCGAAGCCGCGCGGGGTAACATGGAAGGGCGCCGGCGGCTGGGTAATCGTCTCGCATTCCCGGCACGAGAACTTCTCGCGCACCGTCTGGATCACCTTCCAGGACCTAGGGATGACCTCCAGCGTTTCGGTGACGTCCTCGCCGAGCTTCGACAGCTTCGCCGAGCCGCAGCAAGGACAATTCTCGGGCGCAGCAATCACCACGCGCTCACGCGGCAGATGATCGGGGAAGGGCTTGCGCGAAGGCCGCTTGCGCTGGAATGAGCGCACCGTCTGTGCACCGGCCGCGGCCTGTTCGGCCGCCATCTCATCTTCGGTCGCGGCTGCTTCCAGGTCCTCCAGCTGCAATTCCATCTGCTCGAGCAGCCGCGCCTTGCGTTCTGAGCTGCTGCCGTAAAGCTCGCGCCGCAGCTTCTCGATCTCGAGTTTGAGATGGGCAATCAGCGCTTCCGTGTTCGCGTTCACAGCCTGGGCGCGGGCTGCAACCGCCTCGGCTTCCACACGCGCAGCGCGCTCCTTAAGGATCATCGCGTGAGCGGCGGCGAGATCGGATGGAAGCGATTCAGCTGCGTCTTTCACTAGACGATGGAATCACATCCGCTGCGATCCGCAAGCCAAAACTGTCAGCCGACCGACGTCGGACGCCAGGTTTCCTGAGGATTGCGCCAGTCAATACCGGACAGCAGGTAACCAAGCTGTGCCGGTGAGATCGTGATTGCGCCGTCGGCTGGGCTCGGCCACAAAAACCGCCCGCGCTCCAGCCGCTTGGTGAACAGGCATGCCCCTTGGCCGTCATGCCAGATCACTTTCAGAAGATTGCCGCTGCGTCCGCGGAAGCAGAACAGGTGCCCACCCAGCGGATCGCGCCGCAGCACTTCCTGCACCTGCAGCGAGAGGCTCGCAAATCCCTTGCGCATATCGGTGTGCCCGGTTGCCAGCCACACCCGAACATTGCTCGGCACCGGAATCATCGCCGCTCCAGTACCGCCACAACCCGCGCCAGCACGGCCGCATCGACGCCATTGTCGACGATCACCCGATGTCCGCGCATCAGCACGATCTCGATCCGACCCGGCACCGCCGGCACACATGCCTGAGGTGGCAGGCTCCGATCCGCAGCTTCAGGCTGTTCCGGCGATATAACTATCGGTGCAAACGTCGTCCCCCCGTCCGCTTCCGCAAGCCGACCAGCCCGGGCCAGCCGGCGCCATGTAAACAGCTGGCTCGCAGACAGCCCGTTCCTCCGCGCTGTCGCCGACACCTGCCGCGGCTCGGCGTAACTCTCCGCCACGATCCGTTGCTTCTCGTCCAGCGTCCAACGGCGCCGCGCACCCGACGAAATTACGTCGAGACGCGCGACCTTCAACACAGGCGTATGACCAGTCATACGCCTATGTCTTCACCGTCCCGTCACGTCAGACAGGGCGGCCCACGCCGTAGGAATTCGGCTTAGGTGACGTTCTCGGTAGGACTACCGAGCGGTGGTCACGGAATGTTCTCGCCATCTCCGGCTCTTATGCCGCTATAAAATTCACTATGCAGTTTGTGCCAAAGACTTGACCCAAATCAACGAGCGGCCCGCTAACAGTTCCAGCATTTCCCGATGACGAGGGATTGGGTCGCCATCGCTGGATACGCCTCGATAGCTCTGACCGTTCTGGTCCTGGTTCTCATCTGCGCGACATAAACCGGGACTGAAGCGCGGAACTCTTGCGTGCGTTGCGTGTTAATAGTTTTTCGCGCAATCGTTGCGGGGCCGAGCGGCGATGTCCGATCCAGACAAAAAGCATCAGTTCCAAATTCAAGAAGAGTGGAACGGAATAGAATCCGCAGCCTTGAAGGCTATCGAACGGGATCGCAACTCGCTTCGTGATGCAGCTAGGAAGCTAGTCGCGCTTGCTAAGAACATTTTGTCCAAGAAGTAAGGCCGCCTCAGTTGGCGGCCTCTTTCTTTTTGATCTCGATCTCGGCTTCGTTTCCGTAAGAGATTTGGAATCCCATCACAAGAAGCCTAAGCCAATTGATCCGCTCGTCCGCACTCCAAGGACCGGACTTTGGCAGCTTTTGGACTAACTGATTCCGTGGTCCGGATCGTCCCGAAGGGTGATTGAAAACTATCCCCGGCTTGCGACCTATCCACAGGCTGTAGCGATGGCTTCCAAAGAAACGGCCCCAGCGAGGGTGGCATAGAGCCGGGGCCGCTAGTTACACTTTGCGTCCCAACGCTGTCGGCAGGACCGCGCTAGGAGCATAAATAATCCGGCACCCGCCGCGCCTGTTCCTATGGTCATAAGAAACGGCCCCAGCACCCTTGGAGGTGATGCTGAGGCCGTTCCTCACTCCAGCCTTGCCGCGCCGCCGATGCAATGGTTAGGCGCCCCTCTGGGCCATAGTAGATTGACCTTAATGAAACCGCGCCGCCCAGTGCCCGGATGATCGAATCAAAGCGTGAGCCAGTCAATTAACCTGAGTGAATCAAACGTAAACAAATCGTCGCATGCTTAACGGGTGTCCTAATTCCCCGCATCGAGTGTCCTAATTAGGACAGCACCTAACCGGGATGGGATTTGCCCTTATTGAGCTTCGTCGCTTTGACGAGGCCATCAGTGCAGGGAAGAAAGCCCAGCGTCACAACCCCTCCTATCCAGGACCATACCGCTGCCTCGCATCCGCTTTCGCCCATCTCGGGCGCGACGCCGAGGCCCGTGAGGGCGGCGGCTCGTATGCTTGAGATCGACCCCGCCTTCACAATATCGGCGTGGATCGCTCGGAGCCGGCTATCAATAAACGCTAAGCTGATGATTGAGGGCTTTCGGAAAGCGGGATTGACCGAATGCGCCGTGCTCGCCTGCATCGTCAGGCCGATCTATATGGCGAAATTTACCGCGGCGCATGAGTCTGCTGTTGGCGCATCAGCGAAGCGGCCGCAGCTCTCATCAAGCTCTGCTCAGTGGGGCATAGCGGACTGGATTTGCTCAGGTTGAGTTCTTCGCCTGTTGACCCGAACCGGTCGTCGGCCGTGCCGGACAGCGGTTCAACATACTGCTATAAGCGTTGAGCTTCCTGAGATGCTTTCAGAACGGCAACTTGCCTGAGCGCAGCCGAGGCGCCTGCGGTCGATTGTCCGACGACGTTATCAGCGTATTCTCGCCCTTCAATGTGTTTGATGGTTCTGGGAAATGACTTCAACAGCGCAGCGACATTGACCAAGAGGGGGGCGGCGTTGTCGAATATTATCAAGCAATTGCAGAACGGTGTTGCACGCAGGAGCGCCGGCCGACGCCCCTTTCCGTGCGTTCGAGATCTCCTCGCCGGCCATGCAGAAAATGCGCCGGAGCGCCACGCCATTCTGGCCCCCGCACGCCTCCCGATGACGTATGGCGCGCTGTGGACGCGGGCAAACGAAGTGGTTTTCGGGTTGCGGAACATCGGCGTGCGCCGAACTGACAGGGTCGCGGTAGTGCTGCCGGACGGACCAGAGGCTGCAGTCGCGGCGATCACGGTTGCAGCCGGCGCGGTTTGTGTACCTCTCAATCCGGGTTTCACCTGCGACGAATACCAGCGTTATTTCGGCGAATTGCACCTGGCGGCGCTATTGACGCACGCTGACTTGAATTCGGCCAGCCGACGCGCCGCCCGCATCCAGGGCGTGCCCGTGGTCGATGTGTCGATGCGGCCCAACGGGGAAGCCGGCGCTTTCAGTATTGTCGGTCAGGCACCGCAACTCCTCGCTGACGACGAGTTTGCGGCTAGCGCTGACGACGCGTTCATCCTGATGACATCTGGCAGTACGTCGCGCCCCAAAACGGTCCCGCTGACCCATGCGAGCGTCTGTCTGTCGGCCGACAACGTTGGCGCCGCCTTGGAGCTTGACGCTCGCGACCGATTGCTGAGCGTGCTGCCTCTCTTTCATGGCCATGGCTTGATATCGGGACTTCTGGCCGCGCTCGCTGCAGGCTCCGGTGCGGTCTGTCCGTCCGGCTTCGATGCAACAGCGTTTTTCGGCTGGCTGACGGAGTTTCGACCAACCTGGTACACGGCGGTACCAGCAATCCATCGCGCGCTATTGGCGGCGGCGGATCCCTACAGGCAGGCTGTGCAGCGGTCCTCCTTGCGGCTCGTTCGTTCGGCTTCGACGTCTCTGCCGTCGGAAGTGCTCGACGGACTGGAAGCGTTGTTTGGTGTTCCCGTTATCGACACCTACGGCATGACGGAGGCCGCAACCCAGATCGCTGCAAATCCCCTGCAGCGGCGAAAGCGCGGTTCAGTCGGTCGGCCCGCCGGCCCCGAGATCGTGATACTGGACAGTGGAGGCCGTCGCTTGCCATCCGGCAAACGTGGAGAGATCGCGCTGCGAGGTCCCACCATAACCAGGGGGTACGACAATGATGCCGCCGCTACCGCGTCCGCATTTCAGGACGGCTGGTTCCGGACCGGCGACCTCGGATACCTGGACGCCGACCGGTATCTCTTCATCGTCGGTCGCATCAAGGAGATCATTCATAAGGGCGGGCAGAAGGTTGCCCCCGCCGAGGTGGAGAGCGCCTTGCTGAGCCACCCGGCTGTGATCGAAGCCGCTGTTTTCCCTGTCCCCCACGAGCGACTGGGCGCGGACGTCGCCGCCGCTGTCGTGCTGCGTCCGGACGCAAAGGCAAGCGCACAAAGTCTCCGAGACTTTGCCCGAGAACGCCTGACCGGGTTCAAGGTCCCTGGCCTCATCCTGATTGTGCCGGAACTCCCGAAGGGCGCCGGCGGGAAGATCAAGCGCAATGAACTTGCGGCCAGCTTTTCAAAGTACCGACCAATCCAGGACGGCGGCAAGGGAGTTGCGCCCAGCTCGGAATTGGAGCGTCAACTGGCCGGTATCTGGAAGGACATCCTGGACGTCGATCAGATCAGCGTTGACCAGGATGTCTTCGCGCTCGGGGTGGATTCACTTGCCATGACGCAGATGATTCTGCGTGTGGAAGAACGCTTCGGCCTCACCCTGACATTCGAGGATATCTTCAATTCGTCGACCGTTGCGGCTCTTGCGCTTTGCCTTGTATCCTCAAAGGAGGGCGCCGGCTCGTTGGCGCGCCCGCACGATCCGCCAACGGAGATCTCGCGCTCTGATGGAGATGGCGCACAGCCGGTGTCCATCGTGCAGGAGCGCATGCTACGCATCGAGCGCGAACTACCCGGATTACCCCAGTTCAACCTGCCGTTCGCTTATCGATTGCAGGGCCGTCTAAACATTCCCGCGCTCGAGCAGAGCCTTGCTGAGGTCGTGCGTCGGCACGATATGTTGCGCACGGTGTTTGTCTGGCAGGGTGAGGTTCCTCTCGCCCGCGTCGTGCCGGACGTCGATGTCAGATCAATCCTGACAGTGAAGGATTATGCAGCCCCGGCGCATACCGGAGATGCCCTGGCCAAGGAACTTCTGCTGGTAAAGGCGAAGTTGGAGGCCGAGCGGATGTCCCTGGCGCCGATCAACATGAACAATGCACCACTGTTCCGGGCCTATATCTTCCGGCTCGACGCCAGGGACCATGTTTTTCTTCTGGTCATGCACGATATCATCATTGATGGTTGGTCGATGGCGATCTTCATGGAGGAGCTTCTGGAGATCTATGCCGCTTCGATTGCCGGTGCGAAGGTCGAGCTGCCCGAGCCATCGTTTCAGTTTTCCGACTTCGCTCGCTGGCAACGTTCGTGGTCCGGCACCGAGGAAGCAAACAGACAGTTCGCTTACTGGAAGCGGTGCCTCGACAAAGCCTCACCTCCATTTGAGGCCCCGAAAAGTAACGCTGGAGGCGAATTGACCTCGCGCGTTCTCCAGGAACCATTTCAAATATCGAACAACTTGGTGACGCAGCTGGGCGCCGTGAGCCGTGACCGGGGCGCAACTCTGTTCATGAGTTTACTCGCCGGCTTCAAGACCCTGCTGTTGCTCCGGAGCGAACGCAACGACATTTGCGTAGCGACTTTGATGGCCAATCGGCCTCAACTCAGGACAGAGCGCGTGATCGGCCCGTTCGCGAACACAACGATCATCCGCACACAACTTGATGCTGATCTGACCTTTAGCGAAGCGCTCAATCGCGTACGCAAGGCCGTCTTGCAGGCTCACGCCAGACAAGAACTTCCCTTCGATATCATCGCCAGCCGACTAGCGGAAGAAACCGGCTTGTGCCCGGCATCGCTCGTTCAAATCTATTTCGTTTTCCAGGTTGCGTTCCGCCGAGCGCTCGAGCTGTCCGACCTGGCGGTTCGGCCGTTCGGCTACCAGGAAGAACGCTCTGCCATGCCGATCGATCGCGCCTGGCTTTCGATGACCCTCAAGGACACCCCGTCGGGGATGACCGGCATATGCGGGCGTAAGGACGAATTGTTCGAGCCAGACGCCACCCAGAATTGGATTGCTGATTACACGGCAATCTTGGCCAATGCCGCCGCAAACCCCAACGAGCAGCTTGGCCGATTGATTGAACCTTGAAACGATCAGGTCAGTCGCACCAAGCCGGTGAGAAAAGTGCAACGCTTTGTGCCGATGTCCTGCCGCGCGCAAGCTTGCCCAAAATTCGTTCGATCCGAGTATCATCCAGCTTGATTATCCACCAGAAATTGTCGACAATTTAGCCGCGTATTGGACAACGAATTGATCAAATCTAGTTTTGCCACTTGGAGGCGGCGATGTGTAGATTTGCAGTGGATCTTATCGACTTCGAGGAATTGACCGAGGCGCAAAGGAAAGCATTGCTGAAGGACCTACAGAAGCGCAGGGATACCCTGGAAGCGCAGCTGAAGGGTGTCAACGAATCGCTGAAGGGCGTCAATCAAGCTCTCAAGACGGTCCAGAAAGTGTCAAAGCGCCGCTAGCGCCCGGCCGCCAGCGCCCGACATGGCCGCAATCTGGTCTCCGTGCTTCATTCGTGCAGGGCTCCGTGATCGGAGTTCGAGGCAGCCCCCCAACATGGCTTGCCGAATGCGAAAAAGTGGCGAAGCACCGGAACCAAAGGGCATGCAAAATCGACGCGGCTCCGGACGGCAGGGTGTGATGCCCTTGGTCCCGTCTTGGCCGGCCACCGTTGCGGCTGTCTCAGGGTTGAATTCCAAGCACCTCAAGTGTTGGCACCCACTGGGCGTAATCTTTCTCATGCATCGCTCGTGCCTCAGCACCGGATCGCCATGCATGCTTAAATCCGACATTTTGCAGTTTTTCTTGAGAACTTTGCGATGCTTGCCGGAAAATCTCGGAGAGTCGGGCGACTTCCTCCGCTGATGTTCCCGGCGGAGCGAAGATGCCGACCCATCCTTCCGTCTCAATCCCGCTGCCGGTTTGCGCAAGAATGCGAAGCGAATCTTGAAACGGGAGAAAGTCTGGAAAAGGAACAATCGCAACCGCGACGTGCCCCCCAAGGACACTGAGGATCGCCGGCGCTGACCCTTGATAGGGCACGTGCACCATCGGCACTCCGTAGTCCTTGAAAAGCTTTGTACCTATGAGATGGGGAATGCTCCCGGCGCCTGCGGTGGCTACGGTGCGATATTTCTCCTCGCGCGAGGCTTCCTTCATGTATTCAGCAAGATGCTCGGGAGCGTCCTTTCTCGTGACAGCAATGTATGAGAAGGTTGCTAAAATTCCGATGGGCACGAGCTCGCTTTGAGGAGACGTTCTGAGCGACGACGTGGAGGACATGAACAAGAGTGTCCGAGTCAACTTTTGCCGAAGTACCCAATCCGCCGCTATCGCCCCTCCCGCACCAGGTCGATTTTCCACGATCGTCGAGGTTCGCGTAATCTGCTCTGCTGCTTCAGCAACGATTCTGGCTGCGGTTGAAGAGGTTCCTCCTGCCGCAAATCCCACAACCAATGTAATCTGCTCATCATTCGGCAGTGCGGGACTGGAGAGCATCACAAGCGCGGCGAGAAATAGCGGCGTGAGTCTCGTCATGCGGTGATCCCTTTTTCGACCAGTATCGCGATTATCAAAGACAACTGGACCACGCGCTCTTCAAGGGCGCAACCTCCGAAAGAACGTCATCTAACCGGCCTGGCGCTCTCCGGCACACTGCGGGCGCGCCCATCCGTCCACGAATCGCACGCGGTTCGCCGTCAAAATAGGCAGAATTCGATACCGAGGTCGATCTCGCCGATCTCGTACGCGGGCTGGCACGGCCTGAAGGACAGCGGCGTCCGGAGCCCGATAGACACCTCCTGCTTCTGACAATAGACTTTGATTAAAGATCGGATCGGATCAGGGCGAGCTTTTATGGCCGCAGACCGTGTCGAACGGCGACTGAGTGCTATTTTCGTGGCCGATGTGGCCGGCTACAGCCGCCTAATGGGTGCTGATGAGGAGGGTACGCACGCCCGGCTAAACGAACATCTGTCTGCGCTCGTCCATCCGGAGATCGAAAAGCACGGCGGGCGGCTCATCAGAAGCGCCGGCGACGGAATCTTGGTGGAATTCGCCAGCGTGGTCGGCGCGATGCGATGCGCCGTCGCGATACAGCGTGGCATGATCTCCCGAAACGCCGATGTGCGAATTGAGAAACGGATCGAGTTCCGCATCGGCATCAATGCCGGCGACATCATTATAGAAGGCGGCGATATTTTTGGCGACGGGGTAAATGTTGCGGCTCGGCTCGAGGCGCTCTGCGAGCCGGGCGGTCTCTGCGTGTCGCAGCGCGTACGAGAAGATACGCAGGATAAGCTTGACGTCGAATTCGAAGATAGTGGCGAGCATCAACTGAAGAACATTGCGCGGCCGGTGCGGGTCTATCGTGTGTCGTTCGGCAACGCTCCGGCGCGACCGGCGCTTGCGCTTCCCGACAAGCCATCGGTCGCTGTCCTGGCTTTTCAGAATATGAGTCGCGACCCGGAGCAGGAGTACTTTGCGGATGGGATCTCGGAAGACATCATCACCGAATTGTCCCGCTTCTCCGACCTGTTCGTGATCGCCCGCAATTCGAGCTTTCGATACAAGGGCCGGGCGGTTGATTTGCGTCAGGTGGGGCAAGAACTCGGCGTGCGCTATGTTCTGGAGGGCAGCGTTCGTCGGGGCAATGACCGGGTTCGGATCACGGCGCAGCTGATTGATGCTGCAAGTGGCGTGCACCGCTGGGCCGAGCACTATGATCAGAAGTTAAAGGATGTATTTGCGATCCAGGACGACGTTGCACGGACGATCGCCGCAATTCTGGTAGCGCATGTGAACATGGCGGAAGCCGAGCGCACCTTGCTCAAGCCGCCCGTGACCTGGCAGGCCTACGATCACTACATGCGCGCGGCTGCGGCCTGGATATCGTTCCAGTCCTCGTGGCAAATGGCGGAATTACTGAGAACCCGAGGGCATCTTGCAGATTCGCTGGCCATCGATCCGAAATATGCCCGTTGCTATGCAATGCTCGCCAGCACTCACCGAGTGGCGTGGCTCAATCCCCTGAACGATGAATATTTGAGCCCGACGATCCTTGACCTGGCCATCAAATTGGCGCGCATGGCAATTGCGCTCAATCCAAGTCTGCCCGAAGCCTATGCCGAATTGGGCTACAACATCATCCGGAAGCGTGACTTCGACGCGGCGACTGCCGCCGCCGAAAGAGCGCTTGCGCTGAACCCCAATTTCGCGGATTACCGCCTTGCGCAAATATTTTACTCGGTGGGAGAGCCGGCCAGAGCTATCGCCATCGCCAAGTTGCAAATGCGCCTTGATCCATTCCATCCGCATTTTGCGCCGTTGATGGCCGGCGTAGCTCACTACCACCTCAAAGAGTACCCCGATGCCCAACATTGGTTGACTGAAGCGATCGGCCGCGCGCCCAATCATCAGTATGGCCACGCCTTCTTGGCCGCGACGTACGCTCAGCTTGGACGAATGGAAGATGCTCGTGCAGAGGCAAGCGAGGTTCTACGCCTGAATCCAAGATACAGCATCAATGGCACCCAGAAGCAGGTATCCATTCTCAAACGCGCCGAAGACCTGGAGCATTTGGTTGAGGGGCTGCGAAAGGCCGGCCTTCCACCATAGTCTTGGCGAAGCTTGTCCAAACCTTCGCAGCCGCGATTGACAGCAGCTCTCAAGCGCCCTCACCTTGCGGCAAGGTAACGAAGCGGGGGATGTCTAACACCGCCCGTTGGCTCGCATGCTTGCCCGCGAAGCGGTCTTGAACCTGCGACCAGACTGAGGGGCTGACCGATCCGCAGGGTTTCAGGAATTTGATCAGGTGCCCGTTCCAGCACTCATGATGCTCTTGGGCGTAGACCAGCAAGCCCATGAAAATCGAAGCCGCCAGGACATATCCGGCTGCGAGGTTTCATCATGGCTGCCACCCCACGAGGTTGGGTAACCTAGGTTAGCTTCAGGCGAACATGCGCGGGCGTGCTCCAGAGTCTCCGGGCAGCTTTTTCGATTGTCATCCGCCAGCGCTCAAGGTCTGTGTCGCTTCTTAGACCTGCGGAGATTGCGGACAGCGACGAAAATTGCGCCTAAAGCGGGATGGGGTTAGGTTGAATCGATTTGGGATTCCCAAATCAGGCTGTTTCTGATTCACCATGCTGGCTGGGCGGAGGCCAGCATGG
>NZ_LGHK01000057.1 GCF_001908235.1 Bradyrhizobium sp. NAS96.2
CGTCGCTTTGGCTGATGCCCGGTGCGGGCTCGAGCAGCGGCGACAATTTCGAGATCGATATCCAGGAGGGGGGATATACCGGCAATGGGCCGGCAAACCAGGCCTTCACCTGGCATCTTCACACGCCCTCGGGGACGGTTGGCGGCACGGTCGACACCGGCATCGACCTTACGGCCGGCTTCCATACCTACGGCATCAATTGGGTGCCCGGCCAATCGATCACCTGGTATCTCGACGGCAAGCAGATTGCGACCGTGACCAGCGCGCAGGTCCCGATTCCGAACGAGCCGATGCAGCTGATCATGAGCAATCAGGTCGCGAACTCAAATACGGCCGGATGGCACACTGCGCTCGATAGTTCGACGCCCTCGTCGATGCAGATGCAGATCGCCGAGGTCCAGCTCTATCAAGCCGCCGGCAGCGGTAACACCGTCACCGGCGCGAACGTCACTCCTTCGACTCCACCGACCCAGCCGACCACGCCGTCAGTCGTACCGACGGTCACTCAGGTTGCGGCATCGCCGGGAACGGGCGTCGAATATATCGGCGATGCCGTGACATTGACGCTTGGGTTCAACGAGGCCGTGAACGTCGCCGGCACGCCGACGCTGACGCTCAACGACGGAAGCACCGCCAGCTATGTCGGCGGTTCGGGGACCAGCACGCTCACCTTCCGGACGACCGTTGCGTCGACCAATACGGCGACGTCGGCCCTTGCCATCACCGGGGTCACCCTTGCGGGCGGCGCGAGCATCAGTGACGCAAGCGGTGTGGCCGCAAATCTTGCCGGTGCGGCGAAGACGTTCGCCGGCCTCCAGATCAATCCGACGAATCCTACGCCACCGACTCAGCCGACCACGCCACCGGTCCTGCCGGTGGTGAGCCAGGTTACCGCTTCGCCGGGGACGGGGACCGAGCATTTGGGCGCCACCGTTACATTGACGCTCGGCTTCAACGAAGTGGTGAACGTCGTCGGCACGCCGACGCTGTCGCTCAATGACGGAAACACCGCCACCTATGTTGGCGGCTCAGGAACCGGCTCGCTCACCTTCCGAACGACGGTCGCGTCGACCGATACCGCGACGTCGGCACTCGCGATCACCGGGGTCAACCTTCCGGGCGGCGCGAGCATCAGCGATGCCAGCGGCGCCGCCGCCAATCTTGCCGGCGCGGTGAAGACCTTCGCCGGTCTCCAGATCGATCCGACCAGTGGCGCGGCATCAAATCCGACACCATCGGTCGCGCCGGTGCTCGCGATCGCGGATACTTCGCTGACGGTGAACGGAAGGGGCGGGACAGTCGACCTGGGCGTCGGCGTGACGACCGCCGATCCCAATGACGCTGTGAGCGTGAACATCACCGGGCTACCGAGATACGAGACCATCACGGACAACCTCGATGGCCGCACCTACCGGGGAAGTAACATCACGCTGACCGCTGCGCAGGTCGACAGCGGCTTGACGTTGCAGTCGAACTACCGGGGAGGCGGCCATCCGGTCGCCACGCTCACGTTCACGGCAAGCGGAAAAGACCCGACCACCGGCTCCGTCATGACATCCGCCTCGCAGAGCATCACGGTGACGGATCCTCGGCCGGCGACGACCACACACACGGCTTCGTCGGCAGATCGCAGCTTTGCCCTGCTGAACCAATACCTGGCGGGCCACAACGGCATCGGCGGGCAAGTCGTCGCGACCAATGCGCAGGGAGGGCGCTGGAGCGAAGAGGCGTTTCTGACCAGGCCGCAGCATTGATGCGGCTGTTCACCTGGCGTGCTGCGCCGCCGATGTGCGGCGCAGATCGCCGGGTAACGAGGCTGTCTCGTTCTTTGTGAATGCATGAAAGGGAATTTGTCGAAGCCGGTCGTACGGCCGCAGAACGGTTGAGTTTGATTGATGGCGATCCAGAATGGAAATGCCGATGCCGCAGAGCTCGGGCTTAGAGCCCTGGCCTTGTTCCTGCGACTTCATGGTGTGAATGCCGATTCCGACAAGATCCGTGATCTTTGCGGGAGCAGGGCGACCAGTATCCGCGGAATGCTTCGCTGCGCCGGCGAGTTCGGCCTCAAGGCGGGCTCGTGGACGACGGATTGGACGCAGCTTGCGAAGATCCGGCTGCCCGGAATTGCTGCCTTGCAGGATGGTGGATTCTTGCTGCTCGGAAAGGTCGATGGCAACGAAGCGCTGGTGCTGCATCCCGCTTCGTCGCAACCGAAGCGGCTCACGCGCGCCGAATTCGAGGCGATCTGGGACGGCCGCCTGATCTCGACGGAATCGCGGCATGCCGCGCGCCGGGCGCTTCATCTCTTCACCGGTTTGGGCGTGCGCGGGCGCAATGTGTTGCAGCATCTGCGCGAAGGGTTGGCGAGGTACGCCAGCAAGCTTTCGCTGCGGCCTCGTGGGTCCGAACGACGCGAAGCCGCCGCTGCGACGACCACGATCGAACAGGGCGACGGCGATGAATCCGGCGCAATGGCGCTTGCGGTCTTGCTGCGTTGTCACGGGATCGCGGCCGATCCGGATCAGATTCGACACCGGGTTGGCACCGACCGCCTTGGCGTGACTGACATCATACGCTGCGCCCGGAATTTCGGGTTGAAGGCCCGGATGCAGCGAACGGACTGGAACCGGCTTGCGGTGACGCCGCTCCCGGGGATCGCCGTGTTGCGCGACGGCGGTTTCCTGATTCTCGGCAAGATCGTCGACGACAAGCTGCTTGTTCAGCGCCCGTTGGTTCCCCAGCCCGAGATGATGGGGCAAGCCGAACTCGAGGCCATCTGGGGCGGCGACATCATTCTGATGACGCGTCGTGCCGCCCTGACCGACACCTCCCGGCGCTTTGACATCAGCTGGTTCGTCGGCGCCGTCCACAAGTATCGGCGGCTGCTCAGCGAGGTGCTGGTCGCTTCCTTCTTCCTTCAGATATTTGCGCTGGTATCGCCGCTGTTCTTCCAGGTGGTGATCGACAAGGTGCTCGTGCACCGCGGCATGAGCACACTCGACGTGCTGGTCACCGGCCTTGTCGTATTGACCGTGCTGGAGACCATTCTCGGCACGCTGCGTGTGCATCTGTTCGCGCATACGACCAACCGCATCGACGTCGAGCTCGGCGCGCGGCTGTTCCATCACTTGATGGCGTTGCCGATCGCCTATTTCCAGACGCGCCGCGTCGGCGATTCAGTGGCGCGGGTTCGCGAGCTCGAGAATATCCGTCAGTTCCTGACCAGCTCGGCGCTGACGCTGGTGATCGATCTGGTGTTCACCGTCGTGTTTCTGGCGGTGATGTTCTACTACGCGACGTCGCTGACGCTCATCGTGCTCGCGTCGTTTCCGTTCTACATCGGTATCTCAGCCTGCGCTGCGCCGCTGTTCCGTCGACGCCTCGACGAGAAATTCGATCGCGGCTCGGAGAACCAGGCGTTCCTGGTCGAGAGCGTCGCCGGCGTGGAAACGCTGAAGGCGATGGCGGTCGAGCCGCAAATGCAGCGCCGTTGGGAGGAGCAGCTCGCCGCGTATGTGGCTGCGAGCTTCCGCGTGCTGAGCCTGAACAACACGGCGAGCCAGTCGGTCCAGATGATCAACAAGCTGGTGGCCGCCGCAACCCTCTACTTCGGCGCTCGTCTCGTGGTCGACGGCGCGCTGACGGTCGGCGAACTCGTCGCGTTCAACATGCTGGCGACGCGCGTGAGCATGCCGGTGCTTCGGCTTGCCCAGCTCTGGCAGGACTTCCATCAGGCCCGCCTGTCGATCGACCGTCTCGGCGACATCCTCAACACCATTCCCGAGCCAGGCTCCGGTCCCGGCCGGGCCGCGCTGCCGGAGATCCGCGGTCACGTCACATTCGAGCATGCGACCTTCCGCTATCGCATCGACGGTCCCGAAGTGCTGCATGACGTATCGTTCAGCGTCGATCCCGGCCAGGTGGTCGGCATCGTGGGCTCCTCCGGTTCGGGCAAGAGCACCATCGCGAAGCTGATCCAGCGCCTCTACGTGCCGGAAAGTGGACGCGTGCTGGTCGATGGCGTCGATCTTGCGATGGTCGATCTCGCCTGGCTGCGGCGTCAGATCGGCGTCGTGTTGCAGGAGAACGTGCTCTTCAACCGCTCGATCCGCGACAATATAGCGCTCGCCGATCCGGCGATGCCGATCGAGCGCGTCATCGCGGCGGCTTCGCTCGCCGGCGCTCACGACTTCATCCTGGAGCTGCCCGAGGGGTACGACACCGTCGTGGGCGAGCGCGGCAGCAGCCTTTCCGGCGGACAGCGCCAGCGGATCGCGATTGCCCGGGCGCTTGTCACCGACCCGCGCATCCTGATTTTCGACGAGGCCACCAGCGCCCTCGACTACGAGAGCGAGCGCGCGATCCAGCAGAACATGAAGCGGATTTCCGCCGGCCGCACGGTCTTCGTGATCGCGCATCGGCTCTCCACCGTGCGTCACGCAAACCGCATCATCTCGGTCGAGCATGGCCGCATCGTCGAGGACGGCAACCATGATGAGTTGATCCGCTCGAATGGGCGGTACGCGAGGCTGCACCAGCTGCAGGCGGGGCTCCATGACGCTCGCTAGCCGAAACATCATCCCGTTTCCGAAGGCCGAGGTTCGCCGCCGGCAACACGAGATCGCATTTCTTCCCGCGGCCCTCGAAATCACCGAATCGCCGCCGTCACCGATCGGCCGTGCGATCGGAGCGAGCATTATCGTCGCATTCTGCCTCGCGCTGGTCTGGGCGTGGTTTGGTCACGTCGATATCGTCGCGACGGCGAGCGGCAAGATCGTGCCTGGTGGGCGCACCAAGCTGATCCAGCCGTTCGAGATGGGTGTCGTGCGCGCCATCCATGTCCGCGACGGCCAGAGCGTGAAGGCCGGCGAGGTCCTGATCGAGTTGGACCCCACGATGAACGGAGCCGACCAGGAGCGCTACCGCAGCGATCTGCTGGCCGCGGAGCTCGAAGTGGCGCGGCTTCGGGCGGCGCTCGCGAGCGATCCGCTCGCGGCATTCCAACCGCCGCAGGGGGCAACTGCGGCGGATATCGATCTGCATCGCCAGTTTCTGATCAGCCAGCGCGCGGAGCAGCAAGCCAAGCTTTCCGAGATCGAACGTCAGCAAGGCCAGAAGGAGGCGGAACGGTCGACCATTGCGGTCAATGTCGCGAAGATCCAGGCGACCATACCCGTGCTCACGGAGCGGGTCGAAATCCGGAAAACGCTGCTCGACAAGGCGCTCGGCTCGAAGGTCACCTATCTGTCGGAGTATCAGGACCTGGTCGGCCTCCAGCAGGATCTCATCGTGCAGCAGAGCCGGCTGCGCGAAGCCGACGCCGCCATGGCCTTGCTGAAGGAAACGCGGGACAGGGCCGACGCGGAATATCGACGGTCCACCTATGACGCGCTCGCAAAGGCGGAGCAGAAGGCCAAGAGCGCTGCGCAGGAAGTGGTGAAGGCCGAGCAGCGGACCAAGTTTCAGCAGTTGACCGCGCCGGTCGATGGCGTCGTGCAGCAACTTGCCGTTCATACGGTCGGGGGCGTGGTTTCGCCTGCGCAGGCACTGGCGGTCGTGGTCCCGAGCGACAGCCATCTCGAGATCGAAGCGATGCTCTCCAATCGCGATATCGGATTTGTTCATCCGGGACAGCGGGCGGCGATCAAGGTCGATACGTTCAACTTTACGCGCTATGGACTGCTCGATGGCGAGGTTCTCAGCGTATCGTCGGACGCCATTACCCGCGACAAACCCCAAGGCGCGTCGAATGACCGGACGCCGGGAGGCGGGCAGGGCGGCAGCGAGCCCAGAGGGCAGGAGCTGGAATACGCCGCGCGCGTTTCTCTCGACCGCACGCAAATGCAGGTGGAGGACAAGCTGGTCAAGCTCGGTCCCGGCATGGCGGTGACGGTCGAAATCAAGACAGGCAGACGCAGGATCATCAGCTATCTGCTTTCGCCGCTCGCCAGTCACCAGCAGGAAGCGTTGCGGGAACGATAGATCGCGTCGCTTTGGCCACGCGCTCGCTCCACCTCTCCCCGTTGGGGAGAGGTCGATTTGCGGAAGCAAATCGGGTGAGGGGCCGTAGCTCTAACGAGGGACCGTAAACCCTCACCCGGCGCTGCCCGCCGACCTCTCCCAAGGGAGAGGTGACTCCGCTGCCGATCCAGTTCAATCTGGTCTCACCACGCTCTCGGGGAGGCGGCCGACCGCATCCACCGTCGCGTGTCGCACGTGTCTATCCGGCACGGCTCGACATCCCGCCGGGATTACCCGGCAGGATGTCAGAGAACACGGCGGCGGCTATTTCCGAAGCCGTATCGCCCCGTCGATCTTTGAGCTCATGCCCGTGCGGCCGTGGCCGTTGGTGAGGGGCACCTCAAAATAGTTCGCCGCGTGGTCGATTGTGCCGAGGGGCGCCGGCCGGCTCGCTCTCGCGAGCTTGGGAAGCTCTCTCTTCGGCGGCAGGGGCCGCTCGGCGTCGGCGGTCTGATGCGCAGACCCATCGGTTTTCGGCCAGGCCGCAGGGCGATGATTGAGGCCCCAGATCGCTGCCTGCGTTCTGTTCTGAACCCGAATCTTGCGAAGGATCGCCTTGATGTGAACCTTCACCGTGGCCTCCGCAATATTGATCTTGCGGGCAATACACTTGTTGGAATCGCCCTCGATCAGACACTGCAGGATCGAGATCTCCCGCGGCGAAAGCTGCCGCGCGAGCCCCTCATCCGCCTCTGCGGCGACGGGATCGTCATCGGTGGGTGTTGCAGCATCGTCCGTGGCGCGTTCTTCGGCGTCGAGCGCGGACGTCAGGAACGCCGGCGGGAACACCGTCCCACCCATCATGACGAGTTCGATGGACTTGATGAACGCATCGCAGTTCATCACGTCGATGAAATACCCGGTGGCACCGGCCCGGAGTGCGGCGGCCAGGTCGCTCACACGATATTGATCTGCGACGACGGCTACGCGTCCATCGGCGTGGCGACGCTTGAAGGACTCGATTTGGTCGATCGTCGGGCGAAAATCATCGCCGGTGTGAACGATGAGCAGCAGCAATGCCGAACTGGTTGAGGTCTTCTGGGGCGCATCGTCGCCGAGCAAATCATCGGCATCGGATATCGAAGTCAGGACTTGAAAACTCTCCGAGTTCAGAATTCTAGCAAGACCTTCCTTACGAAGACTGTTTTCACCAACAAGCACAATAGCAAAGGAATATCGCCGTCTCATGGAAACTCTCCCGGACGCTACAATGAAACAATGGGCGGGTCGGTTGAATCCGGCGCATTTTGTTGATCCACCCAGGTAAAAAAGAACGCGTATGAAAAACGTTTTCTCAGATTTGGCCGATCGAACTAACCAAGCCTGAGGACGGATAAGCTTCGAGCCCACTCATAAATATTTAGGAATGTTAGATGCTAATCCCCAATATCCCTATATACCGTTGGTTATAGACATTGTTTCGGATGGTGCGCGTCATGAGAAGCGGGCGATGTCACGGGTGCGAGCCGGGACGCCTTGCCGATTGACGCTCGCTAGGGGTGAGTCGGAGCGGCATTGCGATCACCCGTTGCTGGAAATGCGCCTGCCGGCACACCGAGGCAGTAAATTCACGGGGTGTCCGCGACAACAAATCCTTACGAAAAAGCTTCATATTGGAGTAGTTTATTATTCAATTGGGCGCCGAGCTGAACTGGAGGGGACTGAGGGTTGGTCTTAAATGCATTTCAGTCGTGTGGTGATTGCTAGCAGATATCCTGTTGTTTTATTGGGTCTCAACTGCCTGCTCGAAGCAGAACGTGATTTCAAGGTTGTTGCTCGCTGCAATGATGGTGCGAGCTGTTTCGAGGCAATACGGCGTCTTGCGCCCGATATAGCCATTTTGGACATGTCGATGCCTGACATTTTTGATCAGGCAATGCTCGACATCGAAAATGGCGAGACATCTGCCGTGCGCCGGGTCTTTCTGGCTACCTCCGTTGAGGATCGCGATCTTGCGATGCTGGCGGCAGCGGGGGCCTGTGGCGTCATGCTCCATGACGAGGAGCCCGAGACCCTCATACAAACTTTGCGGCAGGTCGCAGACGGCAAGAAGATGCTGCCGCCGCTCCCGGGGGAGGAGGCCATCTCCTGCACGCAAACCGTGATGCCGGAGAAATATCTCGCGATGCTGACCGAGCGCGAGCGTCAGATCATGAACCTGGTGTCGGAAGGCCTATCGAACAAGGAGATTGGCCGCCGTCTGAAAGTGGCCGACGGTACCATCAAGGTTCATCTGCATCACATCTTCCGCAAGCTCGAGATCAGCAACCGGACGGTTCTGGCGACGCTCGCGGTCTCGTATGCCGGGCCGGGCGGGACCTAGCGGCCTTCCGTCCCTGCAGCTGAAGCGACAGCCGACATGTCGTCACGATCGCTCGAACGGTGATGCATCGATGGCGATCGCTCGCGATCGTCGACTGTGTCGGCTGCTTGCGTAATCCCAGAGACGTTGCAAACCCGACCAATCGCTGCGACCGCGCTCGCGCGCCGTGCGCATCTTGCTGTTTCTCGAGGCAGGGATCGAAGGCGTTTTGCCCGCCGAATGGATTGCGCGCGCCATGATCGCCGCGGAAGAGCTGCGGTCGCCCGGGCGCCGGGCCTTCCTTTGGCAACTCCGGTGTCCCGTTGCTTCGATGATTGACAGGTAATTATTACATGTATAAAAATATGCAAATTCATATAATATGAGATGCCCGAATGGACGCGCATCCGCTCAAGCTCAGAGTGCAGTCGGTCGTTGCGGAGACGCCAGTCATTCGCAGCGTTGTGTTCGGTGTGGAGGGCGGTGCCGTGCCGGACTGGCAAGCGGGCGCGCATATTCGCGTGCTGCTGCCGGGCGGAGGCGACCGGCCGTATTCCCTGATGGCGTTGCCGGATCTGCCCGAAGGCACGGTCGCGCTGGGGGTGCTGCGCGAGCAGACGTCGACCGGCGGTTCGCAGTTCATGCATGCCCTTCAGGTCGGCGACGTCATCCGGGCGAGCACGCCGGTCAACAATTTCAGCCTTCACGAGGGCGCCGCGCCGGCGTTGCTGTTTGCCGGCGGCATCGGCGTCACCCCGATCCTGTCGATGGCGGCCGAGCTGAATGCGCAGGGAACTCGATATCGCCTGCATTATGCCGGGCGAATGCCGGGGCTGCTGGCGTTCCTGCCGCAGTTGCAGACAATCTGTTCGGAGGATTTGGCGGTTCATTACGACAGCGACGAGTCCCGCCTCGATATCGCAGCAGTGCTTGGCGAGGCACCCGCAGGCGCTCACGTCTATGTCTGCGGGCCTGCCGGCATGATTGACGCGGTGAAGGCGGGGGCGCTCGCCAAGGGCATCCCGGCAGACCGCATCCATTTCGAGCTGTTCAAGGCGGAGCAGCCGGGTGCGCCGAACAAGCCGTTCGAGGTCGAGCTCAAGTCGACCGGGCAGGTCATCACGGTCGCGACCGATCAGAGCATCATCCAGGCGCTGGAAGCGGCGGGGCTCGACGTGCTCTACGACTGTCAGCGCGGCGACTGCGGCATCTGCCAGTGCGGCGTGATCGCAGGCGTGCCCGATCATCGTGACGTCATTCTCAGCGATGAGGAGAAGGCGTCCAACAAGGTCATGCAGATTTGCGTGTCGCGTGCGAAGTCGGAGCGGCTGGTGTTGGATCTCTGAGCGGAGGCAAGAGGCGCCATGGTGAAATACGGAAAGAATCCCCGCGCGATCGGCGGGCTGGTGCGCGACGCCGAGGTGCATCGCGACGTCTATGTCGATCCCGAGATCTTCGATCTCGAGATGGAGCATCTGTTTCCCAACAGCTGGATCTATGTCGGGCATGCCAGCCAGCTGGCGAAGGCCGGCGATTTCATCACCGCCAATATCGGCCGGCAACCGGTGGTGGCGAGCCGCCATACCGACGGCTCGATCCACCTGTTCTACAATCGCTGTCCGCATAAGGGCGTCAAGATCGCCTCCGAGCCGTGCGGCAACACCGGAAAATTCTTCCGCTGTCCCTATCATGCCTGGTCATTCAAGACCGACGGCTCGCTGCTGGCGATCCCGCTGAAGAAGGGCTACGAGGGCACCGGATTCACCGACACCCAGGCGAACGACGGGCTGTCGCGGATCAGGAATGTCGTCGTCTACCGAGATTTCATCTTCGCGCGGCTGAGCGAAACCGGCGTCGGCTTCGAAGATTATTTCGGCGAAAGCCTCTCGACCATCGACAACATGGTCGACCGCTCGCCGGAGGGGAAGCTCGCCGTCGTGGCCACGCCGATCCGCTACATGCACACCTGCAATTGGAAGATGCTGGTCGAGAACCAGACCGACACCTGCCATCCGATGGTGGCGCATGAAAGCTCGGCCGGCACCGCCATCAAGGTCTGGCAGCGCGAACAGGGCGACTCCAAGGAAACGCCGATGGCGGTGCAGCTCTATGGACCGTTCATGAGCCCGTACGAGTTCTACGAGCAGAGTGGCATCCGGATCTGGCCCAACGGCCATGGCCACACCGGCGTCGCCAATTCCATCCATTCGAACTATTCTGACATCGAGGGCTATCTCGGCCAGATGGTCGCGGCCTATGGCGAGAAGCGGGCGCACGAGATCCTGGGCGAGGTCCGGCACAACACGGTCTATTTCCCGAACATCATGGTGAAGGGTGCCGTGCAGATCCTGCGCAATTTCATCCCGATCGCGGTGGACCGGACACTGGTGGAGAGCTGGGTCTATCGTCTGGTCGGCGCGCCGGACAAGCTCTACGAGCGCGCGCTGATGTACAACCGCTTCATCAACGCGCCGACCTCGATCGTCGGGCACGACGACCTCGAAATGTATGAGCGGGCGCAGGAAGGGTTGAAAACCAACGGCAATCAGTGGGTCAATCTGCGCCGGCTCTACGAGAGCGGCGAGGAGGCGGACGTCACCGCTGTCATCAACGGCACGTCGGAACGCCAGATGCGCAACCAGTTTCATGCCTGGGCCAAATTCATGACCATGGACATGGTCGAGCCGGTCGAGGCCGCGGAATGATCAGCGAAAAAACCATCACCGATTTCGTCTATCGGGAAGCCGACCTGCTCGACACGATGCAGTGGCAGGCCTGGCTCGACCTGTTTCACCCGGAGGGGCGCTACTGGATGCCGCTGGAATGGCAGCAGCAGGATCCGGTGCTGCAGCCGTCACTGATGTACGAAGACCTGCTGCTGATGAAGGTGCGTATCGAGCGGCTGGCCGGCGAGCGCACCTTCAGCCAGAAGCCGAAGAGCCGCTGCCATCATTTGCTGCAGGCACCGCAGATCGTTGTCTGCGATCCGGCGACCGGCATCTTCAAGGCGCGGACCTCCTTTATCTACACCGAGACGCGCGGCGACACGCTGGAGCGTTTCTCGGGATGGGCGTCGCACGATCTCGTCCAGGTCGGCGACGGCCTCAAGATCAAGCTCAAGCGCATCGATCTCGTGAATTTCGACGCGCCGTTCGGCAATATCCAGCTCTTCATGTGAGTGCGTCTTGACCACAGCGACCACAGTCTATGTCCGCTTCCGCGCGGTCGCGCTCCGCCGGGGCGACGCCAGCTTTCTCAACGTGCTGCCCGAGACCGCCGAGATCTACGGCATCGCGGCCGGGGAGATCTCGTACGAAACCATGCTCGAGCGGGTGGAGTGCTGGCGCGCGGCGTTTGCGAGCCGCGGCTATGGCCAAGGCCATCGTGTCGGGTTGCTGCTGCAGAACAGGCCGGTCTTCATCGAGCTGTGGTTCGCGTTGAACGCGCTCGGTGTCTCCGTGGTGCCGATCAACCCCGATTTGCGTGTCAGCGAGCTCGAATACATCATCGCGCATTCCGAGATGAATGCCGCCTTCGTCCTCGCTAAACGATGCGACGAGGTCGAGACGGCGGCGCGACAGGCCGGCCGACCGATTCCGGTGGTGACCGACAGCGGTGAGATTCCAGCCCCGTTCGGCGGCGCGCGGCCGGCGAGCGCCGGCGACGGTGCGAGCGAATGCGCACTGCTCTATACGTCGGGGACGACCGGCCAGCCCAAGGGCTGCGTGCTGACCAACACCTACTTCCTGTATTCCGGAGACTGGTATCGCGACGTCGGCGGGTTGATCGATCTCAGCAGCGATGGCGAGCGCATGATCACGCCCCTGCCGCTGTTCCACATGAACGCGATGGCGGTGTCGCTGATGGCGATGATGTCGGTCGGCGGCAGCCTGACGATGCTCGATCGCTTCCATCCGCGCAGCTGGTGGGCTTCGGTGCGCGACAGCCGTGCGACCTGCCTGCATTATCTCGGCGTGATGCCCTCGATGCTGATGAGCGCGCCGCCGTCGGATGAGGATCGTGCACACACCGTGCGGTTCGGCTTCGGCGCCGGGGTCGACAAGCTGCTGCACGCGCCGTTCGAGGAGCGCTTCGGCTTTCCGCTGCTCGAGGCCTGGGCGATGACCGAGACCGGCAGCGGCGGCGTCATCGCGGCCAATGTCGAGCCGCGCAAGGTCGGCACCAGCTGTTTCGGTCGTCCGGCGCCCGAAGTCGAGGTTCGGATCGTCGACGATGGCGGCAACGATGCGCCCTTGGGAACGCCGGGCGAGCTCCTGGTGCGGCGGGCGGGCGATGACCCTCGCTACGGCTTCTTCAGGGAGTACCTGAAGAACCCGGAAGCCACCGCCGAGGCCTGGAAGGACGGCTGGCTGCATACCGGTGATATCGTCTCGCGCGATGCCGATGGCGATCTTCATTTCGTCGATCGCAAGAAGAACGTGATCCGCCGCTCCGGCGAGAACATCGCCGCGGTCGAGGTCGAGTCCGTCCTCAACCGCCATGGCGCGATCCGGCAGGCCGCGGTCGCGGCAACGCCCGATCAGGTGCGCGGCGACGAGGTCGCGGCCGTCATCATCGCGGAGCAGCCGGGCGCAGACCGCGCACTCGCCGAAGACATCGTGCGCTGGAGCCTGGAGCAGATGGCCTATTACAAGGCACCGGGCTGGATCTGCTTCGTCGAAAAACTCCCGCTGACCGCGACCGAGAAGATCCAGCGCGCCGGCTTGAAGGATTTTGTCGCGAAGCTGATGCGTGATGGCGCGTTCTTTGACCTTCGCGACCTCAAGCGGCGGCAGGATTGACACGTGCCAGGGAGCCGATGATGAGCCAGACCCGCACCACACTGATCACCGGAGGCAATTCCGGGATCGGCGAAGCACTGGCGAAGAAGCTGGTTGGCGAAGGACAACGGGTCGTCTCGGTCGGGCTGGACAAGCCTGTGTGGACGCACGAGCTGCTCACCGCCTATCGCGCGGACCTCACCAGCCTGGCGGAGACGCGGGCCATTGCCGAGGAGATCTGCCGCAATCATGCGGTCGATTGCCTCGTGCACAATGCGGGCATGATCCTGCCGAACCTGCTGCCCGATGCGAAGCCGGAGGACATCCTGACACTGGCGCAGCTGCACCTGGGCGCCCCGATGCTGCTGACCCAGGCGGCGATGGAAGGGATGCGCTCGCGGCGATTCGGGCGGATCGTGTTCGTGAGCTCGCGCGCCGCCATGGGCGCGGCCACGCGCTCGGCCTATTCCGCGACCAAGGCCGGCGTGCACGGCATGGCGCGGACCTGGGCGCTGGAGCTGGCGTCGAGCGGCATCACGGTGAACGTGGTGGCGCCAGGCCCGATCCTGACCGACAATTTCTGGGGCATCATCCCGAAGGGCTCCGAGCAGCAGGACAAGATGGCGCGCAACGTGCCGGTCGGGCGCCTCGGCACCCGCGAGGACGTGGCGCACGCGATCAGCTTCTTCCTCGACGAGCGGTCGGACTTCGTGACCGGGCAGGTGCTCTATGTCTGCGGCGGCACCAGCCTCGTCGGCCTCGGTCCCTGATCCGGATCAGATCAGATCCGATCAGGTCAGGTCAGATCTGGTTCTGGCGGATGTTCTCGACCATCTTGGCCAGCACCCGGGCGCAGACCTCGATCTCGTCGGGGTCGATGCCGACCGTCAGCCGGTCGTAGTTGTTCTCCATGATGGGCCAGATCTTGCGCAGCAGGGCCTCGCCGTCCGGGGTCAGTCCGACGACGCGGCGGCGCTGGTCTTCCTCCGCGATCTCGCGCTTGACGAGGCCCGATGTCACCATCGACTCGACCATGCGGCTCGCGGTCGACTGCTCGGTGACGGCCAGCACGGCGATCTCGTTGACGGTCAGGGTCTTGTAGATGAACAGCACCGACAGCGTCCGGAATACGACGTTGTTGATGTTGTGCTCGCTGAGATCACGGTTCTGATCCAGGTTCCAGCGATTGGCGAGCCGGTTGAACAGATAGGGAATATAGCTTTGCAGCTGGTCCCGCGTCCGCGGTGGACCGGATTTCCATCTGCTCCTGGAGTCTTTGGCCATTACTTCCTGCGACCCTGCTTCTTGCTTTCGCTGCCAAGTTTCGAGGAGAGGGACCGCAGCATCGACAGTGCCGTCTCCAGCTCCCGCGCGGGGATGCTTTCGAGCCGTTCGCTCAGATGCTTCTTATGCACGTCGGCGGCCTTCCTGAACAGGGCCTCGCCCTTCGGTGTCAGGCGCACGATGAACGAGCGGCGGTCCTCGCTCGACATCTCCTTGCTGATGAGGTCATCGGCCAGCAGGCGCTGCACCAGGCCCGAGACGTTGCCGCCGGACACTTTCAGGTTCTGCGACAACTGCCCGAGCGCCATTCCATCCTTGTAACGATCGAGCTGCGCCAGCACGTCGAATTTGGCCAGCGACAAGCCGAACTCCGAGCTCAGCATCGAATTCAGCGACGCAAACAGCTCGCCATGCAGCGACAGCAGTTGCAGCCAAAGCCGGGTCTCGATCTGTCCGAAGACGGGAGCTGTGCTCTCCTTGAGGGCTGACGACGTCATGCGAAGCTCTTGATGGTCTGGATCACGCCGTCGAGCTCCTTGCCCGAGCTGTCCTTGAGTGCGGCTTCCCGCAGCCGGCGCGCCCAGTCGGCCGCATCCTCGCGCGGCGCGACCAGCTTGATCGCGGCCAGCGTCTTGTCGAATTTCGACAGGCCGCGGCTGTGCGTGTCGGAATAGCCTTTGACCAGGCGCCGGCATTGCAGGATCTCGACGCCCAACTGGTAGTTCGCTCGCACGGCCTCCGTCGCGGCCTTGAGCCATTCGTCCCGGTGCGCCGTCTCGATCGCGTGGCGCAGCGAGCGGCGGCGGATGCCGCGCAGTCCGCCGACGACATAGAGCGCGACGAACCAGGGCAGCGAGTAGGTCTTGACCCGTCGTCCCTTGTTGACGCGACGGTCGAGCCAGCCGAGCAGGCGCGGCTTTGCGCCAAGCCAGCGGGCAAATCCAGCCGGCAGCACGCCCATGACCTCTTCCATGCGGGGATGCATGAACTCGGTGGTCTGCAGCACCTGGCCTTCGGACAATTCGAGCTCGCCCTCGATCCGCGCGCGGCGGGCCGATCGGGTCTTGAGATCGGCAACGCGGATGACGTCATCGTAGGTCATGGCATTGGCGAGATATTTTGCGGCGGCCTGGGTAAAAGCAAAATTCCGCTCGGCGCCGCCGGAGCTACGATCGGCGGCGTGGAGCCTGCCGAGGATATCGAGATATTCGCCGCCATAGGCGACGTCCTGGAAATCGACCACCTTCTTCAGCCCGGCCCGGCTGATGGCGCGTGCGGCCTCGGGCAACTCTTGCGTCAGGCGGGCGGCGAGGCCGGCCAGACGGGGATCCAGAGCAGCCGGAGAGGGCGGCGTCTTGGCAGCCTCCGATTGCGCGGGTGCGGTCGGCTCCGGGGATTTCGACTGCACGCGGTCATACGCGGCCTCGAACGCGCGGATGCTGGCCTGCGCGCCTTTTTCGCCGGCGCGGATCACTTCGAGATAGCTGTCGCGGCTGAAGCTCAGCACGCCGGCGCCCGCCAGTGCGCCGAACATCGCCGCCGAGATCACGCTGCCGTTGGCGATCGCCAGCGCGTTCATGTCGAAGATGATCTCGGTCTTGGCGGCAATTCCGATGGCGCCGGTCACCGCGCCCTGGTCGGCGATGCCGTTGCCCGGCGCGATTTTCTCGCCGATCGCAAAGGTCCGGTGATTGGATGCGATCAGCGTGGTGCGGTCCGGCGTCACCAGGCCGCGCAGGATCGAGCGGCCGGCTTCCATGAATTCCGCCGCCATCACCACGTCGACGTCGCCGGGGGTCGGCATCAGCGACAGGATCGGCTTGCGGCCATCGAGCGGCGGCATCGCCTCGATATAGTAGATCGTGGCGCCGGTGCGCTGGGCGACGCCAGGCACCGAGGTCGACTGTGCGACCCAGCCGTGGTTCTCGGCGAGCTGGACGATCCAGTCGGTGAGGACGCCGCCGCCCTGGCCGCCCATCGCGACGATCGCGATCGAAATCGGCCGCTCGGTCGCATCGCCTGCGGCAGGCAGTGCCAGCTGGACGGTCTCGTCTCTCATGCCGAAACTCTCATGCCCAGAATCTCATGTTAAAGCCGCGAGCGCCGGACGCCGGCGATCGCGCCGCCGTTGCAGCCAGCCGATCACGGCCATCGCAACCTTTGATTTGAACTTGTCCCAGCCGGTCGGATTGTGAATGACGTCGGCGCGATAGAACGAGGGACATAGCACGGCCGCGTCGGCGACCTCGCCGCAATTGCCGCAGCCGACGCAGGAATTGTCGATCGCCGCGACGGGATCGTCGCGCAAGGGATCGTCGAGCTGCTTGACCGAGAGCGACGGGCAGCCGGAGAGGCGGATGCAGGCGTGGTCGCCGGTACAGACATCCTCGTCGACGCCGAAGCGTTCCTTGACGGTGCGAACGCCGTCCTTGATCGCCTTGCTGATCTGCGGCTTCACGCGGCGCTGCTTGTTCAGCATGCATTCGGAGGAGGCGACGATGACCTTGGGGCCTTGTTCCTTGGTCGTCAGCGCTTCCTTCAACGTGTCGCGCATCCGGCCGACATCGTAGGTGCGGTCGACCTGCCGGACCCATTGCCCGCCGATGCCCTTCACGGCCTGCACGATCGAGTTGTTGGTGTTGCGCCGCTTGCTCACCGCACGCGACGACAGGATGTCCTGACCGCCGGTCGCCGAGGTGTAGTAATTGTCGACGATGACGAACACGCCGTCATGCTTGTTGAAGACCGCGTTGCCGATGCCGCTGGTCAGCCCGTTGTGCCAGAAGCCGCCGTCGCCCATCACGGCGATCGAGCGCTTGTCGGCCTTGACGTTGAAGGCCGAGGTCGAGGCCGGGCCGAGGCCAAATCCCATCGTCGTCGCGCCGATGTTGAAGGGCGGCAGGATCGAGAACAAATGACAGCCGATGTCGGCGGAGACGTGGTGTTCGCCGAGCTCGCTTTCGACCAGCTTCATGGCGGCGAAGATCGGCCGCTCCGGACAGCCGGTGCAAAGTCCGGGCGGACGCGCCGGCACGACCTGCTTCAGCTTCTCGACCTCGGGATGGCTGAGCACAGCGGTTGCGTCCGGCGCCGGTGGCCGATTGCCGAGCAGCCGCGGCTCGGTCTTCTCGAGGAATTCTCTGATACCCCCGAGCAGCACCTGCGCGGTGTAGTCGCCGCCCATCGGCAGCACGTCCTTGCCGTGGACGCGGGCCTGGATATCCCGGCGGCGCAGCACCGTGTTGATCGCCTGCTCCAGATATTCCGGCTGGCCTTCCTCGACGATCAGGACGGCGTCCTTGTCGAGGCAGAACTCCGCGACCTCGGTGTCGATCACGGGGTAGGTGACGTTCATGACGTAGAGCGGGATCTGGGTGTTACCATAGGCATCCGACAGCCCGAGATATTGCAGCGCGCGGATGACGTTGTTGTACATCCCGCCCTGCATGATGATACCGACCTTGCCCTGCTTCGGCCCCATCCATTCATTCAGCCGGTTGTCCCTGACGAAGTTGATGGCCGCGGGCAGCCGCGTCCTGATCTTCTCCTGCTCATGCTCGTAGGCCGCCGGCGGCAGCACGATGCGGCCGACGTCGCGCTTCGGATTGTTCAGGGCGTCCTTGATGGTGTGCGCCGGCCTGACATTGTCCTTGCAGGCAAAGCTTCCGTGCATGTGGCAGGCACGCACGCGCACCTCCAGCATGACAGGGGTGTTCGAGACTTCCGAGAGCTCAAAGCCCTTTTCGATCAGATTGACGATGCATTCATGGTCGGGGCGCGGATCCAAGAGCCAGATCTGCGATTTCATCGCAAAGGCGTGGGTGCGCTCCTGCATGATCGAGGAGCCTTCGCCGTAATCCTCGCCGACGATGATCATGGTGCCGCCGGTGACGCCGCCGGAAGCGAGATTGGCAAGCGCGTCGGAGGCGACATTGGTGCCGACCGTCGACTTCCACGCCACCGCGCCGCGCAGCGGATACATCACCGAGGCCGACAGCATCGCCGCCGCCGCCGCTTCATTGGCGGAGCTCTGGAAGACGACGCCGAGATCGTCGAGCACGTCCTTGGCGTCGGCCAGCACGTCCATCAGATGCGAGATCGGCGAGCCCTGATAGCCGCCGACATAGGCGACGCCGGATTGCAGCAGCGCCTTGGTGATGGCGAGGATGCCTTCGCCGCGGAAGGTGTCGCCGTCGCCGAGCCGGAGATCCTCGACTTCACGAGCAAAAGACCGTTCAGCCATTGCACCCTCCAGAAATATGCGATAGCATACGTTTACATGTAAAGTAAGTCAACGCTGCGCCATGCCGTCAGGCTTCGCGGATCTCTGCTCCGGACGGCGGTCATGAGCCAGCGACAGGGTAGGGCCAATGCTGAAGCTGCCGCGCTTTAGAGCCGCCGCCGTCCAGGCTTCACCTGTATATCTCAATGCAAGCGCGACCGCCGACAAGGCCGCCTCACTGGTGCGTGAGGCCGCGGCGAACGGCGCGCGGCTGGTCGCATTCCCTGAAGTGTTCGTGCCCGGCTATCCCTATTGGAACTGGATCACCGATCCGGTCACCGGAAGCGCCTGGTTCGAGAAGCTGGTCAAGGCATCGGTGCTGGTGCCGGGCCCCGAGATCGATATCGTCCGCAAGGCGGCGCGCGACACCGCCTGCTATGTCGTGCTTGGCGTGAACGAGCGCAGCCCGGTGTCGCTCGGCGCCATCTACAACACGCTGGTGTTCATCGGCCCGGACGGAACGCTGCTCGGCAAGCACCGCAAGCTGGTGCCGACCTGGGCGGAGAAGCTGACCTGGACCGGTGGCGACGGGTCGAGCCTGCGGGTCTACGAGACCGAGATCGGGCGGCTCGGCGGGCTCGCCTGCGGCGAGAACACCAACACGCTCGCGCGCTTTGCGCTGCTCGGGCAGGGCGAGCTGGTTCACGTCGCGAGCTATATCTCGCTCCCCGTCGCGCCGCCGGACTACGACATGGCGGAGGCGATCAAGCTGCGCGCCATTGCCCATTCCTTCGAAGGAAAGATCTTCACGATCGTGTCCTGCTCGACCGTGTCGGAGGAGATCATCGCGGCGATGCAGACCGTGGTTCCCGACGCGCGGGCGCGCCTGCAGCGCAAGTCGAGCGCATTCTCCGGCGTGATCGGGCCGGACGGCCGTCTCGTCGGCGAGCCGCTGATCGACGATGAAGGCATCGTCTATGCCGACATCGATCTCGAGCGCTGCATCCAGCCGAAGCAGATGCACGACATCGTCGGGCACTACAACCGGTTCGACATTTTCGATCTCAGGGTCAATCGCCGTCCGCAGGCGCCGCTCGGTCTTGCGGAAGGCGAAGGTCAGCCAGCGGACGCGGCGGAGCAGGTGAACTTCGTCTCAATTCCCGGCAGGACGGAATGATGCGACGTGAATCGCGATCCCCCATCACCGTCGTCCAAGCTTTCGCCAGGACGGCGATGGTATGCAAGGCACCCACAACTGTCATCGCCCGGCTCGACCGGGCGATCCAGTACGCCGCGGCCCCTCGGCTCAAGCACAGCCGTCTCTGGAATACTGGATCACCCGCTTTCGCGGGTGATGACACCGCGTGGTGTGGCAACTTGAATCGACAGCCATCCTCATCGTCGGCCTGGCGTTCGCCAGGACGACAGTGGTGGGATGTGGCGACAGGACGACATGAACTAAGACTTGGAGGACAGCATGGGCGAGAACATCATCGGCCGGGCCAATGTCGAGGATACCCCGGAGCTCAAGGCCTACTACAAGGACCTCGAGAAGTTCGAGGCCGGCGCGCTGTGGACGGTCGCCAACAAGATCGAGCCGTGGCAGCCGCAGTCGGCGTCCGTTCCCGTTCTCTGGCGCTACAGCGATCTGCGTGAGCATGTGCTGCGCTCGGTTGAGCTGGTCTCGCCCGAGAAGGCGGGCCGGCGGGTGATCTACCTCAACAATCCCGGTCGCCGCGACGTGTCGGCCGCGGTCGGCTGGCTCTATTCGGGCTTGCAAGTCATGCACCCCGGCGAAGTGGCCTCCGCCCACGCCCACTCGGCCTCGGCCTTGCGCTTCATCATGGAAGGGGCGGGTGCCTACACCATCGTCGACGGTCACAAGATGACGCTCGGCGCGCGGGATTTCGTGCTGACGCCGAACGGCACCTGGCATGAACATGGCGTCGAGGCAAACGGCTCGGTCTGCATCTGGCAGGATGGGCTCGACATTCCGCTCGTCAACGCGCTGGAGGCCAATTTTTTCGTCGTGCACCCCAAGATCCAGCAGGAGGAGTCCGGCTATCCCGTCGACGACATGACCAAGACCTGGGGCAATCCCGGTCTTCGGCCGGCGGGCTCGCGCTGGTCGAACGGCTATTCACCAATGTTCAAATATGAGTGGGAGCCGACCTACGAGTCGCTGCTGAAATACGCCGCCGCGACCGACGGATCGCCCTATGACGGCATCCTTATGAACTACATCAATCCGATCACTGGCGGACATGTGATGCAGACCATCGGCGCCAGCATGCAGATGCTGCGGCCGGGCGAGAAGACCAGGTCGCACCGCCACACCGGTAGCTTCCTCTACCAGGTCGCCAAGGGGCACGGCCATTCCGTGATCGGCGGCAAGCGGTTCGAGTGGCAGGAGCGCGACATTTTCTGCGTTCCCTCCTGGGCCTGGCATGAGCACGGCAACCCCTCCGAAAGCGAGGATGCCTGCCTGTTCTGCTTCAATGATTTGCCTGTCATCGAGGGGCTCGGCCTCTACCGGGAAGAGGCCTATGGCGACAATGCCGGCCATCAGCCGGTCGCGGCCTGACATTTCTCGGCAGTATTCAACCCGAATAACCGGATCAAGCTTTCATGCGTCTTGTCACCTACACTCTGGGCTCCAGCGGCGGCCGCCTCGGGGTCGTCGTCAACGGATTGGTCGTCGATGTCGAGCGCCTCGGCGCGTCACGCGGCCTTGTCTGGCCAGGCGACATGCTGTCCTTCATCGATAACGCCGTCACGCTGCTGCCGGCGTTGAAGCAGTGCCTGGACAGCACCAACGGCAGCCTGCCGGCCGGTGCAGCCGTTCCGATCGAGGATGTGAAGCTGCAGGCACCGATCCCGCGCCCGCGCAAGAACATCTTCGGCATCGGGCTGAACTACCGCGCGCATGTCGCGGAGTCCGCCAAAAGCCTGGACACCGACAAGGATCTGCCGAAGCAGCCGGTGGTGTTCTCCAAGCCGCCGACCTCGGTGATCGGGCCGGGCGCCGCGATCCAGCACAATGCCGGCATGACGCAGCAGCTCGACTGGGAGGTCGAGCTCGCCGTCATCATCGGCAAGACCGCGACCCGCATCCCGGTCGAGAAGGCGATGGATCACGTCTTCGGCTATTCCGTGATGATCGACATTTCCGCGCGCGACAATCGCCGCGCCGGGCAGTGGATCTTCTCCAAGGGCATGGATACCTACGCGCCGTTCGGCCCCTGCATCGTGACCGCGGACGAGATTCCGGATCCGCATGATCTCAGGCTCTGGCTGACCAAGAACGGCGTCATGAAGCAGGACTCCAACACCAAATACATGATCTTCGACATTCCGGCTTTGATCGCCGACATCTCGTCCGGCATGACGCTCGAGCCGGGCGACATCATCGCGACCGGAACGCCCGAAGGCGTCGGCGCCGGGATGAGCCCACAGGAATGGCTGTGGCCCGGCGACGTGGTCGAGGCCGGCGTCGATGGCGTCGGCGTCATCCGCCACCCGGTTGTCGCGATCTGATGACGTCGTTCTCGTTCGATCGCGAGCTGAGGTTCGGCGATTGCGATCCGTCGGGGATCGCCTATTTCCCGTCCTACCTCAACATCCTCAACGGCGTGGTCGAGGAGTTCTGGGCCACGATCGGCTTTCCGTGGCCGGAACTGATCACGGTCCGCAAGATCGGTACCCCGACGGTGCACCTGACCTGCGACTTCTCACGGCCGTCGAAATTCGGCGACCGCCTGTCGTTCGCTTTGCACATCGTCAGGATCGGCCGCGCGTCGCTGCATCTGTCGCACGTGGTCACGGGCGTCGATGGCCTGCGCTGGCGCGCGCGCCAGATCCTTGCCGCGACCTCGCTCGCCGATCATCACGCGATTCCGTGGCCGGATGACGTGCGCGCGGTGCTCGTGTCGCATCTGCAAGCCGGCGAGGAGGCGGCGGCATCATGATCTCGCTGTTCATGACGTTCTCCGATCCGACAGGCGAGCGGCGAATTCACGCGGACGATCTTGCGGCCGCGGCCGCCATGATCGGCTCGATCCCGGGGATGGCCGAAGGCCTGCTGTTTACGCCGCTGGAGCAATCGGTCGATCATCCCTACAAGGCCGACGGGGCCGGGCCGGCCTTTACGCTCCAGCTCCGCTTTCCGAACCTGTTTGCGTGCGAGGCCGCGATGGATCGCAGCGGCGTGCTCGCAGGTCTTGCGGTGGCCAGCGGACTGCCGAGCCTTGCCGGATTGGAGGTGACGCACCAGGCGATGGTGACGCGCGCCTTTCCGGTCGACGACGCCACGCATGCGAACGGCACGGTCACGCCATGCAGCTACCTCGTGCATTATCCCGGGCCGGCCGACGACATGAATGCCTGGAATCTGCACTACCTGGAGCATCATCCGTCGATCATGCAGACCTTCCCGGATGTGCGCCAGATCGAGATCTACACGCGCATCGATTGGGTCGACCGGCTGCCGTCGCAGCGGGTCGAGTACATGCAGCGCAACAGGCTGATGTTCGACAGTCCGCAGGCCCTTGCACGCGCGCTGGGCTCCGACATCATCGAGCGCATGCGCGCCGACTTCGTCCAGTTTCCGCCGTTCGCGGGCGGCAACAAGCATTTTCCGATGCTGACGAGGGTGGTACGGCCCATAGCATGATGGGATCAAGGCTGGTTGCGAGCCGCGCTGGAGATGCGCTCTTTGACTTAGTTAGGCCGTGAACCCATAAATCTGCCAACGCACGGCTTGCCAGAGTCCGCTATGCTTCGATAGCGACCAAATTCTGCAGGCAGCTAAATGACGCGAAGGGCCGACAAGAGACTTATGCGACGTAACGGAAGGCGTTCGGGGCATGCACGCGCGGCGCATGCACTCATAGTCGCCCGGCTCGCGAAGGTAGGTTATTGAAACTTCTATTTCGTTTTTTCGAATACAAGGAGGCTCCTCTGCATCCCCTTATCGGCCCAGTTTGGCATTATTCGCCACGTCGAAGTGACTTGAAGGCGATCCCCGTCTAATTTGAAAAAGCGTGTTTGCTCGGTGCCCACCCATTCAGGGTTCCAGGCAACATCGACCTTCGTAATCCATTTGTCCCCTTCGAGACGGTACATGCCGGTGTAGGCGGCCATGCTGTTTAGCAGATCGGCGCGATCTTCGACTGTTTGTGGTGGCTTGCGCCCCTCTCCAGTCAGGACAAACATTACACGGCCCTCAGCCGTGAAAATTGCGTATCCCGTAGGGGAGCGTCCGAAGACGGGTTCTTTCTGCCCGGTGGCTTGAATTTCAATTTCTTGGGAAACCAGTTTCCAGATGCCGATCACCTTCTCGCGGTCATCGGCAAAGCTCGGATACGCCGCAATAAGCCACCCAACGATGGCAACAAGGCATTTTAACGTGGACATAAGAAGTTTCCCTCCAATGCTCTGCCCTTTTGGTACTCGGTGGGCTGACACTAGCGCAGGAATTGAGCGGCTGAAATGTCAGTTCCGGGTCAATCGCTACAATCTAGCCCTGTGTCAGTAACGTCCGGTCTACCCCACGCAGCGGACAGGTGCGAGGTCGGGCGCATTGGTCGCGATGGGCCAACAGCCGACCTACTGCGACACAAGGAATTTCTCTATACTATCCTTGTCGCCCACACAGCCGCATCGAGGTTACAGCCATGAAGCTATACTACCTCGCCGGTTCATGCGCCCTTGCCCCACACATTGCGCTTGAGCACAGCGGACTATCCTACCAAGCCATCCGCGTGGAGCGTGGTAAGCAATCAGACCCAAGCTATCTCGCTATTAATCCTCTCGGACGAGTTCCTGCGCTCGTGACTCCAGCCCACGGCACGATCACGGAGGTCCCCGCAGTTCTCGGTTATGTCGCGGATATGGCGCCCGACCTTGATCTCATGCCTGTCCCCGGAACGCCGCAACGATATGAAGCGCTGCGCTGGATGGCCTACCTTTCGAGTACGATTCATCCCGCGTTTGGCCGGCTTTGGCGGGCCGAGCGGTTCGCCAGCGACACCGCCTGCATTGGTTCTGTCCAAGAAGCAGCAGCGAAGCAGTTGGCTGCAGACTTCGCCTATATCGACAGCCAGCTCGCAATTCGGAAGTGGATTGCAGGGACGGATGATTTCACTGTCGCTGACCTCTACCTATTCGTGTTCGGTCGCTTGGGCTTCAGGGTTACGCCAAGCACGCGCGATTTTCCGAACTTCCACCGGCACACTTTGTCTATCGCTGCAATAGAAGCCACCAAGAATGCAATAACGCAGCAAGGGATTACACTGGAGGGTCCAAAGTCAGGGCCTGGATAGCAGCGCGGCCCGTCATGTTCGTTCGCCGCTCTGGGTCACGAGCGTCGTCCGCTGCGATAGACGGCGGCCTGACGATTTCCGCTATGCCCCGTTAGCGACCAGGGTCGTATGGTGGTGCAATATGTCGCGAAGGGCCACCAGGCGACATCGGCTCAGGAACAAATTCGACGCCGCGGTTCGCGATGTCGTGAACGCGTTTCGAGCGGCTCGGTATCGGCGAAACAATCGCCCGCCGGACGAAACGACTTTTCCAAAGCTGCGAAATTATCCAAGAACAGATTGGGCGTATTGTACTCGTGAGATTTCGCCATCGGTCGATCACGGTGGAGGCTGATAAAAAGATACTTTCCCGAATGGGCTGCCTATCGCCGTTGCAGGTGCTGCGAAAAAATTGAGCTGTCATTCGGATCTTCGAGGGCGAATAATCCTGTTGGTGCGGGCGCGCTTGTGAACGATTTCACTGCACCGTTGTGCCTGCCAAGCGATAATGCCTTGCGTATTGAATGGAAGTAATTTGCAGGAGGGTTGTCATGAAGATTGCAATTCCCGCAATTCCCCACTCTACGATTCGATCCACACTGCCTATCGGCAATCACGGCGGCTTGATCACCGTCGGATACGTGGTTTTGGCGCTCGTCGCAATCGCCGCGATCTACTTGGCAGCGGGGCAGTCGGGTGTCACCCAAGCTGAGCTCGCGATTGCAACGGTATTACCGTGACCAATGATCGCCTGCGACTGACCACGTGGTGCGTTGCTGTATCCATCATCACGGCGGTCTGCGTATGGACCTTGATCGGTTCGCCTGAAAACCGAACCGAACACTCCTGGCGCCATTTGTCGTCGGAAATGGCCGCACGCAACTAAAGCGTTTTCGAGCGAAGCGAATACCGGCCCGCGTGAAGAAGCGCTTCAAACGGGAATCGAGGGCTCCGTTCCGATTCCATCGAACGAAAGCAGCTCTGGGGCATGAGCCCGTGAATGCGCATGGTGGTCCGCGAATGGACGGACACCAAAAATTATTCCGCGAAAAATGATTTTGGAGATGATTGCCATGCTTGAACAGATTGCTCGCGTACTCTTGTGGCTTTCCCTGGGTGAAATTGCCGCCAAGTCTAGCTTGTGGCCGCTTCCCGCGCCAGTCACCGGCCTCATTCTGCTCTATGCCGAACTCGCCATTCGGGGACGGCTGCCCGATGATCTGGGTATCCTTGCAGACCGACTGCTTCAGTTTCTGGGCATGTTGTTTGTGCCGGCAGGCGTCGGCGTGATCGCCTATTTGGATGTCTTTAAGACCGAAGCAACGCCAATTTTGGCCGCGGTGATTGGAGGCACCGCCATTACTCTTTTTGTCACGATGGTTGTCGTGAACCGGCTCGGCCGAACGATTGCAATAAGTCGGGAGCCGGGGTCCGAACGCGTCGAGGGAGCAGCACGCGATGTCAACGCTTGATCTGACAAATTTGACCTGGGTCAGCCTGGCTGACCAACCGATCCTGGAAACAGGTGCGACCGTATTCGCTTTCTTGGCAGCAACTCGCATATCGCGCCTCGGCGGCAATCACCCGTTGCTCAACCCCACCCTTCTGGCGATCGTCCTCATTTCGCTCGGCCTCGAAGCGACACATATCCCCTACAAGACGTATTTGCGCGGCGCTGACCCGATACACTTTATGTTGGGGCCTGCGGTCGTTCTGTTGGCCGTACCGCTATTTCGTCAGCGGGCCGTAATCCGCGCTTCCGCACGGTTGATCGCGGTCGGATTGGGTGTCGGATTGCCCGTTGGGGTCCTAAGCGCTGTCGGCATTGCCTGGGTTATGGGGGCAAGGTCGCAGACCATCCTTTCCTTGGCGCCCAAGTCGGTCACTGCCGGAATTGCGGTCGGCATTTCCGAGCAGATCGGTGGTCTGCAGACGCTTACGATTGTGCTCGTGATCATGACCGGCATTACCGGAGCCGTCCTCGGCCCACTTATCGCGCGCCTTGCTCGTATTGACGATCCGCGTGTCGTTGGGCTGACCATGGGCATTGCCTCCCACGGAATCGGAACCGCGCGGGCACTCCAGATCAACGAGGTCGCTGGTGCCTTTTCCGGGCTCGGGATGGGCCTAAATGGCGTACTCACAGCCATCCTGCTTCCATTGATTTTTCAGCTGTTCTGAATTGTCGACCAACGACTGGGATAGACGCCAATATATCTGGCACAGTCGTTTTAGACCTCGCACCGGCGGGTCGGCACTTCCTGTCTTCATTCGGAAGCGGACTTCGTCACGGCCGTCCGGCATGTCTCAAGAGGGCCACAAGCTGACTCGAACCGCCTTATTCGATGACGTCATCGACAACGATCAACGGCTGCCTCCTCGTTCACTTCGGCATCCCGGCCTTGCGTAAGCCTTCGAGGAACTGTTTTCGATGTTCCATGCATCCAAAGGGACGGTTGAGGCGCTCGTCGTTCGTGGTCAACGCGGGCATGCGCCGCAACAACTGATCCAGCGCAACTCGCGCTGCATCTACTCGACGCAATTGACCATTCGCCGCAGCTAGTACGGCGTAGATGTCTGGAAATTCCGAATTTTCTTCGGCAGCGTGGCTAGCGAATTCGATCGCGTCTTCATATCGCTGCGTCAACAAAGCCGCCCAGCCCTTGCACAACACCCAAATGACCAGCAGGGGATCGCGCGGGCTGAGCCGGATTGCCTCGTCGAGGTGCGGCAGGGCGGCATCGTAGTCGCCGCCGAAAGCGTAGCTTACGCCGAGATATCCACGCGCGAACACTGAGTTAGGATCGATATCGAGGGCCCGCCGCAGCCGGCGTCGGGCTTCTTCGTGCCGACCGGAGAACAGATCGTAAATGGCTAGTGCGGTATGGGCGGCCGCATCGCCGTCATCAATGGCGACCGCGTTGTGCGCGGCCTCGCCGAGCCGCGCATGCGACTTGGCGCGCCCGTCGCCCCACCCAAAGACGGCCTCGAAATGGCAGGCAAAGGCGAGATCGCTAAGCGCCATCGAATTGGCCGGATCAAGCGCTATGGCTTGAACGAGCAGACGTCTTGCCTCCGCCAGATCATCCTCGGTGAAGCGGCGGATGTGCCAGTGCGCGCGCATGATATGGTCCCACGCATCGAGCTGGCTCGGATCTTTGCGCTGCGCGTGCTGCATCTCGGCCGAGATGATGCCGGGTGCGATAGCGCCGGTGATATTCCGCGCAATCTCGTCCTGGACGACAAACACATCGGCCAACTCGCGGTCGTAGCGATCCGCCCAGAGGTGATGGCCGCTCGCTGCATCGATTAACTGGGCCGTGATGCGCACGCGATTGCCGGCCTTGCGCACACTGCCTTCGAGCACGTAGCGGATGCCGAGTTCGCGGCCGACGTGACGCACATCGACGGATTTGCCTTTGTAGGTGAATGACGAGTTGCGGGCGATAACAAACAACCAATGCGCCTTGGATAGTGCCGTGATGATGTCTTCGGCGATGCCATCGGCGAAGAACTCTTGCTCGTTATCACCGCTCATGTTCTGGAACGCCAGAATCGCGATCGACGGCCTGTCTGGCAAAGCCAATGCGGGCTCCGGGGACCGAGACGTCCTAGGCTCCCGGCCGGACACAAGGAGGATACGGTAAACATGGACGGGTTTGACGATATTCTTTAGGGCTTGGTCGCCCATATCCTCGACATCGAAGGCGATCTTGCCGCGCGCGTGATTGAGGACGGTCTGCGATATGCAGATGCCGCCCGGCTCCGCTAAACCCTCCAATCGAGCCGCAATGTTGACGCCGTCACCATAGAGGTCGCGTCCCTCGATGATCACGTCGCCAAGGTTGATCCCGATGCGGAACTCTATGCGTCTCTCCAGAGGGATATCGGCATTGCGCTCGCGCATGCCCTGCTGGACCTCGATCGAGCAACTTACCGCGTCCACGACGCTCGGAAACTCGATGAGCATGCCATCGCCCGTGGTTTTCACGACACGACCGCGATATTGCTTGTTCTTGGGGTCGATCAGCTCGCGGCGATACTCCTTCAGGCGGGCCAGCGTGCCGGCCTCATCCGCACCCATCAACCTGCTATAACCGGCGACATCGGCAGCGAGTATAGCGGCGAGCTTGCGTTTGACCTGATCCGAAGCCATCCGGGGTTCCCTCCCGCCGGAGACCCTCTGCGGATCACCGCAGGTGGCGGGATGATATCACATCCGCGCATCTTTGGCCGGAAAGTTCGGGCAGTTCATCGCTGGTCGAGAACATCGGGCCCGTGGCCGCATTGCCCGATTGTCCGCTTGGGGTGTGCGCCGTGAGAAGGCGGCGCTTTCCAGTGGGTGCAAACCCCACCCGGCAAACGCTCCAGCCGGAAGCAATCGGAGCAGTCATGGAGGTAACGAAGTGGCTGAAGCCTTCGATTAGCGTGTCACGAATTGGTG
>NZ_LGHK01000058.1 GCF_001908235.1 Bradyrhizobium sp. NAS96.2
ACCTTCGCATTCGCCGCAATTCGCAGGATAAGGATTGTCGAAGTAGTTGTCTTTGGTAACGACCGTCTCGTCGAGATCGTTCACCAAGCTTCGTTCATCTGGCGAATAACCGCACTCGCAAGAGAACTGTGCTCCATCAGATAGAATTGCCCACTCACGACAATTTGGGCAACTCATGAGGAGCCACTTGTTGAATGCGCCGCAGACAAGGCATTCGCCTTCGTAGAGCTCTGGTAGTTCCACTTCTGTCATTACAGCCGCAACAAAGTTGCAGATTCTGCAACCTCGAATGTGCCGGCCTTCCGATTCGAGTTCGTCAAGCCTTGGCTTCAAAGTATCAAATTTAGCCGCCAAGTATCCTTTATGCCGCTGTAATTGACGTTCGATCTGAGCTAACTCCTTTTGCCAAGGCTGGAACACATCCTCCCATTGCTGCAAAAGCAAATTGAGTTCGTACCAAGCGCGCAACTGTTCGATGGCTACGGCCTCAATAAGATGGCTTTGCCCCTGTTCGCCAACGTGAAAGAAATGCACCATTTTGTTTCTGTGTAAGCGCACGGCGTCGAACTTTGCACGAGCCCTTTGAGGTATGGGGCTTCGAGCGACTTTATCGAGCCGAATACATGCTTCCTCGAAGCTAACGGATACAAAATCTCCAGAAACAAACTTTTCCCAATCCGGGCTCTTAGCGACAACAAGGCTCCAGTGCTCTCGCAGCAATCGCGCCTTTAGGAAAAGCTCGACGGCAGAGTAAAAATCTATCACCGAGAACTTCGGCGCAGTTTCCAATGCGTCGATGGCGTGAGACAAGAAACCTATAGCGTTCTCGACTAACCGAGCCAACAATTCGGATTGCTTCAATTTCCGCCCTTTCGGTCGTCTGCCCCGCCCGTTCGCTTGGACCTAGAAGATTGGTTTGCCAATCGTGCGGCATAACCCATTCCGTACATATTTCATTCCTTCCGACTTCGAGCCGGTGGCATTGCGGCCAGAATGGTGCGTAGTCTCCATGAAGAAGTTGTACTCGCCAGTTTCCTGGTTGATGTACGACTTCATCACCCTGCTCTCGCTTCCTGCGTCGATTGTGCTGGGATAGACGGCTTGGCCGGTGCAGATGACAATTCCATTCTTCAATTCACAGTTCCCGGTGTTGAGGAATGCCGAGCCATTGTCCGCCAACTCACCGTTCCTTAAGCTTAGCGTGGTCGAAAACGTCTTTGGCGATAGCGAATCAATGGTCGGCTTGGTCAGAATGACCGTTAGTTTTCCCTCGCATTTGAGCAGGAGGTTCTTCGGCAATTCACCTGCCGCAGCGTTGACCGTCCAAAAGCATACCAATATCGCTATTCGCCACATGGCTTGCCCCAAAATTGATGCACCCGATCTAACCACGCGGGCTATTCCCATTCCGCGCCCTGACCGCCCCCGGGGCGCATACGCAACCTAGAGCAACGCCTTGCAACCTAGAAGACCTTTAGAGGCACGTTGGCTAGGTGCAACAATCGCTTAGGCGATCCAGAGGACGCCTATACAGGGAGAAGGCGCACTCCCGCGCCCTGGGTCCTTCCGCTCTTCGCCCATTTAGGCAGCCCCCTCCAAATCGATTTCAAAAGGCCGAAGCGCCGAAGCTACCGGATCTTGTTTTTGTCACCCTTGCGCGACCTGGCCCGGCGTCGAGAAGCACTTTCTCCACGTCCTGGCGAGTTGAGCTTCCAGCAAATCGTTGGGAAATACGCCCTTCTCGTTGAGCAGGGTTGACGCGGCTAAGCCGTGCGCACAGTGGTCGTGCTGGCACCAGCATCGCAGCGCATAATCCGCAGCCCTCTCAGTATGTTATGTTGTTGGACATTAGTAGATCGTCGGCCATCGTCCTTGGACGTCCAGTAGATCGCGGACAGCGTCGCGCGTTCAGCGCTTTCGGCGCCGGTTTTGCGTGAAATGCAACCCTGTCGACGCCACGAAGTCTTCCAACACGAGCTTAGGTGTCTCACTCGGCATCGTGGGCACAATGGATGGGGTCGCCAAGACCGCCCTCGCGATAGCATGTTAGGTCGGGCCGCGGGAAACTCGAGTCAAAGCAAGATTCCAGTTAGCGCGATTGGTGAGACCGGAACAGGATGGCAATGCCCTTACCGGCATTTATTTTTGCCGGCGATTACCGCGCTTCACCTTGTTGGTATTTCTGTTGGTATCGACAAACGCAGGCAACGAAATAGGCGCGCGCAGCGTTGGGTCTCTATCATCAGGCTGATTAAGGTTGCCCAATTCAATCCGCGGCAAGCTGATGTGATAGTCGTCGACGCTTGTGCATCGCCCGCTATCGAAAGCCACCACGTAGGCGAACGTCGTCGAGAGCGGGAGCGCGATTGTCGAGATCCGCCAAAATCCCGTTCCAACGCGCAACCGGAACACTGGCTCGCTCGCAGTCAGAAAGCACGAGGCGAAATGCGATGCCACGCTCCGCGACGATACGGTGCGAATTCTGCGAACATCTGTATACGTCCATGTACGGTCGAAGCGCAGGCTGAATGCCGTAGCATGAAACTCGCGATTGCAAAGCCCACGCCTCAGGTCTCTATCCGTCATCACCACATCCGGTGTTACATTCGAACCGGTGGTGCGGAAGCAACGGCAGGATTTGCGAGAACAGCAGCCTTGCGACAAGATATACAGCCACCGGATCGTCCTGAAACGGACAAGATTTCAGGAAATCGCTGAGGTTCCAGATTTAACTTGCTGCGACATCAAGTTTAATGCGCGAGTCTATTTGCCTTGATGCTGAAAAGCCTCAAGCATCAACTTATCGGGTATTGCCGCTCATCCGGGCCCAATGCAGCCTCTACGCGCCGAATGCAATTGTCGAGATCTCTCGAAACTAAGAGGTCAGCGATCGGCTTCCCGGCTCGACACGTTCGACCTTCCGCTGCATTTTTCGCACGCCGCACCGGTATCGCATCGCGCGACGGACACGCGTGCGGCGGCACTTGCCAAGGTCCTGTTCAGCTCGGCCAGAACCGCATCCATCAGGGATGCCACGGCCTGGTCGCTCGGCTACGGAACATCTACCGGCTGCGTGAGGCCCGGCAAGTCGGCGACGCATATGCCCATTATGCTCTGTAGCCATTCAACCCCGACGCCGTGCAACAGCGGTCGGTGCTCAGAACATCGATCAATCTAGTCCAGACCACAGAATCGCCTTGTTATCGATCCGCCTTGTGAATGCATTTCATCCAAACAATCGATTTCACCAACTCATGTGTTTCTCGCAAACATAACTCACAATGTCGACAACAACTTCCAAAATTGTCGTGGATGGACGAGGTGCCGCCAAGCTTGTCGATACATTTGATTGATCACGGCCTGTGCCCCTGCAGCCAATCCAGATTGGACGTCATCACGCTGCATGCGAGTCACAGCCAGTCGGGAATAGGAGACGAGCTCGCGATGGGCCGGATCAGGTGTTCGATTGGCCTCTACGGCTCTGCTTAGTCCATTCCGGCTGCCAACATATACGTGCAAGCCGGGACCGCTCATTTTCACTCGGGTCATGTTCTAGGATGACTTTTCTGAGTGCTATTGGCGCGACTTGAGAAGAGGTGATGAATGCGAACGCTACTGGTTGATCATGAAACGGACCCAGTGCGCATTGTACACGAAGCGCTCTCGGATTGCGGTTTTGCCGTTGACGTAGCGTGCACTCTCGATGAGGCAGCCGCCGCTTTTGGTTGCGCCAGCTATGACATTCTCTTGCTCGAGTTGGTTCTCCCGGATGGAAACGGATTGGATTGGCTGAAACAGTTGAGACGCGACGGACATTCGATGCCTGCCCTGGTAATGAGCAGCTGTAACGAGCTCGGCAGGCGTATCGCGATCTTCAATGGCGGCGCGGACGACTTCCTGCCCAAGCCCGTGTCTACCGATGAACTCATCGCGCGGATGCGGGCCACATTGCGCCGATCAACCCAAATGACGGCGCCCGTCGTTGCTTTCGGCAATCTAAGATTCGATCCGATCGGTCGGCAGGCCTACGTTAATGGTCGGCCGCTGAGGATCGCGCGCCGCGAGGTGTGCATTCTTGAACATCTGCTGAGCCGCGCAGGGCGCACCGTGGCGCGCTCTTCGTTGGAGGACAGCCTCTATGCATTTGACAACGAAGTCTCAACCAATGCGCTTGAGGTCGGAATCTATCGTTTACGCGGTCATTTGAGCCGGTCCGGCGCGACGTTGTGGATCAAAACCGCGCGCGGGATCGGCTACGTCCTTGAATTGAAATGTTCGGCGTCGGCCGCGTAGTCGATTGAACTTGAAAGAAACGACCATCTTGAAACTCGTTCTTGATAAGCATGCTGGCGTCAATCGAGGACCGATCGCCACCAACGCCCTTTCGTCCAGCTTGCTTGCTTGTCTTTCGCAGCTCCTGTGCGTGGTCGTTCTGCTATTCCCGCCTGCTGCCGTAGCTCAGATCAAACGGGATGATGGAGCGGCACCGCCGCGTGCGGCCCCTGAGGGCATCGGCGGTACGCTGACCCTTTCCTCGTCGCTCGGTAAGACAATTCACCTGCCCGCGCCAGCTGCGAGCATCTTTGTCGCTGATCCTACGATCGCGGACTATCAGGCGCCTTCGAACAAAACCATCTTCGTTTTTGGCAAGAAATCCGGACGAACCAGCTTGTTCGCACTGAACGAAAGCGGGGAAGCGCTAGCTGAATTGCGTGTTGTCGTCACGCAGCCGATCGAGGACCTGCGTGCCACGCTGAAAGCCCAGGTCGGCGACTATCCGATCCAAGTCAGCTACACCCCGCGCGGAGCCATCCTGAGCGGTACGGCGCCCAATGCGGAGATCGTCGATAGCGCGATGAAAGTAACTGAGCAATTTCTCGGTACAGGCGCCCTCGTCGTCAACAAGATCCAGGTGGCTGGGTCATTGCAGGTTAATCTGAGCGTGCGCGTGGCGGAGGTCTCCCGCAGCGCCATGAAAGAGCTCGGCGTCAACCTCTCCGCTTCCGGTCAAGCTGGTCCTTTCACGCTCGGCTTGATCAGTGGCAGTGGTGGGGGTAACGGCGCTGCCCAGGGCGGCGGTACGGCAAAGATCGGTTTCAACGCCGGGGGCGTCAACGTCAGCGCTGTACTCGATGCACTGGCCCATGAGCGCCTCGCCTCAGTTCTCGCTGAACCGAACCTCACCGCAATGTCCGGTGAATCCGCCAGCTTCCTGGCAGGCGGCGAATTTCCTATCCCGGTCTTGCAGGATAATCGCCAGGTCTCCGTCGAATTCCGCCACTTCGGCGTCAGCCTGGAGTTTGTGCCGACCGTTCTCAGCAACAATCAGATTAATATCCGCGTAAAGCCTGAAGTCAGCGAACTATCGGCGCAAGGCGCTGTTACCATCAACGGCATCTCCGTGCCGGCACTCTCCACTCGGCGTGCCAACACGGTCGTCGAGCTCGCTAGCGGCCAAAGCTTTGCAATCGGCGGGCTAATCCGCCGTAACTTCAACACGGATATCACGACTTTCCCTTGGCTGGGTGACGTGCCGATTCTTGGTGCGCTGTTTCGCTCATCCTCTTTTCAAAAGGAGGAGACGGAACTCGTAATTATCGTCACCCCCTACGTCGTGCGGCCCAGATCGAACACGAGACAGATGAGTTCCCCTACCGACCGCATCGCGCCGCCCTCAGACCTGGGACGCGGTCTGACGAACACGTTGGCGACTCGCCCGCCTGGCCGCGGTGCTCCCTCGACCAGCGTACCAAGCGCGACACGGGGTGCCGGCCACATCATCGAATGAGGATCGACAATGATATCGCGAATCGTGGGCCCCCTGATCGCTCTGACGGCCAGTCTAGGTGGCTGTACAAGCACGGCGCCGACCTATCTCGAGCCGGCCGCGCAGGCGGTCCAGATTCAACAGGAGAGGAATGTTTTACTCCTACAGAGCCTTCGAGGTTCCGAACGGCGGCGCTTGTGGGATTTCATCGCGCGTACCAGTCGCGGTCGGCGCGACGCGCTCCATCTCGACATCGCCGCCTCGCCCCGGCTCGGAGCGCAGATAGCCCATGAGGCCCTCGCAATGGGCGTCGACGCTTACAATATCCGTCTATACGGCCCACTCGTCGACAGGCGCGATGGTTTTGCCGCGCGAATCGAGGCGATTACCTATGAGGCGCAGCCTCCCGTCTGTCCGTCGATTTCGCTCATCGGCCCTTCAGTGAACGACAATTCTTTCGATCCGACGCTCGGCTGCTCGATCCGCAACAACCTGGCCGTCATGGTCAACGATCCGCGCGACTTGCTTGACAACCAGGCCGTTATCGCTGGTGATGGCAATCGTGCGGCCATTCCGGTTGCCACATACAAAACCCTTTCGACGGGTAACAACAGCAACTTGAGCAGCAACAAGGTGTCGTCAGATCCCACGTCAGCCGGCAGCCAGGCCGTGCAGCCCGCCCGATAGCGCCAACATCCGTCACCCGCAGTGCGAGGTTCCCCACGAGGCGGACTAGACTTGGCCGGCGGCAAGAAGTGTTCTTGCCACAGATTCGAATGCCGAGCGCGTCTTGGGTATTCATCTCACTCTCAGTCGAGCACATGCCGCTCAACAGCAACCAGCACTGGACGGGGATGTCGATCAATCGGCCGATGAGAAACACCACTGGCAAATCCGATTAACAGTTTTAATTCAATGAAGAGGAAATCGAAGCAGACCATTCCGCAGGTCGGCGTATGATCCTGCCGTCACGCGCCGGCCAACGACGAGCAGAAACATCAATGCCGAGGCAGAGGACCTTGACCAAGGTCTTGCCAAGCTCGACGAGGCAACGCAAAGAAGCGATAAGCTTTAACGTTTGATGCGATCAATGTTCTCGAATTTCGGTGTCATCGACGCAGAGGAGAACACCAGTCATTGGCCAACACTAGAATTGCGCAGGCGTACGGACCGACCGTCGTTATCGCCGTCTGCAGAAGCGCGGCGACGGTCGCCCAAGTCCGACCGCCGCTTCGGCTGTCGCGCTAGCGCTTCTAGTGATGGTTTGCGGCCGAATCGCCCGCATGGTGGTGGAGGCGATCTCCATGCGACCGTCGCCTAGGAGGCGCTGGCGGGCGGTTCGTCTGGATAGCGGTGGAGTCGTCCTGGCGCGGTTTCACCCGCGTGCCAGGAACCTGGCCGGCAGATATAGTGCCCCCATCGCCCAGAGCGCGGCCATGGTGGCGACGGTCTGCGTTGCTAGGCCGACCTATCGTTGACGAAGGCTCGTAGAACCGTCGTCTGACGCCAGCATCGCCCCTTTTGGCATCCTCGTGAACGGGCCCCGATAAGATCGTCAACTGACTCGGCCAAGGTCAGATCGAAGAACAACGCGCCGCACGTCCAACCGGAACGTGATGGCACTATCGACACTCGGCCGTACGCACGTCCAATACCTCGTTTGTCGGGGCTAAAACAGTCCCTCGACTTCAGGCAAGGTATGTTGCGCTGCGAGCTGATGGCCCGTCCCGCGAACAAGGAAGGGTGTCGTCAGCAGGGCGGAAGACCGAAGACCACGGCATCTTTCATGAAATTGGAAGCCACTGCTGAACGCCCTAACCGGATTACGAACCACCGGCTCCGGATTCGAACGTCTGACTGATGATATTAGCGCAATCGCCACTCTACGTGAAAGCCCCAGCTACGTTAAGTGTCGGGCTGCTTGGTCGACCAGATGCTCCGCCTCACCAAGGGGATAGCGTGGGAGCACTGTGGTCAACAAAGACTTACAGAACGTAGGTGTTAGCTTGCCCCGGTGGATCACGACATTCTCGTGACCTGTCGCTGCGCGGGCGTTCTGCCACTGCCGATTGTAGCCGCGCTGTTCATTGGACTTGACGTGGCAGGCGGCGAAGTCTGCGTCATCCAGCACCGCCAATTGCCACGCATGTACCGGCCGTTTCGTATGGATGTGCACCCACATCGGACTCGGCATTGCACCATTGCGGAACGCGCTGGGCTGCAGCTTGATCTCGAACAGCGCCCCTGGTTCACCCTTTAAGGGGCGCGGTAGATCGGCAACCGCCAATTCCTCGATCGCCCGCAAGTGTTCAAGATACTTCTGTGAAGGAAAGGCGTAGGTCTTCATGCAATCAATCCGAGTCGTGGCCTTTCGCTCATTCAAGGACTTGGCCAGCCCCTGCGCTTCGGAGCACATCACGTTGAGCCGGACTATTTTGTCGTGCACTTCGCGCACTTGGGCAGGCGTGAGCAGGCCGCGCCGACGAGGCGCCTCCAACGCTCCCACACATGCCTCCATCTCCGTAGCCTGCGTCTGCAGGCGCGCGACCACGGTATCCACGACGTGGTCGGCGTCCTCGGGTTTCATCTGGCGTACTTGGGCGGCGGTCCTTTGCTGACCAGGCAGATCGAATTGCAAAAGTTCGTCCAATCGCTTGAGGAGTCGCGTTAGTCCCTCCATCGAGGGAGGGGCTTGCCAGATCGCCAAACGTGCCGTCGCCGACGATGAGGCTGCCGCATGCGCCTCCTCTGCGCTTACGAGCTTCTTTGTACCTAGATCCGAAAGCACGAGAACCTTGGCTGCCGGAGCCGTGGCGGCCATAGCGACCTGCGGCTGCGGCCGCTCGGCCGTCGAAATCCCGGCGCTAGCGATCGGCGTGCGTTTGCCTTTCCCCTTCCCGCGCACTGTAGCGCCTTCAGCCGCAGCCTCGTCGCTGGTGTCGGTCGGTGTCGCAGCCCCAGCGTCGGCCGGCGGTGCAATGATGACCGCCGTATTCGGCTGCAGTTCAAGAAAGCGCATGGCCTCGTGCGCGGTAACCCACGCGCCTTCCACGATCTGACCCAGCAATTCCAATGGGAGGTAGGCCCTTGTTCCACCGTCGCTTAGCTTGGCACCGATGTCGTGTAACGCCGACGCAAATTCCGAAAGCCGCTCCATGACTCCTTCTAGAACGGCGCAGTGCTCTGCATCGAGTGCGCGTCCTTTGCCGTTTAGAACAGCGTCGGCCGCCGAGTTGAATGCCGGAAAAACATCCGCTATGAAGGTTCCCAGCAGCCGCACGCGACCGTCCTCAGCCATGAGAATTTCCCTCATGGCTGGCTCGAGCGTACTCGCCTGCGGCTCAATCATGACCTGCGCGAGAGCGATCCGTGATTGCAGATGCACGCACTTCGTATACAGTGTCCAGCCGGTGTGCAGCCGCAGTGCAGCCTCCTCAGTCTGCCGCATCTCGGCCTTTGTACTTGGTAGGTTCGAAGTAGCGGCGCAGACAGATTGCATTCGTTCCGAACGCAATGCCTTCTTTCCCCACCACTTCATGCAGGCCTCATAGCGGTCCGCTACACTGGAAATCGCTCGGCTCAGCTGATCGGAATTAGCGTTGGATTGGCGCATGCGGTCGAGCACGGTAGCCGCACTCTTCCTGCTCTGCTCCAAGGCGTAGATGGCCGGGGTAGCCAATGTGTTGCATTGCTCCGCCGCATGGAGTGCTTCGTCGCGGATTCGGCGAGCCCGATCGTCAGACAGAACGCGACGCGCCACATGTGGGGGCAGGCTTGCACGGTAGTTCAGCACTTTTGAGCCTGCCTCGACGAGCTGGTCGATCAGCTCTTGCGCCTCCGACGAGTTCGGCAACACTTGCGTGGCCGCATTCCGGCAAGTGTCAAGTTCCTCAAGTAGGCCGTCCATTTGTCGTTTTGCCGCCTCGTTCTCGTCGCCGGTCGGGGCAATGGCGACTGCCATACCCGAAGTTGTCGGCTGGCGAGCGACCGGCACGGTTCCAGCGTGACGCAGAGCGCGCATCCGCTCCACGACGGAATCGAATGATTGGCTGTCCTCCCCCGCGGCAAGACCAGATCCCGAGCGCGAATTGCTCGATCCCCCCGTGCTGTCGGCTCTAGCAGCACCAACCTGCGATTTGCCAAGCCGGCCAGTGCCAGTCATTTCCATCTCCGTTACAGGCGAGAGTGCGAAGCCTTTCGAGATAGGCTGTTTGGCTGACAACTAGCTGACGAAAAGTCTTCTACCGGATGCACAAAAAATCGACATCTGGAGTGAAACTCCGCATGGATGCAGGGTCCCCGCAGACTTCTGACCATTAGTGATAGCGCAGCGGTGGGGTGCGAGGCGCAAAGACTTACCGGTCCTTGGCATGGCGATCGGCTGGTCAGACCGCGAGCTCACGCCACCAGTTGCTACCTTCCGTCACTCAGATCGGGTGATAGCGATGAGCGTCAAGGAACATCATTCGTCAACTCAGTGCGGCAGCTCTTCGCCCCGGCCTATGAACTCCAACATCGTCTCAGCCTCATTGATCTCAAGTAAGGCACGCTGCAATATTCGGATTGTAGATGCCTGCGTGGGGACGAGGCCCGCTCTTTCGTAAGCGAGTTTCAAATGATGCATCACCTCTTCCTGAGTGGGGGCGACCCGATTCCGCAGCGCACTGATTGTCAATGATGCGAGCATGTGCTCGACTACGCTTCTTTCTGTCTGAACCAATGCTGATTGCCTCCCATCGTTGGCTCAACCTTTGAGACCAGTTATCGGCGAAAATGTGTGCGCGCGCTTCAAGCAGTTGGCGCCAGTGGGTGCGCGTTGCGGGTCGGCAATGCGGTTGATGTCGCTGAGTACAGGGATCAGTGGGCGAAGAGATCCTGTGTCTGAACCAACTAGTCACCATCAGGTCGAGGCATCAGTCTCGTCGGTGGATGGTGAGTACGTCGCCCTCATGGAAGACTTGCTCGCCCTTTACGGCGAGGTCCGATCGCAAGGTCCGATGGTGTGCTTCGAGGAAACCCGGTGCAACTCATCAGCGGGGCGCGTCAACCGATCTTGGCCGAGTCTTGCGGGGACAGGGCCTCGATCGCAGGATCGACAACCCCAAAGCGGCTGTTCCACGAAATCGCGGCTTTGGAAGCCAGAGCGAATGCAGCACGCTCCCGCATCCAATGCATGTTCATGACAGACAAGGCCTGCATCGGTTTGGGCCTCGCCAATCTCGACACTTCCAAAGAGTCATAATCACTGTGCAGAGCTACTAGTTGGTATCAGCCTGAAGTCAGTTTTGGAGTGCAGGCCGTTCGAGGGGACACGGCATCGTGCTGCGTGCGGATGAGAAGTCCACCTCTGGCGCTGATCGCGGTCCTCCTGATGCGGCCCGGTCGGCCCCAAGAGCCTTGACTACAGAAGGCACGGCATCTCCGGGCGAGCCATCGGCAAGTGTTATGGACGGCACCGAGCCGCTTAGTTCCCCATCCTGGGCGAAACTAGGCCGCCGTGCCGCGCGAACTCGACATCCATCTCGTCATGAACAACTACGACACGCACAAAACCCCTCTGATTTGGACTCAAAAGACAAAGCGGCGAAAGCAACGAAGCTACTCGTTACCCCGTTGCTCATGACGGTGTGCTGCGGGAATTGCCGAGCCTGTCATCTGCGAGAGCATAACGCCTTCTCAGATCTCTACGCTCCCGAGAATCTATCGATTTTTCTTTCGATCATATCCAATTCTGCGATCGATGTTCAAGAAACCTACCCTTCTTGAACCGCTTGCAGCATCCTGGCGTTATGAAGCGTGCGAAAGCAAAGGAACATGCGCCACCGTGTGTAAACTCACCTGGAATAGATCGTGCCTTAGTCAAATTCGTTGAAGCCCTTGCAATCGCCGATGCGAGGCGCGATCATCTCTTCGAGAATGAGCGGCTGATGAAAACTCATATTGACGCCGCCAGCGAGAAACGCATCAGCGGTGGTGTTCAAGATGAAGTCCGCAGCAGTTTATGCTCGGTTCTCGACCGAGCTTCAAAACGAAAAATCGACTGAAGATCAGATTGCTCTGTGTAGGGCCTATGCGGCCCGTAATCAGCTCGACGTCGTTGCGATCTTCGAGGACAAAGCTCGTTCTGGAGCCTCTGTATTCGGTCGCGATGGCTTGATGCAGCTTATGGATGCGGCTCGCCAACAACGTTTCACCGTCGTCATTGTGGAGGCGTTGGATCGGCTTTCTCGTGATATGGAAGACCTGGCCGGCATCCACAAAAGGCTATCTTTCCAGGGCATCCAAATCCAAGCCGTTCATGATGGCACCGCGGACTCGATCTTGATTGGAATTCGCGGCCTCGTTGGACAGATGCAGCGCGAAGACGGAGCGAAGAAGGTCCGTCGCGGTATGGCCGGTGTGATACGCGACGGTCGACACGCCGGCGGACGCGCCTACGGATATCGAGCTATTCCCGGCAAAGCCGGCGAACTGGAAATCGTCGAAGACGAAGCTGCGATCGTCCGGCGAATTTTCACGGCCTATGCCGGGGGACGAACGCCGCGGGACATCGCACACGATCTCAACCGAGAAAACGTTCGTCCGCCGCGAGGCCGGCTATGGAACGCGTCGACGATCAATGGGAACGCCGAACGTGGTGCTGGGCTCATCTTGAACGAACTCTATGTCGGGCGGATCGTTTGGAACAAAGTCCGGATGGTCAAGGATCCTGACACCGGCAAGCGGTTGTCTCGCCCGAACCCTCGCGATGAGTGGCAGAGCATCGATGCGCCTCAGCTTCGGATCGTCGAACAGTCCGTTTGGGAGCAGGCTCACGCTCTGAAAACCGAGAAGAGCCACTTGGCCAGCCACGTGAAGCGGCGGCCACCGCACCTCCTTTCCGGTCTCCTTCGCTGCGGTTGTTGCGGATCGGGGATGTCGGTCCATGACCGTGACAAGACTGGAAAGACCAGGATTCGCTGCTCGGCGGTTCGCGAGAGCGGGAGTTGTTCGAATCGAAAGATCATCTACCTGCGCGACATCGAAAGACTTGTGCTCAGCGGCATGGCGGAAGAACTGAAAGACCCGCAGCTGATCGAGACTTATGTCCGCAACTACAACAGTGAACGGGAGCGGCTTGCTGGGCACGCGGTCGCAGTGCGCGCGCGACTAGAAGCAAAACGTGATCGGATCGAAGGGGAGCGACAGCGCAACATTGATCTCGTGATCAATTACGTAATTTCCGAGAAGGACGCCAAGCAACGGATCGCGGAACTGGAGGAAGAACGATTGCGCGTCGAGTCCGAACTGGCCGCATTCGAAGAAGCTCCAGTCCCCGTCGCACTCCATCCGGCGACCCTGGACCGCTACATCAGCACGGTCAATGCACTTGCGGAGACAATGGCCAGCCACACCGAGGCGAAGGACGACCGCGGTTCCCTGATAAACGACTTTCGCGCGCTTGTGCACAGCGTCACGGTCCACCCGAAGGGACCACGGGAAGGGTTCGAGATCGAGGTGAAAGGCAAGCTCGCCGCGCTAATCGGCGGGAACGCTTTTCCGCAGGCCCACCGCGATAGTGGGTCATACATGGTAGCGGGAGACCGCTACAGCCCGAAACCCACTTTTGAGGATAGTGGGTCACGCATGGTAGCGGGGGAGGGACTCGAACCCCCGACCCCAGGATTATGATTCCCGTGCTCTAACCAGCTGAGCTACCCCGCCATGGGCTCGCGATCGGCGGCATAGAAGCCGCTGCTGCGAACGCGCGGGATATAAAGAGTGGCACACGCCCCTGTCAAGCAAAGGCGGACGGAGCCGCAAACTATTGCAGCCAGAGGCTATTTCGGCCTGATTGATTGGTCACCGCCGGGGCTTCCGGGCGGCGGAATCACCGGCGTGTTGCCGCCCTGCGGCGTCGGCGCGCGCATTTCGGGGTCAACGCCGGCCGGCGGACACAGCACGCCGTCGGATTTGGCGAGCTTGTCGCCCAGCGACGAGGTCCCCTGCCCGGTGGTGGTTCCCTCCGGCGCCGCAACACCCGGATGCGAAGGCTGCTGCGGCGCGCAATTCGCGGCGGCGCGCTGCGGCGCCGGCGGCGCGGTCTGTGCCGGCGGCGTGGCGGGGGTCGGCGGCGCCTGCGCCGCGGCAACAATGGGTGCCAGCATCAACACACAGGACAATGCGAGCGTGCGATTGGCGCGTGTTCGATTGATCCTCATGACAAGAAAACCGGGACGACACGCCGATGTTCCCGGTCAAAATCACAGCAAGCCTCACAATTTGCGGAAGCGGATCAACGAGAAATGCCCCATCGGCGGCATCGGCCGGCGTTCGGCGAGACTGACGCCGCCATGCTTCGCCGCCCAATTGGTCAGCCGCTCCCATGGAAATTCCGGACGCCAGCCGAGCCGCCGCGCCAGCGGCGCGAAGGCGAGCTCGAAGATGCGGCGCGGGCCGCTCTCGGCGCCGATGTGATTGACCAGGATCAGTTCGCCGCCCGGCTTCAGCACGCGGATGAAATCGTCAAGCGTCGCCTCGGGATCCGGCACCGCAGTGATGACGTATTGCGCGACCACCGCGTCGAAGAACGAATCCGGGAACGCGAGGCTCTTGGCGTCCATCACCGCCAGCGTCTCGACATTGCTGAGGCCCAGCGCGCGCACGCGCTTCAGCGCCCGCCGCAGCATCGGCTCGGAAATATCGACGCCGCAGAGTTTTGTGGTGCGCGCATATTCCGACAGCGACAGTCCGGTGCCGACACCGACATCGAGCACGCGTCCGCCGATCCGGTCGGCTTCCGCGATCGTCGATTGACGGCCCTGATCGAACACCTTGCCGAACACCAGATCGTAGATCGGCGCCCAGCGGCCATACGCCTTTTCGACCCCGTCGCGGTCGATGTCCCCAGCCATTCCCCTGCCCCGAATTCAGCTTTGTTTGCGCATGATCGCTTCGGAAAACCGGTTCCCACTTTTCCGGATCATGCGCTATCCGCGAACCGCTTCCGTGAGCGGCGCCATCGCCTCCTGCGTCGCGGCCCGCGCCACGCGGCTCGCGCTCGCACTTCTGATGAAGCCGCCGCCGAGCACGCGCGCCTGCCCGGACGGCGCATCGTAGAACACGCAGGCTTGGCCGGGCGAGACGCCCTCCTCGCCGACGACGAGCTCGACCTCATAGCCGCCATCAGTGGCGCGCAGCCATGCCGGCTGCGGCGCGCGCGTCGAACGCACGCGGACAAAGATCTCGATACCCTCGCCGATCACCCGATCCAGCGCGCCATCGCCGATCCAGTTGACGTCGCGCAGCGCGATGCGATCCATCCGCAGCGCCTCGCGCGGCCCGACGACGACGCGGCGCGTTGCCGCATCGAGCTTGACCACATAGAGCGGATGGCCGGAGGCGATGCCGAGGCCCTTGCGCTGGCCGACGGTGAAATGAACGATACCCTGATGCTGGCCGATGACATTGCCGGCGAGATCGACGATGTCGCCCGGCGCGATCGCATTCGGCTTCAGGCGTCCGATGATGTCGGTGTAGCGGCCGGTCGGCACGAAGCAGATGTCCTGGCTGTCCTGCTTGTCGGCGACCTCGAGATCGAAGCGCCGCGCCAGCTCGCGGGTCTGCGGCTTGGTCATGTCGCCGAGCGGGAAGCGCAGGAAGTCGAGCTGCTCGCGCGTGGTGGCGAACAGGAAATAGCTCTGGTCACGATCGGCATCCGCGGCACAGATCAGCGAGCGCGATCCGTCAGCAAGCCGGCGCGAGGCGACATAATGTCCGGTGGCCAGCGCCTGCGCGCCGAGCTCGCGGGCGGTCGCGAGCAGGTCGCGGAACTTGACCGAACGGTTGCACTCGATGCACGGCACCGGCGTCTCGCCGAGCGCGTAGCTGTCGGCGAAATTGTCGATCACCGATTGCTTGAAGCGGCTTTCGTAATCGAGCACGTAATGCGGGATGCCGATCCGCTCGGCGACATTGCGCGCGTCGTGGATATCGCGGCCGGCGCAGCAGGCGCCCTTGCGATGGGTCGCGGCGCCATGGTCGTAGAGCTGCAGCGTGATCCCGACCACGTCATAGCCCTGCGACTTCAACAGCGCAGCCGTCACCGACGAGTCGACGCCGCCGGACATGGCAACGACGATCCGTGTGTCTTCAGGGCGGCCTTCAAGGTCCAGACTGTTGAGCATCTCTAAGCGGTCATTGGTCACTGTCGCGGCGAGCCTATGCGCTCCGCGACGAAATTGGAAAAAGCCTTTGTCCAGAAAGCCTTAGAACGCGTCCAAGGCCGGTCGGTCGGTTCGGGACGCGTCGGAGGCCACCTTTAATATAGGCCGTATTCCGGCGAGGCAATCCAGCGCAAGTGATGCCTTGCCGCGCGCGGACGGCAAATCTTGCCGCCGGGCAAAAACGGGGCCTGCAGGGAACCGGTTCCAGGCCATCGGCGCTACCCATAACCAGCTGAAATAACTCGATATTTATTGCACCCGCCCGTTGGCCCGCTCCTTGCTGACAAAACGCCGGAAGTCTCATTTGCGAGGGTTGGCAGTGGTCAGCGTCACGTCGGAAGCATTGGCAGGCCGGTCTTTTCAGGGCGCGACGCGGTCGGCGCGGCCCGATCCCGCCGCGCAGGCGGGGAACGACGGTTTTGCGGCGCTGGTCGACAGCAACACCGCGTCCGCAAGCGACAACAGCCGTTACGACTCCCAACCAGCGCCGGCGCGCCGGTCCGACGATTCGTCTTCGACGACCGACGCACGCTCCCGCGACAACAGCACCGCGCCCGACCGGACGTCGCGAGACCCCGGCAGTTCGCGCGACGACACCAAGGTCGATAACGACAGCGATAGCGACGCGCCGCCCAAGACCAAGTCGAAATCGAAATCCGACGACTCGAAGTCGAGCACCGATACGCAATCCACCGGCGACAAGGCCACGACGCAAGCGGTGCCGCAGGCGGATCCATCCACCACGGCGACAGCCAACGCCGTGGTTGCCGTTCCCGTTGCCGCAGCAACGGCGACCGACCCGGCTGTGACGGCGACCGCGCCTTCCGGCCAGCCCGCCGCGCCTCTCGCGATCGCGGCTGCGGCCATCGCAGC
>NZ_LGHK01000059.1 GCF_001908235.1 Bradyrhizobium sp. NAS96.2
GCCCGCCGCTGAGGCCGCGCCGGCGGCCCCGGTGCCACGCGGCCCGGTGATCCGGGAAGTCCCGAACAACTAGCGCCAGGATGACCTCCAGACCGCCCTTGCGAACCGCATGGCGGCTTCCTATTTGGCTCATAACGGCGACGTTGCAGCTTAAGGGCTCCGGCGCTGGGACGACCACGACAATGTCGGCTGCGCCGGATGTACGCGCGCCCCTTGTTCGTGGTCGTTGGCATTTTCGGGGGTATTTTGCCCCGTTTTCCCGCCTTCCGAGACCGCGTTTGGGCCGGCCCGCCTTGGCAGCGGGGGAGGCTGCGGCTATACGCTGGCGCTCATGAACGACGCCATCAAGCCGAGCCCCGAAACCTCATTGCCGGCAACAAGTCTGCCGCAGCTTTCGGTGGTCATCCCGACCTTCAACGAACGCGACAATGTCACGGTGCTGTACCGCCGGCTCGACGCGACCCTGAAGGACGTGTCCTGGGAGGTCATCTTCGTCGACGACAATTCGCCCGACGGAACCTGGGACGTGGTGCGGGCGCTGGCGCGGAAGGATTCCCGCGTGCGCTGCATCCGCCGAATCGGCCGGCGCGGCCTGTCCGGCGCCTGCATCGAGGGCATCCTGGCCTCGAGCGCGCCCTATGCCGCCGTCATGGACGCCGACCTGCAGCATGACGAGACCCAGCTTCCGAAGATGCTGGGGCTGCTGCAGAGCGGCGAGGCCGAGCTCGTGGTCGGCAGCCGCTACATCGAGGGCTACAAGGCCGACGGCTTCAACAAGCAGCGTGCCGGCGCCAGCGCCTTCGCCACCGAGATCGCGCGCCGCGCGCTGAGGGTCGAGGTCGCCGATCCGATGAGCGGCTTCTTCATGATCCGACGCGACCGTTTCGAGCAGCTCGCGCCGCAGCTCTCGACCCAAGGCTTCAAGATCCTGCTCGACGTCGTGGCGACGGCAGAAGGCAAGCTGCGCACGGTCGAGATTCCCTACACGTTCGGCGCCCGCCAGCATGGCGAGAGCAAGCTCGATTCGATGGTCGCGCTCGACTTCCTTGGCCTCGTGCTGGCGAAGCTGACCAACGACCTGATCTCGCTGCGCTTCATTCTGTTCGCCGCGGTCGGCGGGCTCGGCCTGCTGGTGCATCTTTCCGTGCTGTTCGTCGCGCTGGAGCTGTTCAAGGCGCCGTTCCCGGAGGCGCAGGCCACCGGGGCGATCGTCGCCATGACCAGCAACTTCATCCTCAACAATTTCCTGACCTACCGCGACCAGCGGCTGAAGGGCTTTGGCATCCTGCGCGGCCTTTTGCTGTTCTATCTGGTCTGCAGCGTCGGCCTGCTGGCCAATGTCGGCGTCGCGTTCTCGGTCTACGACCAGGAGCCGATCTGGTGGCTTGCGGGCGCGGCCGGCGCGCTGATGGGCGTGGTGTGGAACTACGCGATGTCCGGGCTGTTCGTCTGGCGCAAGCGATGACGGTGGCATGAACGCGAACGAGGCGCGGCTGGCCCGGAACACCGCGCTTGCGGTGTGCGCGCTGGTCGTGTTGCGGCTGGCCGCCGCCGCATGGACGCCGCTGACTTTCGACGAAGCCTATTACTGGATGTGGTCGAAGTCGCTTGCCGGCGGCTATTACGACCATCCGCCGATGGTGGCGGTGGTGATCCGGCTCGGCACCATGATCGCGGGCGATACGCCGTTCGGCGTGCGGCTGGTCTCGATCCTGCTCGCATTGCCGATGAGCTGGGCGATCTACCGGGCGGCCGAGATCCTGTTCGGCGGCCAGCGCATCGCTGCGAGCGCGACCATCCTGCTCAACGTCACGCTGATGGCCGCCGTCGGCACGCTGATCGTGACGCCGGATGCGCCGCTGCTGGTTGCGTCCAGCTTCCTGCTGTACGCGCTCGCGAAGGTGCTGGAGAGCGGCCGCGGCGCCTGGTGGCTTGCGGTCGGCGCCAGCGCCGGCATGGCGCTGCTGTCGAAATACACCGCGCTGTTCTTCGGTCCCGCGATCCTGATCTGGCTTGCGAGCGTGCCGAAGCTGCGGCGCTGGTTTCTCTCGCCATGGCTCTATCTCGGCGGCCTGGTCGCGGCCGGCCTGTTTGCGCCGGTCATCCTCTGGAATGCCGATCATCACTGGGTGTCGTTCATCAAGCAGATGGGCCGCGCCCGGATCGAGGACTTCCGGCCGACCTACATCGCCGAGCTGATCCCGACCCAGTTTGCGTTCGCGACGCCGCTGATCTTCATCCTCGGCGTGATGGGCCTCTACGCGGTCTATCGGCGCCGCGCCGGCGCGATGGCCGCGCGCGTGCTGATCAACAGCATGTTCTGGACCATCGTGGTCTACTTCACGTGGCACGCGCTGCATGCGCGGGTCGAGGCCAACTGGTTCGCGCCGGTCTATCCGGCCTTCGCGGTGGCGGCCGCGGTCGCCGCAATCCAGGTGCAGTGGGCGCCGCGCGAGCAGCGCACGATCGATTTCTGCCGCCGCTGGGCCGCGCCCACCGGCGTCATGCTGTTCGCGCTGCTGATCGTTCAGGCCAACACCGGCATGCTCTCGGGTTACCGCCGCGACGCCACCGTGCGCAGCGTCGGTGTCGGCTGGCAGGAACTCGCTGATAAGATCGAGGCGGCGCGGGCGCGGTCCGGCGCTACTTGCGTGCTGGCACCGGACTACGGCACCACCGGCTGGCTGGCCTTCTATCTGCCCAAGGGCAGCTGCGTCGCACAGCAGGGCCAGCGCATTCGCTGGGTCAATATGCCAGAGCCAAGCCCGGCGCAGCTGTCAGGCAAGCTGCTGTATGTGCACGAGGTCGAGCAGGAGATCCCGGCCGCGGTGCGCGACAATTTCGCCCATGTCGAAACGGTGGCCGAGGCCCGGCGCATGCGCGGGCCGCTGGTGATCGAGACCTACGCGCTCGATCTGCTGGACGGTGCAAAGGGCGACGTTCTGGACCGTTCGCCGCCGCCGGAACTGCAGTAATATCGGCGCCGTTGAGTGTCGGATCGCCCGAGGCTGGGTCGTCTTCCAGGAAGCCCGTCAACCACGCGAGGTTCCAACATGACCGGTTCCGTCCTCAAGCCCGCCGCCGAGCTCGCCAGCACCAACACCAGGCGCTTTCCCAATGAGAGCGCGGAGTATCGCCGCGCGCGCCAGGCGTTGCTCGTCGAAGAGATCGAGCTGCGTCGTCATATCGAGCGCGTCGCCGAACTGCGCCGCGCGCTGCCGCCCGGGGGCGAGGTGACCAAAGCCTATGAGTTCGTTGGTGAGGCCGGCACGGACTCGCTCACCGATCTGTTCGGCAGCAAGCAGACGCTGATCATCTACAGCTACATGTTCGGCCCGCAACGCGAGAAGCCGTGTCCGATGTGCACATCGTTCATGGGCACATGGGAGGAGAAGCTGCCCGATATCGAGCAGCGCGTGTCGTTCGCGTTCGTGGCGCGCTCGCCGATCGCACGATTGATCGAGGCGAAGAAGGCGCGCGGCTGGACGCGTCACAAGATCTACTCGGATGCGTCGGGCGACTACACGCGCGACTATGTCAGCAAGGATGACAGCGACGTGCCCGGCTACAATGTCTTCACGCGCCACGACGGTGCGATCCGGCATTTCTGGGCCGGCGAAATGGGTGCCGGCACGATGGACCCCGGCCAGGACCCGCGCGGCGCGCCGGACATGGATCCGCTCTGGACCTTGCTCGACACCACGCGAGAGGGCCGCGGCGCGGACTGGTATCCGAAGCTCAGCTATTGAGGGATGGTTTTTGCCCGATCCCCGCGCGACTACGGGGCGATCGGGAAGGAAATTCTCTTCTGGATTTATCTCGGCATGTGGGGACAGAGCCGCATGCCGGAATGTCCCATCATGGGACAAAAAAGCCGTTTTGGCGGTCCAATGTCATCTTAAAAAAGCCCTACGCCACAGGCACTTCCCGCGTTGCAGGGGATCGCATCCGGTTAAGTCGCATTTAACTAAAAGTCGCCTTAATGGCCGTCTGTGCCCCCCGCGCGACGTTGAGCCGAACACCGTTCGACCACGCGTCGAGTGAGGGACAAAGGTGGACCTGTTTTGAGCGCCGGGCGTATGGGTACGAGTGCGAGTGCGTATGTTCTTGGGGCGCCAGGCCGCAAGAAATCCTCCCGAAAAATCCTCCCACAGCATTTCCTCGGCAGCGCCGCGGTGGCGGGGCTGGTGCTTGGCTGCGCCTGGACCGTCTACGCCAACATCTTTGCGGCGGGCGTCTATCCGTCGGTCGGCAATGCGTCGTTCGATGCGCCGGTGGTGAAGCGGCCCGTCGCCGTCGCCGCGCGGCCGACACCCGCGTTCAACGAGGTGTTCGCGTCCCTGACGCCGGCGCCGGTGGCTCCCGCCAAGAGCGAGGTCGCGAAGTCGGAAGCCGCGGCACCTTCGCTTATGTTTAACGATCGGTTTGCGGCCGCCTCGCCCGAGGGCGTCGCATCCAGCGTCGTGGCCGACGCCGCAACGCAGATCGACCCGATCAAGCAGGCGGCCGCTGCACCAAAGGCCGAAGCGGCGAGGGCGGTCGCAACTGCTGAGCTCGCCGAAACATCGAAGCCGTTGCCGGCACCGAAATCGGTCGAGACCGCCAAGAAGCAAGCCGCCGCCAATCTGAAGGTGGCGCTCAACGATCCTGCTGCCAATGTGCAGCCCAAGGGAGCCGAGAAGGGAGCCGAGAAGGCAGCCGAAGCGAAGGCTTCCGAGCCGAAGCCGGCCGAGGTCAAGCAAGCTGTGAAATCCAGCGGCGTCCGCGACATGGCTGCGCGCGCCAAGGCTGCGGTGATGTCGATCGCGTCGACCGAGCGGCAGACCATGGTCGAGAAGCTGTGGGGCAAGCGCGAGTCGAGCGGTGGGCTGCTCTCCTTCGCCTCGGCCGATGCCAATGTCACCGGCAGCATCCCCTCGACGCTGGACCAGAATCCGATGCTCGGCGGCTCGCCACCCTATGACCGCCAGACCGCGGTCTACGACATCTCGGCCAAGACCGTGTATCTGCCCGACGGCACGCGGCTCGAGGCGCATTCCGGCCTCGGCTCCCGACTCGACGATCCCAGGTCCTCGCACATGAAGATGGTCGGCGTGACGCCGCCGCACATCTACGAGCTCAAGCCGCGCGAAGCACTGTTCCACGGCGTGCCGGCGCTGCGCCTCAATCCGATCGGCGGCGAAGGCAAGATCTTCAACCGCGATGGTCTGCTCGCGCATACCTTCATGCTCGGCCCGAACGGCGACTCCAACGGCTGCGTCTCGTTCAAGGACTATTACGCGTTCCTCGACGCCTACCGCAACAAGGGCATCCGCCGCCTCGCGGTGCTGGCGCGGATTCAATAGCCGCATTCTGCTGGAGGGGGCGCTGGTTCCCCCAGCCTCTCTGGCGGTGATGCGCTCTCAACGTGAATTTGAGTGCAAGGCAGGTGCACGACACTCGTGCAGGCCGCCGGTGGTCGTGGGGCAATATCCCGCCGGTCGTGTTGCTCGATACGGACGGGGCGCCGGTACGATTGTTCATTGAGGATCGCGGCGCTCGGCAACCGGCGCGGCGATTGACCTTGCGCAAAACGCATTGCGGCTTCGGATGATACAATGGCGCCGGTATTGCCGCAATTGACGCGGTCGCTTGAAAGGCTTCGGGCCGCGCTATAGTCTACCAAATATAGGGGTGCCAGAGCCAACGGCGCCACGCTCCCGCGGGTTCGGAGAACCCCGGAGGCAGGGAGGAAAGCATGAGCCGCTCGACGGATATCGTGCACACGGACAAGGTTCTCGATGTGCTTGCCGGAGGCGGAGCGCCTTCGGACCTGTCGGCGTCGTGGCGTCGGTCCGGCCATCTGCATGCACTCGATCCCGCATCCCGTCTGCCGTCCCATCGTCTCAACGGGGTCGAGGTCGCCGCTGCGCAGCAGCGTCTCGGTGAACTGCTGACGGTCGCCCAGGCAACGCTCGACCGGTTGTTTCTTGCCGTCGGCGGGGTGGGGTGCTCCGTGTTGCTCGCGGACCGCGACGGCGTCGTGGTCGACCGACGCGGCGCAGACGCCGATGATGCGACGTTCAACACGTGGGGTCTGTGGACCGGCGCGGTCTGGAGCGAGAAATACGAGGGGACCAACGGTATCGGCACCTGCATCGTCGAAAAGCGGCCGCTGTCGATCGATCGCGAGCAGCACTTCTTCACGCGAAATTCCGGCCTGTTCTGCACCACCGCGCCGATCTTCGATGAGCATGGCGAGCTGGCCGCCGCGCTTGACGTATCTTCCTGCCGCGCCGACTTGACGAGAGGATTCTCCCGGCTGATCGCGACGACGGCCATCGACGCCGCGCGTGCGATCGAGGCCGAGAATTTTCGGCGGGCGTTTCCCGATGCCAGAATTCTCCTGACGCCGCGAAGCGAGCGCGCCGTCAACTCGCTGCTGGCAGTCGATCGCGACGACCTCGTGATCGGCGCGACACGTGCTGCGCGCCGTGCGCTGGGCCTCACTGCGGCATCACTGACGCGGCCATTGCCGGCTGCGGATCTGATCGGCGAGACGCGCGATGCCGGCGATCTCGTTGCCGCAGAGCGCGCGGTGCTGCAGCGCGCGTTGGCGCGAGCCGGCGGCAACGTGTCCAAGGCGGCCAAGGACCTCGACATGTCCCGCGCAACACTGCACCGCAAGCTGAAGCTGCTCGGCTTGCACCGCTAGGTGTTTCCGCCGAAGCGAGGTCCGGCAGCCCGGGAGCGATGCGCCGAGGGCAATTTGCAGCGCACCCTGTCTCAGATTTGCGACAGTTCCCTCTGGCCCTTGACGCGGCCCCCTGTTCCGTATGGCGGTTTTGACCGACCGTTCCGGCCAACGCCGTGTGCATCGGCGTGCCAACGGAGGAACACATGAACAAGGTGGACATGCAGTCCGTGCTCAAGGCGCCGTTCGCCAAGCGCTACGGAAATTTCATTGGGGGCGAATGGCGCGAACCTCGCTCCGGAAAGTATTTTGACAACATCTCGCCGGTAACCGGGTTGCCGATCTGCGAAATTCCGCGATCCGACGCCGCGGATATCGAGGCGGCGCTCGATGCCGCGCATGCGGCGAAGGATGCCTGGGGCAAGACCAGTGCGGCCGAGCGCGCGCTGATCCTCAACAAGATCGCCGACCGGATGGAGGCCAATCTCGACAAGCTGGCGACCGCAGAGACCTGGGACAACGGCAAGCCGATCCGCGAGACGACGGCCGCCGACATTCCGCTGGCGATCGACCATTTCCGCTACTTTGCCGGCGTGGTCCGCGGGCAGGAAGGCTCGCTCTCCGAGATCGATCACGACACCGTCGCCTATCACTTCCACGAGCCGCTCGGCGTGGTCGGCCAGATCATTCCCTGGAATTTCCCGATCCTGATGGCGACCTGGAAGCTGGCACCGGCGCTAGCCGCCGGCAACTGCGTCGTGCTCAAGCCCGCCGAGCAGACGCCGGCCTCGATCCTGGTCTGGCTCGAACTGGTCGGCGATCTCTTGCCGAAGGGCGTGCTGAACGTCGTCAACGGCTTCGGCCTCGAGGCCGGCAAGCCGCTGGCCTCGTCGAACCGGATCGCCAAGATCGCCTTCACCGGCGAGACCACGACGGGCCGGCTGATCATGCAGTATGCCTCGCAGAACCTGATCCCGGTGACGCTCGAGCTCGGCGGCAAGTCGCCCAACATCTTCTTCAAGGATGTCTGCGCGGAAGACGATGATTTCTTCGACAAGGCCGTCGAGGGCTTTGTGATGTTCGCGCTCAATCAGGGCGAGGTCTGCACCTGTCCGAGCCGTGCGCTGATCCAGGAATCGATCTACGATCGCTTCATGGAGCGCGCGCTCAAGCGCGTCGAGGCGATCACGCAAGGCAGCCCGCTCGATCCGACCACGATGATTGGCGCGCAGGCGTCCTCCGAGCAGCTGGAGAAGATCCTCTCCTATATCGACATCGGCAAGAAGGAGGGCGCGCAGGTCCTGACCGGTGGCGAGCGCAACAATCTCGGCGGTGGGCTCGCGGGCGGCTACTACGTCAAGCCGACCGTCTTCAAGGGCACCAACAAGATGCGCATCTTCCAGGAGGAGATCTTTGGACCGGTGGTGTCCGTGACCACCTTCAAGGACGACGAGGAAGCGCTGTCGATCGCCAACGACACGCTCTACGGTCTCGGTGCCGGCGTCTGGAGCCGCGATGCCAATCGCTGCTACCGGTTCGGCCGCGCTATCCAGGCAGGCCGGGTCTGGACCAATTGCTACCACGCCTATCCGGCGCACGCAGCGTTCGGCGGCTACAAGCAATCGGGCATCGGCCGTGAGACGCACAAGATGATGCTCGACCACTATCAGCAGACCAAGAATATCCTGGTGAGCTACAGCCCGAAGAAGCTCGGCTTCTTCTGAGGGCCATAGCTCACGCGCTGTGGACGAACACGATGAACTCCGGCGGGCCGTCTCCGCCGGAGCTTCCATCACGGAGGCCGCGATGGCTGACAAGGTGACCGCGACACCTGCTGCGCTCGAGTTGCTTGCCGAGATCGTCGCCGATCATGGGCCGGTGCTGTTTCACCAGTCCGGCGGCTGCTGCGACGGTTCGTCGCCGATGTGCTATCCGCAAGGTGAATTCCTGATCGGCGACCACGACGTCAAGCTCGGCGAGATCGGCGGCGCGCCGTTCTACATCAGCGGTTCGCAGTACGACGTCTGGAAGCACACTGACCTGATCATCGACGTCGTTCCCGGCCGCGGCGGCATGTTCTCGCTCGACAATGGGCGCGAACGCCGGTTCCTGACCCGGTCCGAACTCTGCGCGCTCCGGCCGCGCGAGGCGGAGTAGGGCGGCCGGGCGCGACCGGCGCCGATCTGGAACTGGGGGCCATTGTCGCTATACTGCGCTGATCCAAAGCGAGTCCCGGCTCGGCAACGGATCTGGTGCAAAGCGAACATGTCTCCGACGCCCCCCATCGAAACCCCACCGCCGATCACGACCGAGGCGTTCGTCGAGGCCGGCGCGGCGGTTGCCCGCCTCGAAGAGATCTACGAGCGCAACACCGGCTACCTGCGCAATCGCTTCGAGGCCTATGTCAACGGCGTGCCGTTCACGACGCGGGTGCGCGCGCATTACCCGTTCGTCCGCATCACGACCTCGTCGCATGCAAGGCTGGATTCCCGTCTCGCTTACGGTTTTGTTGCGGGGCCTGGTATCCACGAGACCAGCATCACGCGGCCGGATATTTTCCGGACCTATCTCACCGAGCAGATCGGGCTGCTGATCAAGAACCATGGCGTGGCGGTCGAGATCGGCGAGTCCAGCGAGCCGATCCCGATCCATTTCGCCTACCGGCGCGACATCAATATCGAGGCGGCGCTGACCATCGCCGACAGTTCGGCGTTCACAAGGTCGCTGCGCGACATCTTCGATACGCCGGATCTCGCGGCGATGGACGATGCGATCGCCGACGGGACGTTCGAGCTGACGCCGGGCACGCCCGAGCCGCTGGCGCTGTTCCGCGCCGCGCGGGTCGATTACTCCTTGCGCCGGCTCTATCACTACACCGGCACCGACCCGGAGCATTTCCAGAATTTCGTGATCTTCACCAACTACCAGTTCTATGTCGACGCGTTTGCGCAATCGAGCCTGCAGCGGCTGGCGTCGGGCGAGGAAGGGATCGAGGCGTTCGTCGCGCCCGGCAATCTGATCACGCGCAGCGCGCGGCTCGGCGGCGGCACCACGGGCACCGCATCGGAGCGCGTGCCGCAGATGCCGGCCTTTCATCTCGTCGAGCCCGGCTATCGCGGCATCACCCTGATCAATATCGGGATCGGTCCGTCGAACGCGCGCAACATCACCGATCACGTCGCGGTGCTGCGGCCGCATGCCTGGCTGATGATCGGGCATTGCGCTGGTCTCAGGAACACGCAGCGGCTCGGTGATTACGTGCTCGCCCATGGCTATGTCCGCGAGGACCACGTGCTCGATCACGAGCTGCCGCTGTGGGTGCCGATCCCCGCGCTGGCGGAGATGCAGGTCGCGCTCGAGGAGGCGGTCGGCGAGGTCACCGGGCTCTCCGGCTTCGAGCTGAAGCGGCTGATGCGCACCGGCACGGTCGCCAGCGTCGATAACCGCAACTGGGAGATCAGCGGGCCGCAGGTGATCCGGCGGATGTCGCAGTCGCGCTCGATCGCGCTCGACATGGAATCGGCGACGATCGCCGCCAATGGCTATCGCTTCCGCGTGCCCTACGGCACGCTGCTGTGCGTCTCCGACAAGCCGCTGCATGGCGAGATCAAGCTGGCGGGCATGGCGAGCGAGTTCTATCGCCAGCGCGTCGGCCAGCACCTTCAGATCGGGTTGAAGGCGCTGGAGCGGCTCAAGCAGCAGGAATCCGAGCGACTGCATTCGCGCAAGCTGCGCAGCTTCGCCGAGGTCGCGTTTCAGTAGAGCACGATCCGGAAAAGTGCGAAGCGGTTTTCCGAAAAGATTATGCTTAAGCAACAAGCTAGAGCGCCGGGCGCGCGGCGATCACGCCGCGACGCTCTTCCACAATTGCGTCTCGATGCCGATCGCGGCCCTGACCTGCGGACGCGCCTGAATGCGTGACAGATAGGCCGCCAGTGGCGGCCATTGCGCTACGTCGATATCGGCGGCGCGGAGCAACAGCAGGGCCCAGGCGAGGTGCGCGTCCGCAACCGTGAAGCGGTCCCCGACCAGGAATTCGCGGTGCGCAAGATGCGCCGATGGCACCGACAAGGTCTGTCCGATCCTGGCACGCGGTTTGGCAAGCGATGCCTCGTCCTTGTACCAGAAGGTCGGAAACAGGAATCCCTTGTGGATCTCGGTGCCGACGAAGCTCAGCCATTCCTGCAACCGGTAACGGTCCGGATCGCCGGGCGGCGGCGCGAGGCCGAGTTCGGGCTTCAGGTCGGCGATGTATTGCAGCACCGCCGCGCTCTCGGTCAGGCGTTCGCCGTTCTCGAGCACCAGCACGGGCACCGCGCCCTTCGGCGAGACCGTGCGGAAGTCGCTATCGTCCTCGACCACCTTCTTGGTCCAGAGATGGGCCATGCGATAGCGCGCGTCGATACCGGCCTCCATCAGCGCGATCCGGCTGGCGAGCGAGCAGGCCATCGGCCAGAAATAGAGCTCAAGCATGATGGTGCTCTCAGGCGAGGGCGTTGCCGCGGGCGATGATCGCGAAGCGGTCCGACAGTTCGGCGAGTGCGACGTCATGGATGAGCCTTGCCGCAATCGTGCCGCCCTTGCCGTCGGGCAGATCGCGGGTGGCGCAGCTCTCGGCATCGATGGTGGTGCGGAAGCCGAGATCGAGTGCGGCGCGGGCGGTCGAGCTCACGCACATATGGGTCATGAAGCCGGCGAGCACGAGCTCCTTGCGGCCGGTCGCGGCGAGCTGCGCGTTGAGCTCGGTGCCGGCGAATGCGTTCGGCAATTGCTTCTCGATCACGAGCTCGCCCGGCCGCGGTGCCAGCGGCGCGACGATCGCGCCGCGCTCCGCGCTGCGATCGAACAGGCTTCCCGGCGCTCCCTTGTGCGCGATGTGGATGATTTTGGCGCCGCTCTCCCGCGCGCGGTTGAGCAACGCGGTGGCGCGCGCGATCGCGGGATTGGCGTCGGGCAAAGCGAGGGGGCCTGCGAGATATTCGTTCTGGATGTCGATCAGCACCAGGCAGCTGTCACTGAGACGGGGCGGGGTGAGGTCGATACCGGCAAGCTGCATCAAGGTCTTGGCTGCGGTCATGGTCCTGAGATCTCCAGCGGGTTGGCACCGAAAATATAGCCGCGGACCGGCCTGCTGTTATGCAGGGATATTGCAGCCGGTGGCTGCGTTATTGCAGGCGGGCCGGGCACCATGTAGCCTGCCGCCATGAACTGGGACGACCTTCGCATCATCGCCGCCGTCAGGGACGAGGGCACCTATGCCGGCGCCAGCGCGCGGCTGCGCATCGACGAGACCACGGTCGGCCGCCGCCTGGCGCGGATCGAACGCGCGCTCGGCCTGCGGCTGTTCGAGGCCGCCGACGGCGTCCGCAAGCCGACCCGGCAGTGCGACGTGGTGCTCGCGCACATCCAGGCGATGGCGGCGCATGCCGAGGAGATCGGCCGGATCGGCGAAAGCCTGCCGGGTCCGGCCGGCCGGCTGCGCGTCGCCTCCACCAACGCGATCGCGGAGGAGGTGCTGGCGCCGCGCACCGGCGAATTGCTGCGCGCCCATCCGGGCCTGACGCTGCAGTTTCTGACGTCGAGCGAGAACGTCAAATTCTCGCGCTGGGAAGCCGATCTCGCGATCCGCCTGCGCAAGCCCGACAAGGGCGACTTCGCGATCTCGAAGCTCGGCGAAGTCAGGCTGTATTTCTTCGAGCCGGCCGCGACATCGCCAGGGGACGCGGTGACCTGCGCCTATCCCGACGAGCTCGGAGGGATTCCGGAAATGCAGTTCCTGCGCGCGAAGCGGCTTCGCGCGCGCTGCGTGACCGACAATGTTCGTATCATCCACAAGATCATCCAGTCGCACCAGGCGGTCGGCGTGCTGCCGGAGCATAGTTGCGCGGACCTTTTGACCGATCGCCGGCTGCGCGCCACGCTGCTGCCGAAACGGCGCGACGTCTGGCTGCTGGTGCAAAGCCATCTCAAGCGCGACGCGGCGACGCGCGTCACCATCGACTGGCTGCGCGCCTGTTTCCAGGACGTCGCGCGCAGCGGGTGACGCGCCCTCCTAATGATCGGACATGGCGCGACGCCTGGGTCACAGCGCCGGCTCGTCATGAAAAAATCACACGCAGTCCTCTTGCAACCCGGACGTGCTTCGTTTATTAGCCCGCTCCTTCGCTTCGGCCATGGGTTCGGGCTCGTCGAGATCCCGACCGGCGCGTGCCGCTCTGCGGTGTCGTGTTCCGCCGAAATGAAGATCACGAGAATGAAGCTCATGGGCGAGCGTCGGGGATGAAATCCCGAAGGTACCGGTTCGAATCCGATCTTCTCACAAGGGATAGCTCAGTTAGGTAGAGCAGGTGACTCAGAATCATCGTGTCGCGGGTTCAACTCCCGCTCCAAGCGCTCCGTTCAGCCTGAAAAGCTGATACCTCTGAAGGGGACCGGACGCGCGCTTCAGTCGCAGTCCGGCCGTCCTGCCGCAAGGCTCTTCGTCCGAACATCGACACTGTGAGACCGGCTCTGCGCCGCGGTGGATACCGCTTGCGCTGATGCCGGGTAGCTCCGCTCGGCCGCGCGACATTTGTCGCGCGAACGCGCGCGTGCGCCCGTCATCGCGCAGGCTCAAGCCACGGCCCGCTTGGCTGACAGGAAGCCGCGTTCGCGTCCCCACGTCCTTTGCAGAATGAAACCCGCCCTCCGGCCCACGGGCCTGATGGCAAACGATGGAGGCGTGTCATGACCTGGCACTTCTTGACGACCAAGTTGACGGTGAAGGATGGCGAGCGCGCATTGCTGACGCGTGACGGCCGGCTCGAGCGCGTGCTCGCGCCCGGACGTCACCGCCTGTTCGATCCCCTGCATCAGCTCAAGGCCGAGCTGTTCAGCGTCGTGCGGACCGAATTGTCAGCGGATCGCTTCGCGGTGATCAAGGCCGCGCGGCCCGATCTGGCCGAAGAGCTGTTCGAGGCGGTCGAGACCAAAGCGAACGAGATCGCGATCGTCAGCCTCGACGGCCGTCCCGTGCAACTGATGACGCCCTGGCAGACGCGCGTGTACTGGAAGGTCGCGACGTCGGTCGAGGTCGAGCGCATCGACGTGACCAGCGATCCCCGTGTCACGGCGCGCCACCTCGCGATGATCCAGCCCAACCGGGCCGGCGTCATCACCGAGGCGGTGGTCGAGAACCACGAGGCCGGTCTGCTTAACGTCGAGGGCAAGCTCATCGAGCGGCTCGCGCCTGGCCGGCACGCGTTCTGGATCGCGGGTCGCAAGATCGAGGTCAAGCGCCTCGACCTGCGTCCTCAGGCGATCGAGATCACGGCGCAGGAGATGCTGACCAAGGATCGCATCGCGCTGCGCGTGACGCTGACCGCGTTCCGCCGGATCGTCGATCCCGAGCGGGTCGTGGCAACGGTGCCCGACGTGGATGCGTGGCTGTACCGCCTGGTGCAGTTCGCGATCCGCGAGGCAGTGGCCGGCCGCACGCTGGACGAGGTGCTGTCTGCGAAGACGGCGCTCGACGAGGAGCTTCGCGACTATGTCCGCGGCCGTGTCGCGGATAGCGGCGTCGAGGTCACCGAGCTCGGCGTGAAGGACGTGATCCTGCCCGGCGAGATCCGCGAGCTGGTCAACAAGGTGGTGGAGGCGGAGCGGGTGGCGAAGGCCAATCTGATCCGCCGGCAGGAGGAGACCGCGGCGACGCGTTCGCTCCTCAACACCGCCAAGCTGATGGAGGAGAACCCTCTGCTGCTGCGGCTCAAGGAGCTGGAGTCGCTCGAGCGGCTGGTCGAGAAGGTCGGCCGCATCGACCTGCACGCGGGCGAGGGACAGGGCCTCGATGCGCTCCTGACCAGGCTGGTCCGCCTCAAGGCGCCCCAGAGCGCGTAACAAGAAGGGCCGCCCACGGGCGGCCCTTCGCTGTCATGAACCAGGTGATGGAACCGGATTGCAGCGTTTACCGTGCACCGAAATTGGAACCCCGTTCCGCGGTTCTACGGTGCGAACATGTGCATTTTGCTGTTGCGTCCGTCGGTGCATTTGCATCTAACTCTTTGAGTACTGCTTGCAGAGAATTCCGCCTTACGGCCAAGCGTTTGGAGTTGGTTTCTTGAACGTGCGTCTGAGTGATTTGGTTATGTGTCGCATCACCACGGGGCGGCGCCAGTGAGGTTCTCCGGCGGGACCGGTAATCGCCTTCTCGCAACATTGCCGGCAGCGGATATCGATCTGCTCGGGCCCGACCTGGAAACGGTCGCGCTCGATCAGGATGCGGTCCTGACGCGAGCCGGCGACGAGATCGACTATGTCTTCTTTCCCCATAGCGGTGCGATCCTGCTGATGATCGACATGGCGGACGGGCACACGGTCGCGACCGGTGTGGTCGGGCGCGAAGGGGTGGTGGGCAGTCTTTCGGTGCTCGGCTCGTCGCCATCGGGCATTACCGCGGTGGTTGGGGCTGCGGGCACCGCCTCGCGGCTCCCCGCGGCACGCTTTCATGCCGCTTTCGGCCGTAGTGCCGCGATCCGGCAGGCGATGCAGAAGCACATCAGATCGATGCTGATCCAGTTCCAACGCGGCTCCGCCTGCAACGCTCTGCACCCGGTCGAGGCCCGCATGGCGCGCTGGCTGCTCCAGCTTCGCGATCGGATCGACAGCGATGTCCTTCCGTTGACCCAGCACGCGCTGTCGCAAATCCTCGGCGTGCGACGAACGACGGTGACGCTGCTGATGCGCAACCTTCGCACGCGCGGCGCAATCCGGTCCGAGCAACGAGGCCGGATCGAGATCGACCGGTCACGGCTCTCGGCGCTGGCGTGCGAATGCCACCGCGTCATGCGTGTCGAAGCCGAGGAGATCTTCTCGGGCCACCAATCCCGCGCGGCGGCTCGAACCGACGATCCGCGCATCTCGGAAGCCGAAACCGACGACGCGATGTGAGCGCGCAGCGAGCGCGATCAACGGCGCCGCCGCCGATCAGGCCGCCGGGTCGAGGCCGCTGTTGTCTCGAGTCTGTCGATCTCGCGCAGCTCTTTTGCCGTCCGGCGCAATTCATTGCGTTCCGGACCCGGCTTCAACCGTCGTGCCTCGTCGAGAAAGTCCTTGGCCTGCAGCAGCCAGGGCGATGCTTCCGTTGCGATCTGCATGTGCGCCATGGTGTCCCTCCATCGCGATCGTCAATGATCCGTGTCGGCGTTCAGACCGACGGCCCGGCACCGCGCCGCCGCACGCGGATGCTGGGCTCGTCGACCCAGGCCTCGCGCGCGAACCAGGCATGATCGGTGCGGCAGAACGGGCAGCGGGTGCGCGAGAAGAACACCGTGCTGCGTCTAAAGCTCTCGCGATCGGTCGTGATGCCGGTGGGTATCGCGTGTCCGGTTTGCGGACATTTCACCATGAGCATGCCCATGTGAGCCCTCGATATTGCTTTCTTGCCTCTTGCAGGAAAGCACCGGCCGGTCGGAATGCGCCTCTTGAAGGTGCGGTTACTTGGGGAGCATCGCGCACCTGCGGCGTTTGACGAAGCACCGGGCAGTGGGGGCTGCGTGCTCGTCTGTGGGCTTATTCCAACCGGCCGGATCCCTCCTCGAACGAATCCTCAATATGACTTTGGGCGCCGCCTTTTTGTCAGGCGGCTTGCTTGATCACCTTCGCGACGTGCGTTCTCACCGGCGCAGCCATGTCCGCCGCAAGCCTCTCGCCAAGCACCCACAATTCCCTGTTTTGGTCGGATGCCAGCTGGAAGGTCTTGCGGGCATGCTCGGCAGACAAAGCCAGGGCATCGGTGGCTGACCTGGCGCCGAGGAGATGGACCAGGAACTCGAGCGCGGAGGCGGCATTGGCCTGCGAGATTTCGAACATCTTGAGCCCGTAGTCGGTCGCGCCTCGCGCATTGCACGAATAGATTTCGCCCAGCGCCTCCGCCATCTGCTCGGAGGCGGTTCGTGCGCGGGCAAGGCCCTGTTCGGCAAGATTGCCGAAGCCCGGCAACGGCATTGCGAAGACGGTGGTGCCATTCGCTGTGACTTTCATCTCACCTTCACTCAAGACGCAGTCTCCCTCTCAAGCGAAAGCCTTCCTCGCAACGCTGCCGCGTCACGAGAGCCGACGCTCCGTGTTTGGTTCAGATTTTGGGTGAGCTTGAAATCCCGTCCCGACGCTACTGTGCGTGAATGCAAGCGCGATTGTCGGTTCGGTTTGCGACTCTTCCGAAGAATTTTTTTTGAAATGTCAACTCACACCAACGTATGTTTACGGGGCCTGTGCATGACGTGGATATCGTGAGCAGCAGAACATTCCCGCTTCGATGTGAGGTTGCGCAGGTCGCGTTGCGGAAGGGCAAGCGACGGATGTGCAGTCGCACATCATCGCTCGACGCTCGGGCGCCGCGAATTGATGGCGCAATTCATCGGGCGCACAACACGAGGTAGTGGATGCCGTAACCGGACACCGCCTTTGGCACAATTCGCATGGTCCATGGGGCCGGCCGCGGCCGAATTGCCGCAAACAAGGAGTGCCGGGCCGGGACATATTGGGATAACCTTGGTCCGCCGTGGTCCATTCGGCCAGCCGTCAACCCGTCGGTGAAGCCAATGCAGCAGATTGCGGAATGGCTCGAGAAGCTGGGGCTTGGGCAATACGCGCTGCGTTTTGCCGAGAACGGCATCGACGTCGGTGTTCTTCCCGAATTGACCGATGAAGACTTCGACAGGCTCGGCGTGTTGCTCGGCCATCGCCGCAAGATGCTGCGCGCGATCGCCGATTCCAATCAAGCCGAACTGATCGCCGCGCCGATCTCGTCGCAGGATGCCGAGCGCCGCCATCTCACCGTGATGTTCTGCGACCTGGTCGGCTCGACGGCCTTGTCGGCGCGTCTCGATCCCGAGGACATGTGGGAAGTCATCCGCGCCTATCGTGCGGCCTGTGTGCGGGTGATCGCGACATACGATGGCGTCGTTGCCAGATTTATCGGCGATGGGATTCTCGCTTATTTTGGTTATCCCCGGGCCCACGAGGATGACGCGGAGCGCGCGGTGCGGGCCGGCCTCGACGTCATCGCCGCAATCGGCAAGCTCGAGACCCGCGCGGACGAGGGGTGTGCGGTGCGGATCGCGATCGCGAGCGGGCTCGTCGTGGTCGGCGACCTCGTCTCCGGCGCTGTGTCGGAGGAGCAGGCGCTGGTCGGCGATGCGCCGAACATCGCCGCGCGGTTGCAGAGCCTGGCGGAGCCGGGTGTCGTCGTCGTGGCCGCCTCGACGCGCCGGCTGCTCGGCAATCTGTTCACGCTTCGCAACCTCGGTCGCCGCGAGGTCAAGGGCATCTCCGAGCCCATCGCGGTGTGGGCTGTCGAAGGCGAGCCGGCATCGGAAAGCCGTTTCGAGGCGGTGCGCACCGCGCGCTTGATCGGCTTCGTCGGCCGCAAGGCGGAGATCGAATTTGCGCTGTCGCGCCAGCAACTGGCGTGGCAGGGCCAGGGCCAGGCGGTGCTGATATCGGGCGAAGCGGGTATCGGCAAATCCCGCGTCGTGGCGATGCTCTCCGACAGCCTGGTGCCCGAGACGTATTGCCGTGTGCGCTATCAATGCTCGCCCTATCACGCCAACAGCGCGCTGCATCCCTTCGTCGCTCAGCTCGAGCGTGCCGCCGGCATCCGCTCGGAAGATGCGCCGGAGCGGAAGCTGGACAAGCTCGAAGCCATGCTGGCGCTCGGGACGCAGCAGGTCGCCGCCGTGACGCCGCTGATCGCGGCGCTGCTGTCGATCCCGACCGGTGACCGCTATCCGCCGCTCGGCCTGAGCCCGGCGCAGCAGCGGCGGCAGACATTCGCAGCGCTGCTCGACCAACTCGAGGGCCTCGCCCGGCAGCAGCCGGTGCTTGTCGTCTGCGAAGACATGCATTGGGCCGATGCCACGTCGCTCGAATTGCTCGACCTCGCGGTTGACCGGATCAGGGGGCTGCCGATCCTCATGCTCATGACGTTCAGGCCCGAGTTCGAACCGCCGTGGGCGGGGCTCGGCAATGTCAGCCTGCTGCGGCTCGATCGGCTCGACCGGCAGGACACACGCGCCTTGATCGAGCAGGTGACCGTCGGCCGGTTGCTGCCCGGCGAGATGATGACACAGATCATCGAGCGGACGGATGGTGTCCCGCTGTTCGTCGAGGAGCTGACCAAGATGGTCATGGAGTCGGGGCTGCTCGTCGAGAATGCCGGACGCTATCGCCTCGACAATCCGCTGCCGCCGCTCGCGATCCCGGCGACGCTGCAGGATTCGCTGATGGCTCGGCTCGACCGCCTGGCGCCGGTCAAGGAGGTGGCGCAGATCGGCGCGGCGATCGGCCGTGAGTTCTCCTATGCGCTGCTGCGCAGCGTGGCCGGGCGCGACGATCTGACGCTTGCCGCGGCGCTCGCCCAGCTCGAAGAAGCCGAGTTGCTGTTGCGCCGAGGCACGCCGCCGGATGCAAGGTACAGCTTCAAGCACGCGCTGGTCCAGGAAGCGGCTTATGAGAGCTTGCTCAAGAGCCGCCGGCAACTGCTCCACAAGCAGATCGGCGACGTGCTGCGCGCCAAGTTTGCCGAGATTGCCGAGATCGAGCCGGAAGTCGTTGCTTATCATTTCACCGAGGCAGGGCTCGGCGAGACAGCGCTGGCGTGGTGGCGCAAGGCCGGTCAGCAGGCGCTGAAGCGCTCGGCCTATTGCGAGGCGATCGCGCATCTTGGCAAGGCGGTCGCCATCGCCGATGAATTGCCCGACGAGCCGGGTCGGATGATCGGCCGGCTCCATCTGCAGATCGCCTACGGCCGCGCGTTGCGGGGCAGTCTTGGACACAGTGCCCCCGAGACGGTGGCCGCCTGGACGCGCGCCCGGCGGTTTGCTTCCGACATCGATGATCCAATCGAACTGGCGCCGATCCAGTCGGGCCTCTTCAACGCCTGCTTGACCCATGGCGAGCTCGCGCCGATGCGGGAGTTGGCGGAGGCCATCATGGGCGCGGCGGAGCGGCATCCGGAATCGCCGGTGGCGACGATCGTCGCGCGCTGGACCAGCGGGGTGACCTCGTGGTTCGCGGGCGACTATCTGAACGCGGGCATCCATCTCGAGCAGGCGTTCGCTGCCTATGGGACCGAGCGGGATCTGGCAACGTTCAAGGCGTCGACGCTCGATCTGCCGTTCGTCATCATGAGGTTTCTGGCTCTTGTGCTTTGGCCGCGTGGCGAGATCGATCGGGCCCGGCAGCTCGCGGGTGCAGCGGTGAGCGTCTCCGGCGAACAGCGCGCGCTCGCGCGTGCCAATGCGCTGGTTCACAAGGCGGTTTTCGACGGGCTGTGCGGCAGCCGGTTGCGGCAGACCGAGACGATCCTTGCCCTCGGACTGGCGCAGGATCACACGATGCCGCTGTATGTCGCCGCCGGCACCTATCTCAATGGCTTGGCGAAATGGCGCGCCGGCGACCGGGCGGCAGGTCTCGCGGACATGCAGCGCGGCTGGACACTGCTTCACGAGAACGACTGCTACCTCTGTGATCCGTTCTGGGGATTGCAAATTGCGGTGGCGAATGCAGAGGCCGGCCTTGTCGAGGCGGGACTCGACATCATCAGCGAGCTGATCGACGCGACGGCGCAATCCGGGCAGCACTGGCTGGATGCCGAGCTCCACCGCGTGTTGGGTGAGCTGCGGGCGCGTCGCGACACCCCTGACATTTCCGGCGCCGAGGAGGCCTTCCGCCACGCCATTGAGATTGCTCGAAGGCAACAGACGAAGACGTTCGAGCTGCGCAGCGCGCTGGGGCTTGCGCGCCTGTACGCCGGCAGCGGCCGGGTGGATGCGGTGCCGGGGGTGCTTGCGCCGGTGCGCGCATGCTTCGATGCCGGGCAGGATCTCGCCGAGATCGGGGAGGCCGACGAACTGCTCGGCCATGCGGATTGGCCGGGCCGCCACTCCTGTGCATCCTGACGGACGTCGGTGGCGATGAACAAAAACCCCGGCATCGCTGCCGGGGTTTTGCATTACGTAGATCGCTTGAGCGATATCCCGGATCTGCGGTGCACCGCTTCGCGCTGCACCGAGTCCGGGACGACTTCGTCGCTTAGAAGTCCATGCCGCCCATGCCGCCGCCCGGAGGCATCGCGGGGCCGCCGGCGTTCTTCTTCGGCAGTTCGGCAACCATCGCTTCCGTGGTGATCAGGAGCGCTGCAACCGAGGCAGCGTTCTGGATCGCGGTGCGGACGACCTTGGTCGGGTCGATGATGCCCTTCTTGACGAGGTCGGCATAGTCGCCGGTCTGGGAGTCGAAGCCGTAATTGTAGGCCTTGTTCTCCAGGATCTTGCCGACGATGACCGAACCGTCTTCACCGGCGTTGATCGCGATCTGGCGAGCTGGAGCCGACAGCGCCTTGCGCACGATCTCGACGCCGGTCTTCTGGTCGTCGTTCTTGGTGCGCAGGCCCTTGAGCTGCTCGGAAGCACGGAGCAGGGCGACGCCGCCGCCCGGGACGATGCCTTCCTCGACAGCCGCGCGGGTCGCGTGCATCGCGTCATCAACGCGATCCTTGCGCTCCTTCACCTCGACTTCGGTCGCGCCGCCGACGCGGATCACCGCGACGCCGCCCGCGAGCTTGGCGAGACGCTCCTGCAGCTTCTCACGGTCGTAGTCCGAGGTGGTTTCCTCGATCTGCGCCTTGATCTGGGCAACGCGGGCGTCGATGTCGGCCTTCTTGCCGG
>NZ_LGHK01000410.1 GCF_001908235.1 Bradyrhizobium sp. NAS96.2
TACGGTCAACTAATTATAACGAAGCTTGCTCTACTTGCATGCATCCTGTTGGTGGCCAATCGGATTCGCACGCGCTTCCTACCCGTCATGGAAACCGTAGGAGCAAAAGCCGCGGCTTTTCTTGCAGGAGCTGGATGGGCAGCAACTGAATTCTTTTGCGGTGTTCTGATCGTCGGCTGCGCAGCCGCGCTCTCTTCAGTCATACCAGCACGACATGATCAGCCCATCTGGTGGCTGCCGTTTCGCTTTTCGATCGAAGCCACGTGGCCGGCGTGGCCGACGCCCGTTATCGCGGCGAGCGCCTTCTCACTAGCACTATTGTCACTCTTCTGGGGCCTGCTCGTTTGTTTGAGAGAGCCGCAAAAGGTAAAAGCAGTTGCAGCAGGCGCCGCCGCCGTTATTTCGGTCGCAGGCGGGCTGTGGCAGATATCCGTGCCAGCCTATCCCGATACTTACCGCCGCCCGTCGGTTGCCTATTCGACGATATCAATAGCCAATGGAAAGCGTCTATTTGCCCAGAATTGTGCGGCTTGCCACGGCAGCGGAGGGCTTGGCGATGGTCCGGCGGCATCGACCCTTTCCAAGCCGCCTGCGAATTTGAGCGAACCGCACACTGCGCTGCACACGGCCGGCGACATGTTTTGGTGGCTTAGCCATGGAATTCCAAAAAGCGGCATGCCCGGATTTGCTGATGTATTGGACGAACAGGCCCGCTGGGATGTGATCAACTTCCTGCGGACGTTTTCAGAGGGATT
>NZ_LGHK01000006.1 GCF_001908235.1 Bradyrhizobium sp. NAS96.2
AGCGGCAGCGCGCGCGGCCGGCGGCGCCGCAGCCGACGGCTTCGCCGGTACGGGCGTCATGATGCTGACCGGCGGGGTGTCCGCCGAACTCGGAAACTCGGCATTGGTCGGCTTGCCGGTCGGCATCGACGGCGGCAGCGCCGCGACAAGGCCGGCAGCCGACGGCTGGGCGGCCATGGCGGGCGCATTCCAGGACGACGCGTAGCGCGTGATCAGGTTCTCATAGGTCCGATCGTTCATGTTGGCGACGATCTGATGGTTGTCGCCGAGCGAGCGGAATGCGGGGCACGCCGTCGGCGTGCAGTGGTCGCGCGCCATCAGCGCATAGGCCACCAGGCCGTACCGGTCGTGCTCGATGGCGCGGCGCAGCGCCTGCAACTCGGTGGTCGAATTGCGCTCCGCGGTTGCGAGATCGCCGAGCGCGGTCAGGCGCGAGATCTGCGCCGCCGCGTAGCTGACCGCCGCCGCGGCCGTATCGGACGAACCGAACAGCACCTTCTCGCAGGCATTGAGAACGGCGTCTCCGGCGAGGTCGTCGACGCAGGCCAGCGCCGGCACCGTCTGGCTGGTCAATTGCGCGGTGCGTGTCTCGCTTGGCGCTGCCGCCTGCCCGCCCGGCCCGAAGCCGCGGATCGTCGCGGCGACCGCAACCGCGATCGACAGCAGCGTGATGACGGTCAGCGCGCCGTTGGCGACGGATTTTTCCGCACGCAGCAGCGTGACCAGAACAACGATCCCAAAGAACCCCGCAGCGGCCAGCGTCAGCCACATCGGGAAGGTCGGTGAGCGCCAGATCTGATCCAGTGAGGAAGCCCAATTCATGCGCGATGTCCCTCAACGCAGCGTAAGCACAATCGGCGACGGCCAGCGTCGCCACCCCGACGTCCAACCTTCAGCACAATGGGTCTGCGAACAGGGCCTTTTGACGGCGGCGGCGGGAAACCCGCTCCAGCCGCCGGCTTGCGCACAACTCGTTCAGGACAGCGCGAGCTGGCTCTCCTTGGCCACCCGTTCGAAAGCTTCAGTCGAGCTCTTGATGCGGTACTGGCAGTCGTCCCCCTCGGTCGGCAGCAGGCGGATCACCTCATAGGTGCCGCTCGCAGCGGGGCGCGCCACGTTGCTGGCCGTGAAATAGACGATCTCGCCAATCGAGTACTTATGCTTCAACGCCCTCTCCATTTTTTTAGAGATTGCTGGCCGAGCTGACAGTCCCGATAGCTCTGGCCGGCATTTTGAGAACCCTGCGGCAAGCTAGCACATCGCCCTGCCCCAAATCCAGCAAGATTGGGGCATGGCGAACGCGCTATTTTTGCAGGTTTTTCAGGGTGATAGACAGCAATTTACGTGCCAGCCGGAAATTGCCCGCCGGGCCTCGGCGGGAACCCGGTTCCACCGGCTCAGGCGGTATGCGGCAGCTTGCCGTTCGGGCTCGCGCTGTCGACCGCACCCGGAAGCTGCTGGGCCAGCACCTGGGACAGCTGGTCGACGGGGATGTTGAACCTGGCGGCGAGTTGCTTGACCGTGTCGCTGCCCAGCACCTGCTGGAGTTGCTCGGCCGTGATCGGCAGGTTCTGGCCGGCGCCGATCCAGGATTTGACCTGCTCGCCGAGGCCGGCCTGCTCGAGCTTGGCGACGATCGCGGACAAGCCGCCCTGCCCGCCATTGCCCATCACCTCGCCGAGCACGACGGGGATCACGGCCGCCCCGAGCTGGCCAAGCATGCCCTTCAGCTCCGGCGAATTCTCCAGGGAATCGAGAATGCCCATGGTCTAAGTCCTTTCACGACTTGCGAAACCAGCCTGTCGGATTCGACGCCTTCGGCCGCGCGGCGTCAAGCCGCGATCTTTGCGGCGGCTGTCACAATTCGGCAGTGCTGCGACCGTCAGGCGTCCTCGAATCGCGCGATACGCAGCGTCTCGGCCAGGCCATCGCGGGTCCATTCCTGGAACGCCGGCAGCTGCATCATGGCATCGACATAATGCTGCGCCTCGGCCCTCACCGGGATCGCGTAGGTGCGGAAGCGATGCACCACGGGGGCGTACATCGCGTCCGCGCCCGTGAATGCCCCGAACAGGAACGGGCCCTGCTTGCCGTAGCGCGCGTGGCAATCGGCCCAGATGTCCTGGATCCGCGTCACATTGGCCTGCGCATCGTCCGACAGCGCGATGGCACGGATCGGCCGGTGCAGGTTCATGCCGCATTCGCTGCGCAGCGGCACGAAGCCGGAATGCATCTCCGCCGAGATCGCGCGGGCATGGGCGCGCGCGGCGCGATCCGCCGGCCACAGCTTCGCCTCGGGAAACTTCTCGGCGAGATATTCGATGATCGCCAGCGAATCCCACACCGTGACGTCTCCGTCGATCAGCGTCGGCACCTTGCCGGCCTTGCTGAACGAGAGGATGCGGTCCTTGTCGGCCTGACCGGTGTAGAGCGGAATGAAGGCCTCTTCGAACGGGATGTTATTGGCGCGCAGTGCCAGCCAGGGCCGCATCGACCATGACGAATAGTTCCTGTTGCCGATGACGAGCTTGAGCATGTCCGGGGAATCCTGTTGCCCGCGCAGTTTGCCATAGTGCATTGCACGCGTTCAACCTGTACATGACGCGGGATGCAACGCGGCGCGGATTGGCGGCCGCGCGTTCACGAAGGAAGGCACCATGACCGGCTATTGGGTCGACATCCTCGCCGTCGGCTTTTTTGCGCTGGAGTGGCTGGTCTATGCCATTACGCTGGAGCACACCGCCTATGGGCGCGACAGCCTGTCGGCGCGGATGCATGTCTATCGCGAGATCTGGGTGCGGAACCTGCTCCACCGCGACGCGCGGATGGTCGACATGCAGATCATGGCCAGCTTGCAGAACGGCACCGCGTTCTTCGCCTCGACCAGCCTGATCGCGATTGGCGGGGCGCTGGCGCTGTTGCGCGCCACCAACGACGCGCTCGCGGTGCTCGGCGCGCTGCCGGTCAACCTGACGCCCTCGCCCGCGCTGTGGGAGGTCAAGTGCATCGGGCTGATCCTGATCTTCATCTACACCTTCTTCAAATTCGCCTGGGCCTATCGCCTGTTCAACTATGTCGCGATCCTGTTCGGCGCGATGCCGCCGGCCGGCCAGCGCGATACGCCCGAGGCGGAGGCCCATGTCATCCGCACCACGCGGCTGTTCGAGACCGCGGGCCGGCACTTCAACCGCGGTCAGCGCGCGTTCTTCTTCGCGCTCGGCTATCTCGGCTGGTTCGTCAGTCCGTGGGTGCTGTTCATCACGACGGCCGCCGTCGTGATCGTGATCTGGCGGCGGCAATTCGCCTCGAATGCCTGGCAGGCGATGGGAAGCTGAACATGCCGGTTGTCATTGCAAGGAGCGAAGCGACGAAGCAATCCATCAATCCGTCTCGCGGAAGCATGGATTGCTTCGCTTCGCTCGCAATGACGCTCGCCCTACGACGCAAAATCGCGCGGCGTGAATTCGAGGTCGAGCACCTTCCATTCGCCGTAGCGATCCCGCGGCAGCATCGCATAGGGCTGGCAAGTTTGCAGCGCGTCGGTCGCGCTCTTGAGCAGCAGCGGCCCCTTTTCCGATGCGGTGGCTTCGATCAGCAAAGGCGATGCGGCAAGCTTGCCGTCGGGCTTCATGAACACCCGAAGCTTGATCTTGACGTCATCGCTCGTGCTCAGCGTCGCCGGAAGCTTCATGCAGGTCTTCAGATGGCGGCGGAATTCGGCGACGACGCTGGAGCCGATTTCGGCCTGCTCGGTGGCTGCGGCGTCGAAATTGTCCTTGCCGGGACCTGGGCCGGACGGCGCTTCCGCGGGCGGTTTCACGGAGATGTCGGGCGGCAAGCCAAGCATGACGTTGTATTTGACGGACAGGTCCGGCTCCGGCTGCGTATAGGCAGGCGGTGACGCCGCCGCCTGTTGCTGAGGCATCGGCGGCGTCTGAGGTGTCGGCGGCTCGACCGCAGCATGTTGCGGAGCCGGGCTGGGCTTGGGCGCCGGTGTCGCCTGCTTCTGCGCGGGCTGCGGCGTGGGCTGCTGCTGCGGTGCGGGCGCTTGCGCTGACGGCTCGGGCTTGGCGGTGTCCACCGGCTTGTCGAGTGAAGGCAACTGCAACTCGGGCGTCGGCGACGGGCTCGGCACCGGATCGGGTTCGGGCTTGATCTCCGCCTTGGCGACCTCCTGCGGCGTCACGATCTCGACCGGCACCGTGTCAGCGGCGACGGGATCGAACTGATGGACCTCCGAATAAAGGAAAATCAGCGCGAGCAGCATCAGGTGCACGAACACCGACGCCATCAGATCCGCGTTTGGCCGAAACTTCATCCCGCTCGATCACATCGGTGTCGTCTCCCCACCGGCTACAATACCGGCTGGAACCCACCTGCCTCAATCCCCCATTCGCGATCCAAAACCGCGATCAGCCCGCGGGCAATAGCACGATCCGGACCGCTGCCTAGCCATTTTCCGCGACGCGATGCTCAGGCCAGGATCCGATGGGCCGTCAGCGCGCGGCCGTGCTCCCCATCGCCGTAATCTCGCGCATGTCCTCATCCGACAGCTCGAAATCGAAGATGTCGATATTTTCCTGGAGCCGCTCGAGCTTTGAGGTGCGCGGGATCGCCGAGACGCTCTGTTGCACCAGCCAGCGCAGGCATATCTGGGCAGCCGTCTTGCGATAGCGGTCGCCGATCCGCGCCAGCGCGCGGTCGCCCTTGACGCGCCCTTTCGCGATCGGGCTGTAGGCGACGAACGCCATGCCATGGCGTGTACAAGCCTCGATCACATCCTCCTGGCCGAGATAGGGATGGTACTCGACCTGATCGCAGGCGAGCGGTTCGGGACACGCCGCAACCGCCTCCTCGATCTGCGTCACGTTAAAGTTCGAGAGCCCGATGTGCCGCGCCAGCCCGGCCTGCTTGACCCGCGCCAGCGCGCCGAGCGTCTCGGCAAGCGGCACTTGCGGATTGGGCCAGTGCAACAGCAACAGATCGACCTCGGTCAAACGCAGCCGCGCCAAGCTCTCCTTGGCGGAACGTTCGAGATCCTTCGCCATGAAATGCGTGGTCCAGACCTTGGTGGTCACGAACACATCGTTGCGCTTGATGCCGGAGGCGCGCAGCCCCTCGCCGACCTCGCGCTCATTGTCATAGATCTGCGCGGTGTCGATGTGCCGGTAGCCCAGGCGCAACGCCTGCTCGACGATGCGGGCGCAGGTCCGCCCGCGCAGCTCCCATGTGCCGAGCCCGATTGCGGGGATTCTTGCGCCGTTGCCTTCGACGACATGCATCCGCCCATTATGCGCGCATGGCGATGACCTGCCAACTCACGTGTCGGTTCCACGACGGACGGTAGCAACCGCTCACCGCTCCGGCTGGTAGCCGTCGGTCAACGTCTTGAGGAAGGCGATGATGTCGGCTTCATCCTGCGCCGTCATCGCCGGCGCATCGCCCAGATGGCGCTCGAACGGCGGATCGCTGACGTCGACATTGCCGCGATATTTTTCCGGCAGGTCGTCGTACTTCCGCACAGTTCGGTCGGCCGCGCGCGGGTACACCTTGTCCGGATTGGTATCGCGGAAATTATAGAAATCGAGCACCTGCTCGAGGCTGGTGAAGACGCCATTGTGGAAGAACACCCGGCGCGTTGCGGTGTTGCGCAAGGTCGGCGTCAGAAACATTCCGCAATATTGCGTCTGCTCGGCAATGTCGGTGCGATACGGGCCGCAGACCCCGAGATCGAAATAGTTGGGATCGCGATTGCTGCCGAGCGCGGCGTTGCGCGGCGCGCCGAGCGCCTCATACTGATGGTCGGTGAACAGCGGCGGCAGGCCGTCGCGGGTCGGCGCCGACGTGTGGCAGCCGGCGCAGTTGGCCTTCTCCGTATCGTTGAACAATTGCAGGCCGCGCATTTCGCTCTCGCTGAGCCGCGTCTTGCCTTCCAGCCAGTAGTCGAACTTGCTGGTGTAGGGATGGAAGCTCGGCTCCTCAACCTGATAGCGCGCGACCGCGAACATCGCCTCCGCGACCAGCAGCCGCGTATTGTCGAAGACACCGGCGCCGAACAATTCGGCGAAGCGCGGCGCGTAGCTCGCCTGGCGCAGCTTCTGCGCCACCACCTCGATGCTGCCGCCGTCCATCTCGTTGGGATCGAGCAGCGGGAAGATCGCCTGGTCCTGCAGCGTATCGGCGCGGCCATCCCAGAACAGTCCGCCCTGCGGCACGATGTTGACCGCCGACGCGGCGGTCCCGGTCGCGACCTTCTTGGCGCGCGCGGCCTGTTGGCCCACCGCCGCAAGTTGCGCAAAGTCGACGACGTTGTCGTCTTCGTCCTTCTCGGGCCCGATGCTGAAATTCGGTTGCCGCTCGAGATAGGTCAGGCCCGGGACGGCGCGCGCCCCTTGCCGGGACTGCGCGGGCCCGCCGAACATGACCGCCGCATCATTGGGCGGACCGTAGGCGTGCTCCGGACTGTGACAGGACGCGCATGACAATGCGCCCGACGACGACAGCGACGCGTCGAAGAAGATCTTCTGGCCGAGCTGCGCCATTCCGGACAGCGGAGCCACAGGCGGACGCCTGAGCTGCACTGGGTTCGGATTGGTGCCCGGAAGCCCTTGCGTCTCGACTGCCGCAACGGCGCCGGCCATGCAGAGCAGGCCGGCGCCGAGAAGCCACAACATGCGGCCGTTCATATGACGTCCAGTGATCCCAAGGGCGCCAGTCCCAGAGCGTTAGTGATGGTGATGATCGTCAGCGCTGACGACGACCGTGCCCGCCGTCGGATCGAGGAACAGCTTGTTCTGCCGATCGTCATCGTCACGATCATGACCGTGATCGAAATCGAACAGGTCCGTGATCGATTCGACGCTGTCGTCGAACGAGCCGCCGCCGAGACGCTGGCCGTGCAGCCAGTTGTCTTCGATGAAGCGCACCACCGACGCCTGCGAGATGCGGGTGTGGCTGACGAAGTTCTTCTTGGCGAAAGGCGAGATCACGATGAACGGGATGCGCGTGCCGGGACCGCAGCGGCCGTTCACCGGCTGGCCGTTGAGGCCGTTCGGCTGCGTCTGCTTGCCGACACCGCGGCCGCACTGGCCGGGACCGTTGACCTGGTCGGCGGTCGGATCATACGAGGCGCTGGTCGGCGCGATGTACTGGTGGTCGTACCAGCCGTCGGAGTCGTCATAGGTGATGATGACCGCGGTCTCGCGCCACTCCTTCTGCGTCTGCAGGAAGTTGATCAGCTCGACATTGCCCGCCTGCTCGTCGAGCGGATCGGAGTTGCCGGGATGACCGTCCTGATAGGCCGGCATCTTGATGTAGGAGACGGCCGGGAAGTTGCCGGCCTTCACCGAGGCATAGAAATCCTCGAGATCGTAGGCATGGTTGGCCGGATCGACCGTCTTGCCGCCGGGAACGTAGGTGTGGCCGATCGCGTTCACCGAGCTCGGCCGCGCATGGGTCGGGTTGGCGGTCGACTTGTAGTACTGGAACCAGGCGTGGTGCGGGATGTAGTCCACGATGGTGCCGTTGACGTTGCTCGAGAAGGTGCTGCGGCCGCAATTGGTGGTGCCGTTGCTGTTCTTGAGCGTCAGGTCGAAGCCACCCATGAAGCTGCCCCAGCTGATGTGCTCGGCGTTGAGCAGGTCGCCGATGTTCTTGCTGGTCATCAGGACCTGGCTGGTCGTGCTCGAGCAGGAGTCATAGGCAGGGTCGGTATCGCCGATCAAGGTCAGGCCGCCCTGCCCGTCGGCGATCGACGACGTCGTGCCGACGATGTTCTGCGCACCGTTGGTCTGACCGGAGACCACCTCAAGCGCGCCGGGCGTCGACGGACCGAAAGTGTCGGTCCAGCTGTTGTCGCTCATCGCGAAGTTCTGCGCGTAATTCCAGAACGCGGTGACGGTGTTGCCATCGAAATAGCCCATCACCTGGCCGTTGGTGCCGAAGGCGCCGACGCCGCCGGCGGTGCCGCGGCCGGTGAACTTCGGAAACAGGTCTTCGTTGCCGTTGTCGACCGCCTGCTGCTCGGGCGTGTAGGCGTGGTTCTGCGAGCGCGTGTTCGCCTGGGTGCGATCGAGGCGGAATGGATTGGTCGCGCCGGTGCCGTTGGCCGGGTTGAGGTTCGGGTTGTTGGTCAGCAGGTTGGCATTGGCGAGGTTGTTGACCTTTGGCGTATGCGGCTTCGCCGTGAATGGAATCGAGCCGGTCGGGTTGGCTGCGTTCGGATAGGTCGCGAAATAATGATCGAACGAGCGGTTCTCGTTGAAGATGACGACGAGATGCTTGATCGGCGTTGCGGTGTGGATGTCGTGCGGATGACGATGATCGTGATCCCTGTCGTCCTGAGCGGCAGCGCTGCACGCAATTGCAGCGGCAGCAACCAGACAGACTCCGACCGTCGAAAGAAATTTGGCTTTCACCGTAGTGCCCCTTGATTTTACAGATTTGTGACGTCGACCTGCGACAAGTTATCCATCGCCGATGACAGCCCTGTGTAAGTTTTGTGCGAGCAACACATCGTCACAACGATTCATCGTCGCGCATTTCGATTCACGCGTCGGTTGCAGCGCTTGCGAGCGATGCTGGATTGATCGCCGTGACGCATGCGCGTCATGAATCGATCTGCTCTCGCGCGCATTGCGCGGCGACGATCCGACATGGCGGAGCGCGCGAAGAAATTGGCGGAAGTGGACGAGGCACCAGAGTGTGCCGCAAGCAACAATCCGGTTGGCTCATCGTGCACGAGCATTTGAGCAAGGGGCAATGGAGCCCCTCGCCTTCTCACGCAAGCCGCTGACGATGAGTACGCGCCCTAGCTAGTCCTTCATCCCCGTGATCGACGCACTCACAGCACGGGGATCGCGCTGCGGCCAGCGGCCGCTTTCGACCTGGGACAGGAAATCGCCGACGATACGGTTGTATTCGTCGGGCTCCTCGATGTTGATGGCATGACCACAGTTCGGCATCACCGCGAGCGCAGCCGACGGGATGCTCTGCTTCATCAGGATGCCCGGCAGCAGGCACGGCCAGTCCTCGTCGCCGGTGATGATCAGCGTCGGCACATTGATACGCTTCATCTCGTCGACCAGCGTGTAAAGTGACGGACGCTCCTTCTGCACGCCCTGCTGGGTGTTGGCCGATCCCACCGCCGAGTGCTCGGCCAGCATGCGCTTGAACTCGGCATGGCCGCGCGGATCCTTGTTCTCGTGTTGCACGCGGGTCGGACCGTAGGCGTAGCGCTCGGCGAAGGCCGGCATGCCGTCTTTCCGGATCGTGGCGGCGATCACGTCGGCCTCGGCGCGAAACGTCTCGCGCTTGTCGAGCTCGGCGCCATAGCCGCAGCCGCCGATGCACAGCGACAGCGCCCGCGCCGGGTGGCGCAACCCGAAATGCAAGGTCGCAAACCCGCCCATCGAGAGGCCGACGATATGTGCCTTCGGCGCGCCGACGTGATCGAGCACGGCCAGGATGTCATCGGCGGCGCGCGCCTGCGAATAGGACGAGACCTGCTCTGGCACATCAGACGGCGGAAAGCCGCGCGCATTGTAGGCAATGGTCCGGAAGCGCTTGCCGAAATGCCGCATCTGCGGCTCGTAGCTGCGCAGGTCGCCGGCGAATTCGTGGACCAGGATCACCGGATGACCGGATCCGGTCTCCTCGAAATAGAGCCGCACGCCGTCGTCGGTTGTCGCATAGGGCATGGTGGTCTCCTGCCTTCTTATTGCATGGGTTACGGGATGGTCGCGGCTCCCGACGGTTTCGAGCGCGGCAAATATGTGCCGTGCTCCTTGCTGCCGACAAGGGTGCCGTCGTCGACGACCACCTTGCCACGCACCATGGTCAGCACCGGCCAGCCGGTCACTTCGAGGCCTTCATAGGGCGTGTAGTCCGAGCCGTCGTGGATCAGCTCGTGGCGGATCGTCACCTTGCGCTTGGGGTCCCACAGCGCGATGTCGGCATCCGAGCCGACCGCGATCGTGCCCTTGCGCGGATAGAGGCCGTAGATCTTGGCGTGATTGGTAGCGCTGAAGGCGACGAAGCTGTTGAGATCGATGCGGCCCTTCACCACGCCCTCGGAGAACAGGATCGGCAGCCGCGTCGCGACGCCGGGAATCCCGTTCGGTACCCAGCGGAAGCTGGTGTGCCCTTTCGGCGCGAGCTTTCCTTCCGGATCGTCGTAGCGGAACGGGCAATGGTCCGACGAGAACACCGAGAATACTTTCTGCTGCAGGCCCTCCCAGCACGCCTGCTGGCTGGCGACGTCGCGCGGCGGCGGCGAGCAGACGTACTTTGCGCCCTCCATATTGAGCTGGTCGAGATCCTTCTCGGTGAGCATCAGGTACTGCGGACAGGTTTCGCCCATTACCCTGAGACCGCGCTGCTGCGCGCGCCGGATTTCGTCCATCGCCTCGCGGTTCGAGACGTGCACGATCATGATCGGCACGTCGACGAGTTCCGACAGCGAGATCGCGCGATGGGTTGCCTCGCGCTCGACCGGGATCGGCCGCGAAGTGGCGTGGAAGCGCGGCGCGGTGTTGCCGGCGCGTTCCAGCCGGTCGGTCAGGAAGCGGATCGCGTCGAAATTTTCCGCATGCACCATCAGCATCGCGCCGGTCTCGCGCGCGACCGACATGGTCTCGAGCAGCTCGCGATCCGACAGCGCCAGCCCCTCATAAGTCATGAAGACTTTCAGCGAGGTGTAGCCGTCCTCGACCAGCGCCGGCAGCTCCTGGCCCAGCACATGCTCGGTCGGATCGGTGACGATGAGATGGAAGGCGACGTCGACATGGCATTCGCCTTCGGCCAGCGCATGATAGTGCTTCAGCGCCTCGCGCAGCGTCTGGCCCTTCTCCTGCAGGCAGAACGGCAGCACGGTGGTGTTGCCGCCGAACGCCGCCGAACGGGTGCCGCTGGCAAAGCCGTCGGCCATGACGATGCCGTCGCCCGACGGCTGGGCGAAATGGACGTGGCTGTCGATACCGCCGGGCAGCACAAGGCGGTCGGTGGCGTCGATGATCGTGGTTGCATCGCCGAGATCTTGACCGAGCGCCGTGATCTTGCCGTCGCGAATACCGACGTCGCAGGCAAAGGTGTCGGCAGCGGTGACCACGGTGCCGCCGCGGATGATGGTGTCGAACGACATCAGCACGTCCCCTCTTTCGGTGAGCGATGTTCGATGATGGCGGCAAGCGGCTCGGCCAGCCCGATCGTCGGCTTCGGATCGGGACGGCGGAAGGTGCCGGCCACCGCCTTGCGCGGCTTGAGCACGGCAAGCGTCTCCGCCTGGCGCACCGCAGCCGCGACCGGGTCGACCACGGGCACCGGAATGCGGTCGCGCACCTTCGCCGCGAGCCCCGCGAGCGGCGCGCCCGAGAGAATGACGACATCGGCGCTATCCTGCGCGACCGCCTGGTTCGCGAGCGCGACCAGGAGCTCCTCCTTCTCGGCCTGGACGTCGGAGATCGACTGGAAGCCGCCGTCGAGCGTGCGGATGCCGGCGCAGCGCGCGGCGAGCCCATGCATGGTGACGCATTCCTCGTACCACGGCGCCAGCGCGCCGGCGAAGGTCACGATCGCAAACCGCCGGCCGAGCATGCAGGCCGTGAGCATCGCGGCCTCGGCCAATCCCACGACGGGATATGAGAACAGCTCGCGCGCGCCGAACAGGCCGGGATCGCCGAACGCGGCGATGATGGCGACATCGATGCCGGGACCGGCCTCGGCCAGCATCTCCAGCGCGATCGCGCCGCCGATCTGCGCCTCGGCGCGGGTCGCGATATAAGGCACGCCGCGCGTTGCAGTGACCGGCACGAGTTCGGTACCGGCCGAAGCGACCTTGCTGCCGGCGGCGTGGAGCAGATCCGTCACATCCGCCGTCGTGTTGGGATTGAGCAGCAGGATCTTCATGACACAACGTTCCTCGCCTTGCGGCCGCGCGGCTTGGCGGGTGCGTCCGGCACTCCAGCCTCATCTCCCTTGCCATCCAGCGTCTCGGCAACGATCTCGCCGGTGCGGCGCACGTGGTGGGCCAGGATCTGCCCGGCCAGCGCCGCATTGCGGCGTCTGAGTGCGGCCAGGATCTCCTGATGCTCGCGCACCGATTCATCCCAGCGCCCGAGCACCGAGAGCGCGAAGTAGCGCGCCCGCTCGGCCCGCGCCAGCAACGCCTCATGCGTCGCCTTCAGCACCGCGTTGCGGGCGAAGCCGACGATCGCCGAATGGATTTGCTGATTGGCCTGGAAATAGTCGCGCAGCTCGCCGCGGCCGTGATGCCACTCGATCTTGTCCTGCAGCGCCTCGAGCCGTTCGAAATCGGCGTCCTCCATGCGGAGTGCGGCGAGCTCGGCGGCGCAGCGCTCGATGCCGCTGACGGCCTCGAACAATTCGGCGAGCTCGGCGCGGCGGAACGGCGTGATCACGGCGCTGTGGTTGAGCCTGAGCTCGACCAGGCCCTCGTTCGCCAATTGCTTCAGCGCCTCGCGCAACGGAGTGCGCGAAATGCCGAGCGCATCGGACAAATCAGCCTCGCCCAGCGATTGTCCCGGCGCCAGCTCACCGCGCACGATCATGGTGCGCAGCCGCGCCGCCGCCTGCTCGTGCAGTCCGACCCGCGGCACACGCAGGAGACGCCGTTGCAGCGCCGTCATCGGCCGCTTGGGCTCCTTGTTGCGTCTGGTCGGCTTGGCTTCAGTCACTGTCGGCCTTCATTTTATGATCGGAGATCGCGCTCGCTGCGCGCAGATCGGGGTTCGTGAACAGGCTGCCCCAGCCGTGCACGCGCGACGGATCGCTGCCGACGGCTGTGAGGCACGCCCACAGCGTCACCGCGATCGAGTCCAGCACCGGCACGCCAAATCCGCGCTCCAGCCGTTCGGCGGCGCCGGCGCCGCGCATGTTGGTGCAGAGCACGACGGCGGCATCGCAGCCCTCGCGCACCACTCCCTCGATCAGGCCTGCGACCTCAGCCTCGCTGACCTCGGCAAAGGAGAAATTGTCCTGCAACGACAAATGCCGCTCGGCGAAGCAGTGCAGCCCTTCCGAATTCCAGTTGGCGATGATCTTGTCCTGCACATCCCGGCGATACGGCGTCACCAGCCCGATGCGCTTGGCGCCGATCCGCCGCAGCAGGTCGCGATAGGCCAGCACCGTGGTGCAGGCCTTGATCCCCGTAGCCGCCGTGATCTGCCTGCACAGGCTCTCGTCGCGATCGAAGCCGAGCCAGCTTGCCGAGGTGCCGTTCCAGGCGATGACGTCGACCTTGGCATGGGCGAGCAATTCCGCCGCGCGAAGGATCTCGCTGGCGTCGAACTGGCGCAGCGCCTGCTCCGACAGCGCGATCTCAGTCACCTTGAAGCGCGAGAAATGCGCCGAGACGCCGTCGATCCCGGCCAGCATCGCGCAGGTGATCGGCTCGAGTGCGGTATTCGACGACGGCGTCAGCATGCCGAGCCTGATGGGACGTGTCATTCGCGAGGCCTCATCAACCGGCCGAACCCTTCACGGGCTCGACCGCACTCCGATTCTAGACCGGGAGCTTGCGGCTGTAGTCGATCAGGGTCGAGCAGATCAACAGCGCAATGCCCGCGGCGGCGAAATACATCAGGGCCAGGAAGTAGGAACCGGTGGCCTGCACGATGAAGCCGACGATCAGCGGCGTCGTGATGCCGGCGATGTTGCCGCCGAGATTCATGCAGCCGCCGAGGAAGCCGGACTTGCCGCGGCCCGCCAATGCCGAGGGGATCGCCCAGTACATGCCGCACCAGCGCAGGAAGAACAGTGTCGTCGACAGCAGCACCACCACCGCGACCGCATTGGTGACGTAGGCAACGAGGAAGATCGACACCGTCGCCATGATCGCGGCGATGCCGAACAGCGTGCGGAACACGGTGTTGGGCGCCCCGCCCCGCGCGCGCCAGCCATCGCCGATCCAGCCGCCGACCAGCTCTCCGACGAAGCCCGCGAAGAAGATGATGAAGGATGCACCGCCGAGCGCCTTGATGTCGAAGCCGTGCACCTTGAACAGATAGGTCGGCATCCAGGTCAACAGCCCGTAGAAGGTGGTGTTGAAGAACATCCAGCCGAGGCACATGCACCACACCGAGCGGAAGCGGAAATAGGCCATCCCGCTTGCGCCTGACGAGGGCGGCGTCGCCGCGTCCTCGATCGCATGCGCTTCCTCGAGATAGCGCGCCTCGGCCTCATTGACCGACGGATGCTCGCGCGGCACGTTGCGGATGTAATACCAGGCCCACAGCCCGCACAGCATGGTGCCGATGCCGGCGACGACGAAGGCGACGCGCCAGGAGCTGAACGCCGCCATCAGCCACGCGATCACGATCGAGCCCAGCGCAGCGCCAAGCGGCGCACCGCCGTCGAGCAGGGTCGCGCCGCGGCCGCGCTCGGTCTGCGTCATCCAGATCGCGTTGAGCTTGCCGCCGGCCGGATAGATCGGCGCTTCCGACGCGCCGAGCCCGAGCCGGGTCATCAGCAGCAGCATCCAGCTGGTGGACAGCGCCGCCAGTGCCTGGAAGAAGCCCCAGAACAATGTCGCGAGCGCGATCACGATGCGCGGCTTGAAGCGGTCAGCCAGCATGCCGCCCGGCACTTGCATCAGCGCGTAGGTCCAGAAGAACGAACTCAGGATCAGGCCCTGCATTGCCGGATCGATGTCGAACTCCTTGGCGATGACGGGCATCGCGACCGACAGCGACGCGCGATCGATATAGTTGATCGAGATCAGGAACAGCATCAGCAGGAAGATCTTCCAGCGCACGCCGCTGGGCCTTGCCGTATCTGCCATTGCGATGGTGGACACCTGATCGCTCATTGCTCGCTCCTCTGCCGGCAGATTGTTTTTGCCCCTGGCGCGCCCTCGTCATCGAAGGTCGTTGGCCTCTCCTGCCCCGCGCGAAGTCTGCTTCAAGGAGGCCGGCGCCACAAGCATATTTTGCATTCTGCATACAATTTATAATATCATATTGATATTTCTACATATTATATATTTCATGCTTCGATATTGATCAGGTCATGGCGAGGAATTGGGCGCCAGCTCGCCTGCCCGCGCCGGGATTTCTTCAGGGAATTGGCCCGGCGCTGCGGCTCCAGCGACCGCGCTCAACGGTGGCGTTCATCGATAGGTTCGACGGATGAACGGCAGCGGCCGCAGCAGGTGACGGCGCCCCGTCGCGGGCTATGCATCCTCGTCAAAGCGAGCCAATGCCGCCTCGATGAGTTCGATCTCCTCGCGGAGCGTGTTATTCACGACCGTCGGCCTGAAACCCGGGACGCTGTGTGCTCGAACACCGTCCAACAATCGTTGGCGATGGTCCCTGAGCTCTTCCAGCGCTTGACGATTCTTCAACGACACGTAGCCGGCAATGATTTGCTCGATGGCGTTCATTGGAAATCCACTGTTCAAAAAAATAACGTACTGCAATCCCTCGATTAGAACGTCCAAACCGCTTTCCTGGCAAGCCCCGTGACGCTGTGCCGGGAGCGTTAACGCTGGCGGCCGGCTCACCCGGAAATCGCCAATCATTGAGTTGCCCGACAGCGCATGCCCCCGCCGCAAAAATATTTCGCTTTATCCGAAATGCAATTCAGTATATGAAATGGGCGTCTCATCTGATCGAGGGGCGCTTCGCGATCGTCACGAACGCGGGTCGAGATGCGGTGGACGCCGATTGCGCAACTGACGAGTGCGCATGAGGCGGACGGTGAAGTCGTGTGGTCCCGACGCCCTAGTGGCAGGTGTCTCTCGAATTGCGCGGTGCGCGTTGCGGAGACGGTGACAACAAAGCCAAGTCTCGCCGGGGAGAGCACGAAGTAAGCCGTAACCCATCGCGCAGGGAAAGCCGGGTTGTTCCGGTTACACCTGTGGTCCTACCTCCCGCGTTTTCTATTACGCGGGACCCATGGGTGCGATCGGCACCCGGCTTTCCCTGCGCCCTCTGCTTCCAGAGCGGCGAAACGAAATGCAAGACTCGGACGATTCATGTCGCGAGAGTGCGGATGTTTGACCCACAAGGCGCACCACACACTCACTGTCGTCCCGGCGAAGGCCGGGACCCATAACCCCAAATGCCAATTGTTGCGGGCGCTGGAACGACGAATCCCTTTCACAACACGAGCCGCGGCGTATGGGTCCCTGCTTTCGCTGGGACGACGCGTGAGAAGAGTTGTGCACGCACTCACACCTGTCATCGCGTGTTTGACGTCTTGAAGCGAGAACAATCCCCATTTGAATCGAGAACCATCCCCATCGTCGTCCTGGCGAAAGCCAGGACCCATTACCCCAAATCTCGGTTGTTGCGCGGAGCTGGGGCCGCTGTCCCGTTCATCGCCGAATGCGGCGGTTGATGGTGTGGACGGCCCCCTACGGCATCAGTGTGCCAGAATGAGGTTGTGCAATCTCAAACGAGGGGACCGTCCGTGAAGCAGATTATCCGCATTGGAA
>NZ_LGHK01000060.1 GCF_001908235.1 Bradyrhizobium sp. NAS96.2
CCCACTTGTACTTGGCGCCCAGCACCTCGACCGGCAATTCGGTCGAATAGGCGTAGGCCGGAATGCCGTTCTGATACAGGTACTCGGCAGCCTCCTCGACCTTGACAGCCTGTTGCTACGAAAACGATGCATGCTAAGGTTGCACAAGTGAAGTCCAGAGATTGCTGATGTACTCATACCATCTATCGAGGATATTGCTTGATTCCGCTGCAATGAAAGTCCCGCCGCCGCACCGCCGGTTCTTGCGGACCATTGTCCGACTGCAGTACCTGGTTCTTGTTCTTTCGGCACAATTGCTGATCGTGGGTGCACTGGGAGGCTCTGCCCAAGCGGAGGAGCCGCCGCCCCAAAAGATCCTTTCAGCGTGTCGTGTGCCGCCACAAGCGGCGCTTGGGGAGATTCGGAAACCGTCACCCGAATTCAGGCAAGGCTACCCCTTCATCCTGGCTGCAACCCGATTCAAATTCACGGGCGCCTACGATCAGGCCATTGAGCAGATCGACCAAGCCATCAACATCGATCCGGCAAACCCGCGCTTCTATTCCGAGCGGGCCGCCGTTCGTGCAGCCAACCACCAGCTAGGCGAAGCCATGGCGGATGTCGATCGTGCAATCAGCCTCGATCCCAGTTCCTCCGTCGCAATTTTGCAACGAGCGGGCCTCTATGTGGCGATGAGCGAATTTGGCCGCGCCATCGAGGACATCGACGAGGCCATCAAGCTCTACCCGAGCAACGCCAGCGGCTATCTTCTCCGCGGTTCCGTCCACCTCGCCACACGCGAGTACGACCGAGCCATCGAGGATATGGATCAGTCGATCAAACTGGACCCACTTTGCCCGGCCGGTTTCTCCGCCAGGGGTCATGCTCACGATCTGAAGGGCCAACGCGATCTCGCCACCGCTGACTTCGATCGGGCGATTGAACTCGATCCAAACCCCGGGAATGGTTTCGCTTTCATGCGTCGGGCCTATTCCTACCAGGGAAAGCGCGATTATGACCATGCCATCCAGGATCTTGGCCAAACGTTGAAACTCGAGCCCAGAAATGCCTTTGCACTAAACAGCCGCTGCTTCATCCGTGCAATCGCAGGTGCTTTCGACAGCGCCCTCGCGGATTGCAATGAAGCGCTGCAGATACGGCCTCGCGATATCCGCATTCTCGATAGTCGCGCCTTCACCTATCTCAAGAAGGGCGCGCTTGACGACGCCCTTGCCGACTATGACGTGATACTTCGCGTCGACCCAAGATATGCCGTCTCACTGTACGGACGCGCTATCGTCAGGAGGCAGAAGGGGGGACATCGCGGGCAGCGAGGCCGATATCGCGGCAGCAATAGCGATCCGGCCGAATGTGGCAGACGACATGGCGCGATACGGCATCAGATAGGCGTTGCCAGCGGCGACAGCCGCGATTTGATTCTCACGACCATATCTCACGACCATAGCGCCGCTCCGGCGAACCGGAGCGGCGCGTTGATCAACTCAGAGCAGGCCCGCGCCGCGCGCCCACTTGTACTTGGCGCCCAGCACCTCGACCGGCAATTCGGTCGAATAGGCGTAGGCCGGAATGCCGTTCTGATACAGGTACTCGGCAGCCTCCTCGACCTCGACGTCGCCGGCGAGCGAGGCGACGATCGGCTTGACGAAGCCCTTGGCCTCCATCTCCTTCTTCACCTCGACCATGTTGCGCGCGAACACCATCGGCGGCGTCACGATGGTGTGCCAGTAGCCGAGGATCAGCGCGTGGATGCGCTCGTCCGACAGGCCGAGCTTCACGGTGTTGACGTAGGTGATCGGCGGCTCGCCGCCGGTGATATCCACAGGATTTCCTGCTGCGCCGAACGGCGGGATGAACTTGCGGAACGCCGCATCGAGATCCGGCGGCATCTGCATCAGCGACAGGCCGTTGTCGACGACGGAGTCGGAGAGCAGCACGCCGGAGCCGCCGGCGCCGGTGATGATCAGCACGTTCTCGCCCTTCGGCGTCGGCAGCACCGGCACGCCGCGGGCGAACTCGAGCAGCTGCCGGAGCGAGCGCGCGCGGATCACGCCGGACTGCTTGAACACGTCCTCGTAGATCTTGTCGTTGCCGGCGAGCGCGCCGGTGTGCGACGACGCCGCCTTCGCACCCGCAGAGGTGCGGCCGGCCTTGAGCACGACCACCGGCTTCTTCTTGGAGACGCGCTTGGCGGCCTCCGCGAAGGCACGGCCGTCCTTGAGGTCCTCGCAGTGCTGCGCGATCAGGTTGGTGTTGGGATCCTGCTCGAAGAAAGCGAGCAGATCGTCCTCGTCGATGTCGGACTTGTTGCCGAGGCCGACGATCGCCGACACGCCCATCTTGGCCGAGCGCGAGAAGCCGATGATCGCCATGCCGATGCCGCCCGACTGCGACGACAGCGCGGCGTGGCCCTTGACGTCATAGGCGGTGCAGAACGTCGCGCAGAGATTGGCCGGCGTATAGTAGAAGCCGTAGATGTTCGGCCCCATCAGGCGGATGTTGTACTTCTTGCCGACCTCGACGATCTCGGCCTGCAATTCCGGCGCGCCGGCTTCGGCAAAGCCCGAGGGAATCAGCACCGCGCCCGGGATTTTCTTCTCGCCGCATTCGGCGAGCGCGCCGGCGACGAATTTCGCGGGGATCGCGAACACCGCCGTGTCGATCACGCCGGGCACGTCCTTGACGCTCTTGTAGGCCTTGTAGCCGAGAATCTCGTCCGCCTTCGGGTGGATCGGATAGATCTCGCCCTTGTAGCCGCCGTTGATGAGGTTCTTCATCACCGAGTTGCCGATCTTGCCGTCCTCGGCGGAGGCGCCGATCACGGCAACGCCCTTCGGCTGCATGATGCGGCTCATCGCGGCGACGATCTCTTCGGTCGGACGCGGCGCCGGGCGCGGCTTGTAGTTGAAGTCGACGACGATGCGGACGTCGGCCGCGATCGCGTTCTTGCTGGTGGCGAACACCGGGTTGAGGTCGAGCTCGACGATCTCCGGGAAGTCGCTGACCAGCTGCGACACCTTGACGATGACGTCGGCGAGCGCCTCGCGATTGACCGCCTCGCCGCCGCGCACGCCCTTCAGCATCTCATGGGCCTGGATGCCGTCGAGCATCGACAGCGCATCTTCCTTGGTCGCGGGCGCGAGGCGGAAGGTGATGTCCTTGAGGATTTCGACCAGCACGCCACCGAGGCCGAAGGCTACCAGCTTGCCGAACGAGCCGTCGGTGATCGAACCGACGATCACCTCGGTGCCGCCGCCCAGCATCTGCTGGACCTGGATGCCCTCGATCTTGGCATCGGCCTTGTACTTCCTGGCGTTGGCGAGAATGGTCTCGTAGCTCTTCTCGGCGTCCGCGGCGCTCTTGACGCCGACCACCACGCCGCCGGCCTCGGTCTTATGCAGGATATCGGGCGAGACGATCTTCATCACGACCGGGAAGCCCATGTCGGAGGCGATCCGGGCGGCCTCGGCCGCCGACTTGGCAACGCCTTCCTTTGGCACCGGAATGCCGTAGGCGTCGCAAACCACCTTGCCTTCGGGCGCGGTGAGGCTCGTTCGCTTGTCGGCCCTGACCGCATCGAGAATTTTGCGGACCGCATCCTTAGAATTTGACATCGGCTTCCTCCTGGGACAAATTTCGTGGCATTTGGTATGCCAAAAACGCAATTGTCAAGGTCGGTCGACGATCAAAAAGTCCGAAAAATAAGGGCAGCTTGACATTCTGGTATTTGGCATGCCAAAAATCTAGGGTAATTTCTTCTGCTAAGAAGACGTCTCCAAGAGGAGGAGACGAGTCGTGCCAGAACCGAAACAGACCAAGGCGTCGCCCACCATGGCTGACACAGATATTGCCATCGTCCGGATCGCGCCGGAGACGAGCTTCAAGAACAAGGCCTATGAAGCCTTGAAGGAAGCGATCCTGAAGATGGACATCTACGCGACGCCGGAGCCCGTGATGCTCGACGAGCGCGCGCTGTCCGAGCGCCTCGGCGTCAGCCGCACGCCGATCCGCGAAGCGATCGCAATGCTCGAGCAGGACGGCTTCGTGAAGACCGTGCCGCGCCGCGGCATCGTCGTGGTCCGCCGCACCAAGGCGGAGATCGTCGACATGATCCGCGCCTGGGCGGCGCTGGAGAGCATGGCGGCGCGCCTGATCACGACCACCGCGCGCAAGAAGGACATCTCGTCGCTGCGCGACTTCTTCAAGGACTTCAGCGACGACCGCCTGCCGCAGGATCACATCGAGGAATATTCCAGGGCCAACATCGCCTTCCACCAGGCCCTGATCTCTTTGTCGGAATCGCCTGTGCTGGTCGATCTGACCAATGACCTGCTGCTGCACGTGCGCGGCTATCGCCAGCTCACGATCGGCCGCAAGGACCGCACCGCAACCTCGCTGCCCGAGCATCTCGGGATCATCGAGGCGCTGGAAGCGCGCGACACCGAGCTCGCCGAGAAGCGCGCGCGCGATCACACGCTCGGCCTTGCCGCCTATGTCGAGGCGCACGGCCAAGAGTTGTTCAGGTAGAGAGCTGTTCACGCAAGTTTGAGAATCCACACACGCTTCAGACGACAATCAGATCGTCCGAACAAAGAACGATCAGGGAGACGATGCCGATGCTGAATACCGCTACGAAGTCCGAGGCACCGGGCACCGAGCAGGAACTTACCGATGGCTTCCACCTCGTCATCGATGCGCTCAAGCTCAACGGCATCGACACCGTCTATGGTGTGCCGGGTATCCCGATCACGGACCTGGGCCGCATGGCCCAGGCGGCGGGCATTCGCGTGCTCTCGTTCCGCCACGAGCAGAATGCCGGCTATGCGGCCTCGATCGCCGGCTTCCTGACCAAGCGTCCCGGCGTCTGCCTGACGGTCTCGGCGCCCGGCTTCCTCAACGGCCTCACCGCGCTGGCGCACGCCACCACCAACTGCTTCCCGATGATCCTGATCTCCGGCTCGTCCGAGCGAGAGATCGTCGACCTGCAGCAGGGCGACTATGAGGAGATGGACCAGCTCGCGATCGCCAAGCCGCTCTGCAAGGCGGCGTTCCGCGTGCTGCACGCCCAGGACATCGGCATCGGCCTTGCGCGCGCGATCCGCGCCGCGGTGTCGGGCCGTCCGGGCGGCGTCTATCTCGACCTGCCGGCAAAGCTGTTCTCGCAGGTGATGAACGCCGATGCCGGCCAGAAGTCGCTGGTCAAGGTGATCGACGCGGCGCCCGAGCAGATCCCCTCCCCGTCTTCGGTCAAGCGCGCGCTGGATGTCCTCAAGAGCGCAAAGCGTCCGCTCATCATCCTCGGCAAGGGCGCGGCCTACGCGCAGGCCGACGAGGCGATCAAGAATTTCGTCGAGAAGAGCGGCGTGCCGTTCCTGCCGATGAGCATGGCCAAGGGCCTGCTGCCCGATCTGCATCCGCAATGCGCGGGCGCTGCACGCTCGACCGTGCTGAAGGAAGCCGACGTCGTGATGCTGATCGGCGCCCGCCTCAACTGGCTGCTCTCGCACGGCAAGGGCAAGACCTGGGGCGAAGCCCCGAAGAAATTCATCCAGGTCGACATCGAGCCGAAGGAAATGGATTCCAACGTCGAGATCGTCGCCCCCGTGGTCGGCGATATCGGCTCCTGCGTGTCCGCGTTCCTCGATGCGATGGGCGCGAACTGGTCGGCCGCGCCGAGCGATTGGCTCGCGACCGTCGCGAAGAAGCGTGACGACAACGTCGCCAAGATGGCGCCGAAGCTGATGAGCAACGCTTCGCCGATGGATTATCACGGTGCGCTCGGCGCGCTGCGCGCGATCATCGCGGAACGCCCCGACACCATCTTCGTCAACGAGGGCGCCAACACGCTCGACCTCGCCCGCGGCGTCGTCGACATGCACAAGCCGCGCAAGCGGCTCGACGTCGGCACCTGGGGCGTGATGGGCATCGGCATGGGCTATTCGATCGCAGCTGCGGTCGAGACCGGCCTGCCCGTGCTCGCGGTCGAAGGCGACAGCGCGTTCGGCTTTTCGGGCATGGAGGTCGAGACCATCTGCCGCTACAAGCTGCCGATCTGCGTCGTGATCTTCAACAATGACGGCATCTATCGCGGCACCGACGTCAACAGCGCCGGCGACGATCCGGCGACCACCGTGTTCGTCAAGGGCTCGCGTTACGACAAGATGATGGAAGCCTTCGGCGGCGTCGGCGTCAACGCCACCTCGCCCGACGAGCTGAAGCGCGCGGTCAATGCGGCGCTGGATAGTGGCAGGCCGACCCTGATCAACGCGGTGATCGATCCGGCGGCGGGCTCGGAGAGCGGGCGCATCGGCAACCTCAATCCGCAGAGCGTTTTGAAGAAGAAGTAACCCCCAAACCCACATCACTCCCTGCGGGTGCAGGGGCAGACAGAGTACGGAGCAATAGATATGACCAAGGCGCTCAAGGGCGTTCGCATTCTCGATTTCACCCACGTCCAGTCGGGTCCGACCTGCACGCAATTGCTGGCCTGGTTCGGCGCCGACGTGATCAAGGTCGAGCGTCCCGGCGTCGGCGACATCACGCGTGGCCAGCTGCAGGACATCCCGAACGTGGACAGCCTGTATTTCACCATGCTGAATCACAACAAGCGCTCGATCACGCTCGACACCAAGAACCCGAAGGGCAAGGAAGTGTTGACCGCGCTGATCAAGCAGTGCGACGTGCTGGTCGAGAATTTCGGGCCCGGCGTGCTCGATCGCATGGGCTTCCCCTGGGAGAAGATCCACGCCATTAACCCGAAGATGATCGTCGCCTCGATCAAGGGCTTCGGCCCCGGCCCGTATGAGGATTGCAAGGTCTACGAGAACGTCGCGCAGTGCACCGGCGGCGCCGCCTCGACCACCGGCTTCCGCGACGGCCTGCCGCTCGTCACCGGCGCGCAGATCGGCGACTCGGGCACCGGTCTCCACCTCGCGCTCGGCATCGTCACCGCGCTCTACCAGCGCACCCATTCCGGCCAGGGCCAGCGCGTCACGGCGGCGATGCAGGACGGCGTGCTCAACCTCGCCCGCGTCAAGCTGCGCGACCAGCAGCGCCTCGCCCACGGCCCGCTGAAGGAATACAGCCAGTTCGGCGAAGGCATTCCGTTCGGTGATGCCGTGCCGCGCGCCGGCAACGATTCCGGCGGCGGCCAGCCGGGCCGCATCCTGAAGTGCAAGGGCTGGGAGACCGACCCGAACGCCTACATCTACTTCATCACCCAGGCGCCGGTCTGGGAGAAGATCTGCGACGTGATCGGCGAGCCGACCTGGAAGACCGACCCGAACTACGCCAAGCCGCCGGCCCGCCTGCCGCGCCTCAACGAGATCTTCGCCCGCATCGAGCAGTGGACGATGACCAAGACCAAGTTCGAGGCGATGGAGATCCTCAACAAGGACGACATCCCCTGCGGCCCGATCCTGTCGATGAAGGAGATCGCGGAAGACCAGTCGCTGCGCGCGACCGGCACCGTGGTCGAGGTCGATCACCCGACCCGCGGCAAGTACATCTCGGTCGGCAACCCGATCAAGCTGTCGGATTCGCCGAGCGAAGTCGCCCGTTCGCCGCTGCTCGGCGAGCACACCGACGAGATCCTGCGCGAGGTGCTCGGCTTCTCAGATCACCAGGTCGCCGAGATCCACGACTCCGGCGCGCTCGATCCGCCAAGGAAGCAGGCCGCCGAGTAACCCGCACGCTCGAGCAACACGCCAAAATGGCCGCGGGCAACCGCGGCCATTTTTGTTTGCTTGAAATCACGGAATGCGTTGGTCCGCCAACGGTCATCTTCGACCGATCCAGCCGGATTTGCCTGCCGGTTCATGTCCACTCCGCTCCGAGCATGACCATGGCGCAGTGTCGCCGCGAACCGACGCGATGCGCGATCAGAAGCGGAATATTCGCCACCGTTCGGCGTCAGCCCGAATTTATTTCGTTATCGGCGCTGCGGATCGTACTGCGCTCTGATAGTCACCAAGGAGTTTGGCGTCTTCGATTGATCCGTGATGATGCATCTGGCGCCAGCGACCATTCATCAGTTGAAAAATTCGGCTGGTGCGGATGTTCAGATTTTTTACGACATCACCATCATGGTAGGTGCCGCGCTCCCGCCCCACGGCCCAAAAGACGTCGCCCGCGCGATGTATCGTATAGTCCCAAAATTCAACGTGAACGTCCGCCGAACTCTTGAAGACTCCCTGGTACATCAAGTGCGGCTGATCTGCTCCTCGCCGGATCCCTCCGAGAGGATTGTCTATTGCGACCTCATCGGAATCAGCAAAGTTCTCGTCGATCATCTTCAGATCGCGAGTGTTGAACCCGCGGTAAAATTGGGCCAGGGCCTGTTGAGGCTGGCTTAGGTCACCGAGATCTTCGTTACCTGTGATGGGATCTTGTATCGGTTTTTGCCCCTCGGCGAGAGGCGTCGAAATCAAAGCACAATTGGCAGCCAATCCGAATATCGCCGAGATGAGCAGGCTCCTTTGGTGCAGCGTTGTCGACATGGTCCGTCTCCTCGTACTGCTATCGATATCTCCATTTCGATCGATCTCGTCCCAGCGCGTCATCACCTTTTGCCCTGGCGAGTTGGTCGTGATGACCCAACAGTTCCTGCCATGCGCGATCACTGAGTGCGGTCAGCCGCAAATCCGGCGCCAGTTGCAGGAGCCTGCGGGCGAGAACCCCTGACATGGCGTTTATTCCAGCCAGGCGTTGGAGACGTCGATCACCCCGCTAAAGAGTTTCGGCAGGCCTTTCAGCCTGCTGGCTGAGATGGCGTAATACGTATTCTGAAAAGTCCAGAACCAGATCGCTTGCTTGTTGATCATGCGGCCGACCGCGCAATAGTCCTCAGTGCGACTGTCCAACTCGGCCGTGGATCTGGCGTGCTCGAGCAAGCGGTCCAATTCGGGATCGGAATAATTGGCGAGCGCGACCGGACTGCCGGTGTGGAAATTGGCATACATCTGCGGACTGGGATCGGGGAAATCGACGATGCGCCAGGGCGTCAGCTGGAATTGGCGCATGAAGGCGCGCGGCGGGATAGTCGCCTGATCGACCTGCTCGATCTCCATGTTGGCGCCGACCTGCTTCCAAAACTGCTGCAGCACCTGGCCGACGGCACGACCGCGCGGCGTGGCCGTAGCCAGCATCTTGAATTCGACCGGCTTGCCGTAGTCTCTGAGCAGCGCCTTCGCCTTTTCGACGTCGTAAGGCAGCGCACCGTCGTCCTTGCATTTGACCCAGGAGCCGTCGCCGTAAGGATTCGTGGCTGGCCTACTCAGACCATTGGTGATGGCTTGTGACATCTTCTTGCGGTCCAGCGCCATGACCAGCGCCTGCCGCACGCGCACGTCGTCAAACGGCGCGAGCTTGGTGTTGAAGGCATAGACCTGTGCACCCGATCCGGAATAGGTATGCGTGGTCAGCCTCGGATCTTTCTGCGCCCTCAGAATATTGTCACCGTCGTATTCATCATCCCAGATGATATCGACTTCTCCCGATTGGACGCTGGCAAAGCGCGACTGCGCGTCGGGCAAGGGTTTCAGGATGATGCGATCGAGGTAGGGATGGCCCTTGTTCCAGTAGTTGGGATTTTTCTCCAGCACGATCCGGTCGCCCGCGCTCCATGACTTCGGAATATATGGCCCGGTGCCGACGGGATTGCGATTGTAGTCGTCGCCCTTGTTCTTCCAGGCGGTCGGCGAATGAACGACATTGGTCGGACTTGGAAAGCTGAGATTGGCCGGCAGGGTTACCGTTGGATCGTTGAGATTGTAAACCAGCGTCAGTTCGTCTGGGGCCTGCACGTCATGGATGAAGGATATGTAGAATGCGCACCGGCATTTGTTCGCGGGATCCTTCCAGCGATCGAAACTCTCTTTCGCCGCCTGCGCGTTGAACGGCGTGCCGTCATGGAAAATGACGCCCGGGCGCAGCTTGAAGGTCCAGGTCTTGTAGTCGTCGGAATGGGTCCACGATAGCGCGAGTTTCGGTTGCGGGGCACCCTTGTCGTCGAGGAAGGTTAGCGTGTCGAAGATCAATGCGGCTGCGGATTGCGCGGATGTATCGTAGACGCCAACCTTCAGCGGATCGAAGCCAGGAATATCCAGCTCCTGGCCGACGGTTATGCTGCCGCCCAGCTTTTGTGCTTCGGCCGTTGCCGGCGCCACCAACAAGCTCGCTCCGGCGGCGAGCACGGTCCGCAGAATTGAATATGAAAAAAATCGCTTCTTCACGGTAGTCCTCCTCGGGGAGCGACGACCTCTAAGCGCGCTGCCTCTGCTCCTCTTGCGGCTCGCGCCTGCCTGAGTGCAAAAGGACTCCGAAAAAGAGCGGGTCCGAAGGAAAATTGGATTAAAAAATAGGTCGCCTGAGAGGCGACTCCGTCTTTGTCCCACCAAGCCAAAATGCCATTAGGGCGAAAAAAGCTACCTCAATCTCAGGACAAAGTCACTCGTTCGGTGGTGGTGTGCCTGCTATTTGGAGGTAGGAGCGCGACATAACGCAAGGCATTGGCCCGGTAGCCCGCGCCTACTCGAGATGATCGAGTTGGGTCTCAGGCAGACTTGCGAGCAGCTGAGAACGCGCGACTTCGTCGAAGCACCGCAGCGCGTCAACGAGATCTTCGCCCGCATCGAACAGTGGACGATGACCAAGACCAGTCGCTGGGCGCAACCGGCACCGTGGTCGAGGTCGATCACCCGACCCGCGGCAAGTACATCTCGGTCGGCAACCCGATCGAGCTGTCGGATTCGCCGAGCGAAGTCGCCCGCTCTCCGCTGCTCGGCGAGCACACCGACGAGATCCTGCGCGAAGTGCTCGGCTTCTCAGATCACCAGGTCGCCGAGATCCACGATTCCGGCGCCCTCGACCCACCGCACATGCAGGTCGCCGAATAAAGGCCGCGCTCAATCAACCCGCCAAATGGCCGCGGGCAACCGCAGCCATTTTGTTTGCATGACGGAAACGCCGCGCGGGCCTGACATCCGATTTCGCCGTTGGCTGCGGAGATCAATGAAATCGACGCCCACGTCCGCCAGGGGCCAGGAGCAGCGATCGAAGACTCCGCGATCTATCGTCCCGCTTCGGGTTGGAACATTCGCAACAGCGTCCGTGTTCTAAGGACGTTGAGCGAGGAAACCATTGCGAGCGCGAAGGGCGATGACCAATCTTTTCAAGCTACCGACCTGGGCCGACAAAAGGCATATCCACGCCGTTGTCGAGACCCCTCGCGGGAGTTGCTGCAAATTAGAGTTCGATTGCAAGCTGCGTGCATTCATACTCTCAAAGCCCTTGATGACCGGACTAGCCTATCCCTACGACTGGGGGTTTATTCCTTCGACGAAGGCCGATGACGGAGACCCGCTGGATGTGCTGATGATCCACGATGCCGCAACGTATCCCGGCACGGTGCTTCGCTGTAAGCCCATCGGTATTCTCGAAGTCGTGCAGGTAACCGGGCGCAAGAGGAAGAGAAACGATCGGATTTTCGCGGTCCCGGGACGCTCGCCGTTTGCTGGTAACCTGCCGGACATCCGCAGCCTTCCAGCGAGAGCCATTGACGAATTGGAGAAGTTCTTCTCCGCGACAGATGCACTCAAGAAGAAAGAGCTCGAGTTTCTCGGGTGGTACGGGCCAGGTCGTGCGATGAAGGCGATCAATCGATCTCGTTGTTAAGCATTTCAACACCCGTACGATGACACTCGCAGGTACGGAAGCTGCCGTTGAGGGGGCACAATCAACCGACGCGACAGCCGGCCGATGGACGGCGCTGGCGCGTCGCAGCAATTGATACCTCTCATCAACGTCCGATCACTGTGCTACCCTTCACTGTCCCGCTTTCGTGGGACAGATATTTTGAATCCATTTTCAGGAGGGGAATGCCATGCGAACTTATGTATTGGCCGTATTGATCGTCACCCCTGTGCCTTCAGCGTTTGCAAGCGAACTACCGAAGGAGGGCAACTACGACTACACCGCGTGCTGGTCCGGCACGAACAACGTGATCACCTTCTCCAAGACGCACACTGCGGCCAGTTACGAAATGACGGGGGCTATCCGAAGCACCACTCCGGGCGGTATGTTTGACAAGCACACCTTCCGCTGCGTTGGGATGAATGCTTCGCTCGACGGCAAGAACACCGGATCCACGGTGTGCGAGGCCATTGATGCAGATGGTGACAAGCGCTTGTCATCGTTTACTCTCGGGAGCGACGGCAAGGTCACTCGCGAGAATGTCGTCGGCACTGGAAAATACGAAGGCATGGTTGCAAGCGGCACGGTCCAGCCGCTCGGACCTTTTCCGGTCATCAAGCCCGGAACATTTCAGGACTGCAATCACCAAACCGGCACCTATAAGCTGAAATAGCATACAGGCCGCGGAATGCCGCCGCTTGAACGGCGGCATTTCGTCTGGAGCCATGGCGCCTGGATTGCCCTCTGCGAAGCGAAAGCTCGTGTGACTCGTGCCCCTTCAAAAAGAACGAAATCGCCGGCATCGCCGCACAGACGATAGAGATGCTTCCCCAAATCACCGCGAGAACAGCACCAACGCTCTGACCGGCCCGGCGTAAGATAGCCGTGGAAACGAAGGGTGGGGCACCATGACTGTTCGTTCGGGTCTGTTGGAGGCGATTGGCAACACGCCCTTGATCAAGCTGCGCGGGCCATCGGAAGCCACCGGCTGCGACATCTACGGCAAGGCCGAATTCCTCAATCCGGGCGGCTCGATCAAGGATCGGGCGGCACTGGCGATCATCAACGACGCCGAGCAGCGCGGCCTGCTCAAGCCGGGCGACACCATCGTCGAAGGCACGGCCGGCAATGTCGGCATCGGCATTGCGCTCGTGGCCAATGCGCGCGGCTATCGTTCCGTGATCGTGATGCCCGACACGCAAAGTCAGGAGAAGCAGGACCTGCTGCGGCTCTACGGCGCCGATCTGCGCCTGATACCAGCGGTGCCCTATTCCCACCCGAGCCACTATGCGCGCTATTCCGCGCGCCTCGCCGCGGAGCTGGAAGCATTTTGGGCGAACCAGTTCGACAACGTCGCCAACAGCGATGGCCACTATCGCACGACCGGCCGCGAGATCTGGCAGCAGACGGACGGCAAGATCGACGGCTTCACCTGTGCCGTCGGCAGCGGCGGGACCCTGGGCGGCGTTGCACGCGCCCTCAAGGAACGCAATCCGAACGTGAAGATTGCGCTCAGCGATCCAATGGGCGCCGCCCTCTACAACTGGTTCACCAAGGGCAAGCTGACGACGGAGGGCGACTCGATCACGGAGGGCATCGGCCAGGTCCGCGTGACGAAGAATCTCGAAGGCGCGTCGATCGACATGGCCTACCAGATCACGGATGAGGAGGCGCTCCCCGTCCTGTTCGACCTGATCGAACATGAGGGGCTGGTGCTGGGCGGCTCGAGCGCGATCAACATCGTGGGGGGCGATGCGGCTTGCACGCGACCTCGGCCCCGGCAAGACCATCGTCACCATCCTCGCCGACGGCGGCCAGCGCTACCAGTCCAAGCTTTTCAATCCGGATTTCCTCCGCAAGAAAAACCTGCCGCTGCCGCGCTGGATGAATTGAGGCGGGCATTCTTCGTCATGAACAGCAACCTGACCTCTTATTGCAACTGACCAGCGCGCAAATCCGGCCTCATCACCGGATCGATCGGCGTAGCCAAGCCGAGGCGCGCCTCGATTGCTTCGGCCGCCTCGAGGCATAGGTCCTCGCGGAATCGCGAGCCGGTAATCAGCAGCCCGATCGGGAGTCCGGTTTCCTCGTCCCGTCCGGCCGGGACACATGCCGACGGCAGTCCTAGCAGATTTGCAGGAACCACCGGGCGCATCAGCTCCTTGGCCGTCGCGGCGCCGGTCTCCGTCGCCGTGTCAAAGCCGTGCTCGAACGGCAATTGAGTCCACGTGGGTGACAACAGCAACGGCCTTTCGGCCATAAACACCGACCAGGCCCGCGCAATCGCATGGCGCTCCATCATCAGGGCGGACCACGCCGCAGGGTCGGGCAGCACCGGCACCAGCGCGTCGAATCTATTCAGGAACCCGAGCGCATCTGCGCCCATGATCTGCGACAACGGGCCAATCATCGACCTGAGGTCGCCCAAGATGAAGCGCGCCCAGCAACTCACGGCCTCCTGGTAGCGCGGCGGGCATACCTCTTCGACCTCATAGCCGGCCTCGACCAATGCATCCGCGGCACGTCGAACCGTGGCCGCTATCGCTGGATCAGTGCTGCCTCCCGGCGGCTCGGCGATGACGGCCACGCGGGTCGGCCGGTGCGACGGTCCCTCAAACGGCGCATCGATCGACCACGGATCGCGCGCATGCGCCCCCATCAATATGCGCAGCACAAGGCGCACATCGGCGACCCGGCGCGCCATTGGACCTTGGACATTCATGAGTTGGACTGCCAGCAATTGCCCCTCGGCAGGGCCACAATCCGCATCCGGCACGCGGCCAAGCGAAGGACGTATCGAGGCAATGCCACAGGCGTTAGCCGGATTTCGCAACGAACCGCCGATGTCATTGCCCAACCCGATCGGGCTCATACCGCTGGCGATGGCAGCTGCCTCACCTCCGCTCGATCCGCCGGCCGTACGATTGGGGTGCCATGGATTGCGGGTCAGCCCATGGAGTGAGCTGACCGTGTGCAAGCGCAACGCCATGTCGGGCAGATTGGTCCGGCCGATCGGTATTGCACCGGCGGCGCGCATCCGCTCCACGACCGGCGCGTCCATCGGAACAATTGCCTCTGCCAATGCGGGCACGCCCCATGTGGTGGGCAGACCCGCGATGTCGATGTTCTCCTTCACCGTGAAGGGCACACCGTGCAGAGGACCCACCGTCTCGCCGGCAGCAAGTCGCCGGTCAGCCAAGTCCGCCGCCGCGCGAGCCTGTTCGGCCAGGACTCGCACTACGGCGTTCAACGTCGGATTGACAGCATCGATACGGGCGAGATGGGCGTTCACCACCTCTGCGGAGCTTAGCTGCCGCTGCGCGATGCGTTGGGCAAGTTCGGTCGCAGACAGCCGCCAGATATCGCTCATCGGGGAGCTCCCAAGTGTGGCCGCGAACTCCGTCCATAGTACGTGACGATCCCGACGAAGCAATGAGATGAAATTGCCCTGGAAAGGCGGCAAACAAACGACAAGCGGGCGATGAACGTTTTGCAGGGCCAATGCCACTAAGCTCAAGACGAGCGCCTGCCCTCAGGGCTCTCGTCGATGCCTCGTGCACATTGGATTCGGCGATGAAGCGTCGAACGACAGTGGTTTTGGTCGTCGGGTGCCTGGCCGTCGTGACGGCGGCAGCGAACGGTCGTCGCGCTGATGGCGGCGCTGGATCCTCATGAATATTGCGCGACCGGCTTTTCGCCGCTGGTCAGTTGCAACCTCGGATGGTGGTCGAGAACCACCGGCCAATCGGATCCGATATTCGCTACCCCATCGAGCTCGCAAAACGCCACGTCGAGCCCGCGTCCGGCGTTGCAGCCGACGTCCGTCGACGTCACATCCTGGGCGATCGCCCAATGTCCCGGGAACAGCATCGGCAGGCGCCTGCTCTGTCGGCTCCTGCGGCCGAGGCATCGGTCGAGGCTGCGAGCGACGATCTCGCGACCGGACTGCCCAGGCCCAAACCCTGGCTGCTGACGACGGCGAGGAATTCACCCCTCATCGAGGCGGTTCGCGTCGAGACGGCGCTTGGTCTTGCGGCCGTGCTCAGCTTCTATCGTGGCGCACTCGGCAAGCGCGGCTGGACCGAGAACGGCGTTCCGGTCGTCGAGCCCGACAGGGCAATGGTCGCGTTCACGACGTCAAGCGGTCCCGCGCTCCTCCGGCTCATTCGCCAGCACGACCGGACGGTCGCCGGGCTATTGGTGCGCAAATCTGCCGCAGCGAATGCCGAACTCCAGCCAGCGCAGGGGCAGGTGCGCCTCCTGTTCGGCAATACCACGGATGAAACGGCCGTCATCACCATCAACGAGCAGACCATCAAGCTGGACGCACGCGCCGGGCGTCATCTGACCGACGCCCCTGCAACCGGACGCAGATCGCCGGACGGTGCGGAAATCAATCTGCCGCCGGGCATGTACAAGGTCGCCCTCCAGATCGCGGGCGGCGCGGCGCAGACCTTGGAATTCGCGGTTGCTGCCGACGAGACCTGGGGCCTGCTCGTCGGTCCGGACGGCGTCGCCCTTCCGATGCGCCTCTACTGAAGTCCAGTTGTCACTAAAACCAGGACACCATGTGTGCGATCGATCCATCGCACACGCGTAAACGCGCGCCGCATCAACCACCCTCGCCGCTCTCGGCATCGCCGCCCTCATCGCCCGGCACATACTCCAATATGTCCCCCCGGCCGGCAGTCCAGCTCGCGGCAGATCGCCGACAGCGTCGAGAAGCGCATCGCCTTGGCCTTGCCGGTCTTCAGGATCGACAGGTTCTGAATCGAGATGCCGATCGCGTCCGCGAGGTCTCCGAGGCGGCGCTTGCGCTTTGCGAGCATGACATCGAGGTTCACCACGATGGGCACCGGCATCACCTCAGATCGTCAGCTCGTTTTCGGACTGCAACAGGATGGCGTGCTCGATCACGAACTTCAGCGCCATCAGGAAGACGCCGCCAGCGACGGTGCTGACGTCGACGCCGTAGCTCGGCAGGAAGAATTTGACGTCGCCGAGTTGATACAGGGCATAGCTCACCGCAACGGTCGTGATCGTATCCACAAACGGCCAGACCACCAGGAAGATCCCCATCCACCAGACACCTTGCAGCGTTTCGGACACGAAGATCCGCCCGTTGGCGAATCGATTGACCATGCGATGCAGGATGCCGATCAACACGGCGTAAAACGATACCCCAAGCGCGAACAGCGACCAGAACAGCACCTGGCCCTTGGCCGACATGGTGAGCGGGTTGGCGACAATGGCGGCGCATTTGGCCTGCTCGCCGGTGAGGCTTTCGGCGATCGTGGCAGAGGCGGTGGTGGTGCGGTAATAGGCGAGCCACAGCACCACCGGCAGCGCGGCCCAGATCACCCAGAATGCCCGATCGAGCCTTCGAAACCAAAGCTGGCGCTGCTCGCGAACCGATTTCCCCATCGCACCCACCTGAAAAAATTTTTGCCAAACAGGCCATTATGGCTGGGATGCATCATGCCTTGGTAATGTTGTTGACTCAACTTAAAACGTGATTTATTTCATGTTTATCATGAAATTTTTCATGAAGAAGGTGGATGATGACATTAGCCCCCGATAATGACGGCCAGCTCAAGGCCCTAAAGCAGTTGATCCACGCTCACCTGACCCGCCGCCTGATCGTGGCGGCGTTGCACATCCCGCTCCTCGGCGGCACCGCCGACGCCGCCAAAGCCACCGACAAGGCGAGCGATCCGGCCGGCGTCTGGCTGACTCAGTCCGGCGACGCCAGGATCAAGGTCCACCGCTGTGGCGCCGCGCTGTGCGGCCGTGTCGTCTGGCTGAAGGAGCCGACCGACAAGGCCACCGGCAAGCCGCAGCTCGACGACAAGAATGCCGATCCCGCGCAGCGCACCCGGCCGGTGATGGGCATCTCGCTGTTCATCAACATGCAGCCCGCAGGCCCGAACAAATGGGCGGGCCGGATCTACAACGCCGATGACGGCAAGACCTATGAGAGCTCGGTGACGCTGGTGTCGTCAGGCACGCTGAACGTACGCGGCTGCATGGGAACGCTGTGCGCGGGCGAAGACTGGACGCGGTGAAGGGATCTGGCCCCGACCCTTCACTCGGCCAAGAAGAAAAGCAAACCCAGTCACTCAAGGCCGCCCATCGGGGCGGCCTTCTTTATGGGCCACCTCGCTTACGCTTCCGCCTCGCGCCACCTGAATGCTAACATGTGCAAACGGGATGGCGGTGAAGTCCGCCGATGCTCACCGGCCGTGAGTTGATGGCTCATGCCAGTTGAGCCGGCAACTGTGCCATGGCGGATTGCCCAGTGAGGAGGATGGTAACGGCCGAACCCAACCCACCTGCCTCACCGCCCCGAATCCCTGCGGGAATCTGGGCGCTGGGCTTCGTGTCGATGCTGATGGACATCTCGTCGGAGATGATCCACGCGCTGCTGCCGGTCTATCTCGTCACCGTGCTCGGCACCTCGATGGTGACGGTCGGCTTCATCGAGGGCATCGCGGAAGCGACCGCCTCGATCACGAAAATCTTCTCAGGCGCGTTGTCTGACTGGCTCGGCAAGCGCAAGCTTCTGGCGGCAATCGGCTACGGACTTGCCGCCTTCACCAAGCCGGTATTTCCGCTGGCGCCGACGGTCGGCTGGCTGATTGCCGCCCGCTTCATCGATCGCGTCGGCAAGGGCATCCGCGGCGCGCCACGCGACGCGCTTGTCGCCGATATCGCGCCCGCCGAATTGCGCGGCGCGAGCTTCGGCCTCCGGCAGTCGCTCGACACGGTAGGCGCCTTCGTCGGTCCCCTGCTCGCCATCGCCCTGATGTGGGTCAGCGCCGACAATTTCCGCGCGGTGTTCTGGCTCGCCGTCGTTCCGGCCTTCCTCTCGCTCGCCCTGATCGTGCTTGCCGTCGAAGAGCCGAAGCGTCACGCCGACGATGGCGGGACGAAAAACCCCCTGAGCCTCGCCGCTGCGAAGCAACTCGGGACATCCTACTGGCGCGTGGTCGGGATCGGCGTCGCATTCACGCTCGCCCGCTTCAGCGAAGCGTTCCTGATCCTGCGCGCACAAGATGTCGGACTTGGCGCGATGTGGGTCCCCGCGGTGCTCGTGCTGATGAACATCGTCTATGCACTATCGGCCTATCCGGCCGGCGTGCTGTCCGACCAGATCAACCGCACCGGCCTGCTCGCACTCGGGCTCGTCTGCCTCGCCGCCGCCGATCTTGCGCTGGCCACCCTTGCGAATCTCGGCGGGCTGGCGCTCGGCGTCGTCCTTTGGGGTCTGCACATGGGACTGACGCAGGGCCTGTTCGCGACGCTGGTCGCCGATGCCTCGCCCGCTTCGCTGCGTGGCACCGCCTACGGGTATTTCAACCTGCTGACCGGCGTCGCGATGCTTGGCTCGAGCGTCATCGCAGGCGCGCTGTGGGACGCGCTTGGCCCTGCGGCCACGTTCCTTAGTGGTCTCGGCTTTGCCCTGCTGTCGCTCGCCGGACTGCTCGCGATCGATACGATCAGCAAGCGTGCGAACGATCAAGACCGTTGAGGAGACGTCAGGCGAACTACACGACCAGCAGCGGCCTGACCTCGCCACCGAAGGCCGGTGATCGAACAATACCTAGCGCAGGTCCACAGCCGGGTTCCGCATCCGCTCCCCACGATCTGGGATGCTAGGCGGCTTTTGTTGCATTGCACAATTGTGCATGCTGCTATGCAAACAAGTCCGTTGTATCTGGCATCTGGTATACATAGTTTGGCTGCAGATGATGCGCCGGCCCATTGCTGGCCTCCAGTGAAAGGGGACGACAATGTCCAAGACGACTGCCATCAAGACTTCCGCCATCGCGCTCGCGCCGGCCTCGACCCTGTTCAGCCGCCTGCTCGCCTCGATCGACCGCCTGCTGATGAAGAGCGCGGAGATCTCCAACCGCAACGGCGACCTGCCGCGCTTCGGCCTCTGAGGCACAGCGATTTCCGGCGCTCTTCGCCGGGCGTGTTTCGCTGCAAGATGCGACCTGACATTGAACCTTCGACCAATGGCCCCGATTTCCGGGGCCATTTTTTTTGCGCGCTGAACTAGTGTTCGCGCGGGCGCCCGAGTCTTCTGCGGCATATGCGCACGCTGCCCCTGCGACAGCTTGAACCTTGGCATATCGGATACCAAGATGATCGCGCCGCGCCACAAGCAGAATGACAAAGCGCGCACTGGGAGGATGAATGTCGGACATGGTTCAGGCAACAGCGGCCCCCGCGGCCGCGCGTGTCAGCGACACCTATCGCTGGACGCAACTTGCGATCGGCGTCGCCGCAATGGTGATGATCGCAAACTATCAATACGGGTGGACGTTCTTCGTGCCCGACATCCAGAAGAAATTTGGATGGGATCGCGCATCGATCCAGTGGGCCTTTACGCTCTTCGTGCTGTTCGAGACCTGGCTGGTGCCGGTCGAAGGCTGGTTCGTCGATAAATACGGCCCGCGCCTCGTCGTGCTGATCGGCGGCATCCTCTGCGCGATCGGCTGGGCGATCAACGCGCAGGCGACCTCGCTGAACGGCTACTATCTCGGCATGATCATCGCTGGCATCGGCGCCGGCGGCGTCTACGGCACCTGCGTCGGCAACGCGCTGAAATGGTTTCCCGACAAGCGCGGGCTTGCAGCGGGCATCACCGCAGCCGGCTTCGGCGCGGGCTCCGCGCTCACGGTCGCGCCGATCCAGGCTATGATCAAGGACTCCGGCTTCCAGACCACCTTCCTCTATTTCGGTCTCGGCCAGGGCATCATCATCGTGCTGCTCGCCTTCTTCCTGCTCGCGCCGAAGGCCGGACAGGTGCCGGCCGTCGTGCAGAACGCCAACATCATCCAGACCCGACGCAATTATCAGCCGACCGAAGTGCTGCGGCAGCCGATCTTCTGGCTGATGTACTTCATGTTCGTGATCGTCGGCGCCGGTGGGTTGATGGTGACGGCGAACCTGAAACCGATCGCGGTCGACTGGAAGGTCGACAGCGTGCCGGTGACGCTGATGGCGGTGACGATGACGGCCGTGACCTTCGCAGCCACGATCGACCGCGTCCTCAACGGTCTGACGCGTCCGTTCTTCGGCTGGATCTCCGACATGATCGGCCGCGAGAACACGATGTTCATCGCCTTCGGCATGGAAGGCATCGGCATCTGGATGCTCTATCTCTGGGGCCACGATCCGATCTGGTTCGTGCTGCTCTCGGGCTTTGTGTTCTTCGCGTGGGGCGAGATCTACTCGCTGTTCCCCTCGACCTGCACCGACACCTTCGGTGCCAAGTTCGCGACGACGAATGCGGGCCTGCTCTACACCGCGAAGGGCACCGCGGCGCTCCTGGTGCCGATCGCCAATTACATGCAGCAATCGTCGGGCAATTGGGACAACGTGTTCATCATCGCAGCCGGCGCCAACATCCTGGCCTCGCTGCTCGCGATATCCGTGCTCAAGCCATGGCGGAAAATCGTGGTCGCGAAATCAACCGCGATGGCTTAGGCAACGCGGCACTTCTGCTGACGAAAACGCCCGGCCAAAGCCGGGCGTTTTTCATTTTGCGGCACCGATCGCGAGCCCAGATCAGCCCAAAGCATGCCAGTTTTGCTGCGGCGCAGCAGAAAGATGGGCTTGCTTTCTGGGATATAGTATACCAACCTCCCGCCAAGTGCTTGCGACGATACGCCACAATAATTGCGACACTGGGTCACAAGAAGACCAGGCGCGCTCGGGAGGATTTGATGGTTTCCAGCAATACTGCCGCAACACAAGCTCAACCTTCGTTCAGCGGGTTCCGCTGGCTGCAGCTTGTCATGGGCATCGTCTGCATGGCGATGATCGCCAACCTGCAATATGGCTGGACGCTGTTCGTCGATCCGATCGACGGCGCGCATCACTGGGGCCGCGCGGCAATCCAGTTCGCCTTCACGATCTTCGTGGTGACCGAGACCTGGCTGGTGCCGGTCGAGGCCTGGTTCGTCGACAAATACGGCCCGCGGATCGTCATCATGTTCGGCGGCGTGATGATCGCGCTGTCCTGGGTGCTGAACTCCTACGCTGATTCACTCACCATGCTGTATGCCGCGGCGGTCATCGGCGGCATCGGCGCCGGCTCGGTCTACGGCACCTGCGTCGGAAATGCGCTGAAATGGTTTCCCGATCGCCGCGGCCTCGCCGCCGGCGCCACCGCCGCAGGCTTCGGCGCGGGTGCAGCGCTGACTGTGGTGCCGATCGCCAACATGATCGCCTCGAGCGGCTACCAGACCGCGTTCTTCGATTTCGGCATCGGGCAAGGCCTGATCGTGTTCCTGCTCGCCTTCTTCATCCAGAAGCCCGCCGTCTCGATCCCGCCGAAGAAGAAGCAGCTCAACCTGCCGCAGACCAAGATCGACTTCACGCCGCCGCAGGTGCTGCGCAGCCCGATCTTCTGGGTGATGTATCTGGTGTTCGTGATGGTCGCCTCCGGCGGCCTGATGGCGGCGGCGCAGATCGCGCCGATCGCGCACGACTACAAGATCGCCACGACGCCGGTCTCGCTCGCCGGCTTCCAGATGGCCGCGCTGACCTTCGCGATCTCGCTCGACCGCATCTTCGACGGTTTCGGACGGCCGTTCTTCGGCTGGGTCTCCGATAACATCGGCCGTGAGCACACCATGTTCATCGCGTTCGGCACCGGCGCGCTGATGCTGCTGACGCTGTCGACCTGGGGCCACAACCCGCTGGTGTTCGTGCTGGCCACCGCGGTCTATTTCGGCGTGTTCGGCGAGATCTACTCGCTGTTCCCGGCGACCTGCGGCGACACCTTCGGCTCGAAATTCGCGACCACCAACAACGGCATGCTCTACACCGCGAAAGGCACCGCAGCGCTCCTGGTGCCGGCCGCCAGCATCGTTGCCGCCAGCTATGGCTGGCAGGCGGTGTTCGTGATCGCGGTCGCCCTCAATGCCACCGCGGCGCTGATGGCGCTGTTCGTGATCAAGCCGTTGCGCCGCGCGTTCATCAACGGCAACGAGGCGGCTGCGGCCGCAGCCGAGACCGCGACCAACGCCAAAACGGCCTGAGATGTCGGCCTGATTCGACTGCCGGATTTCGGGAACTGATGGAGGCGCACTTCGGTGCGCCTCTTTCTTTTTGACAAGTCAGGGATACCAGATACCAGATACTTCCGGAACGACCGATGACCTGCCCCATCACTGGCGGTCCCAATCGTCTGAAACGTCAGCTATTCTGCCTATTTTGGCTGTTTCCAGGTGGTAGATTTCTGCGACGGCGGCGTTGACAATTGGCATTTTGTATACCAGAATCCCGCCAACGATAACCAAGGAGGTTGCCATGCAAGTCGGAGATATCCTGCGCAAGAAAACCCCTCGCGTCGCTACGGTTCGCATGAACGAGACGGTGGCGATCGCCGCGCAACTGATGCGCGCCAGCAATATCAGCGCGCTCGTGGTGAAGGATGTCGTTCGCACCGAGGGCAACACCGCCGTCGGCATGTTCACCGAGCGCGATGTGGTGCGCGCGATCGCCGAGCACGGCGCGGCCGGTGCCAGCATGAAGGTCTCGCAGCTGGTCTCGGTGCAGCAGCTGGTGTCGTGCAGCTCGAGCGACACGCTCGAGCACATCCGTCACCTGATGACCAAGCACCACATTCGCCACGTGCCAGTGATCGACAATTACAGCCTGATCGGCGTCGTCAGCATGCGCGACATCGCGGCCGCGTTCGACGAGGAAACCGCCGCGTCGAAGAAGGACGCTGTGCCGGCGTAACAAACATCCCGGCTGTCATTGCGCTCGGCCAGGCGCTGCGTGTGTGATCACCGGCGCCTGAGCAGATGACGAAAGACTTCTGCCCCACCTTCGCCTGACCTCCGCGCCCCGTCATTTCCGCATGGGCACGCCGCAGGTCACCGGTAGACATTTGCCGGACAGGACTGCATCCTTCCCTCGACATCCAAAAACAACACCGTGCGCGGCCGTCCGCGTCGCGGAAAATTCCGATGGAAACGAGGGCAGAATGATCAAGACACGCTTCACCGAAATATTCGGCGTCGACCACCCGATCGTGCAGGGCGGCATGCAATGGGTCGGCCGCGCGGAGCTGGTTGCCGCCGTCGCCAATGCCGGCGCGCTCGGCATGATCACCGCGCTGACGCAGCCGACGCCGGACGATCTGCGCAAGGAGATCGCGCGCTGCCGCGAGCTGACCGACAAGCCGTTCGGCGTGAACCTGACCATCCTGCCCGCGATCAAGCCGCCGCCTTACGCCGAGTATCGCCAGGCCATCATCGAAAGCGGCATCAAGATCGTCGAGACCGCCGGCAACAAGCCGCAGGAGCATGTCGACGAGTTCAAGAAGCACGGCGTCAAGGTGCTGCACAAATGCACCAGCGTCCGCCACGCACTGTCCGCCGAGCGGATGGGCGCCGACGCGATCTCGATCGACGGCTTTGAATGCGCCGGACATCCCGGCGAGGACGACACCCCCGGCCTGATCCTGATTCCGGCCGCCGCCGACAAGGTGAAGATCCCGATGATCGCCTCAGGCGGCTTCGGCGATGCCCGCGGCCTCGTCGCAGCGCTGGCGCTCGGCGCCGAAGGCATCAACATGGGCACGCGCTTCATGTGCACCAAGGAGAGCCCGATCCATCAGCTCGTCAAGGAACGCATCGTCGCCAATGACGAGCGCGAGACCGAGCTGATCTTCCGCACCATGCGCAACACCTCGCGCGTCGCCAAGAATGCGATCTCGACCAAGGTCGTTGCGATGGAGAAGGAAGGCGCCAAGTTCGAGGACGTCCGCGAGCTGGTCGCCGGCGCCCGCGGCAAGATGGTCTACGCCACCGGCGATGCCGACGAGGGCATCTGGTCGGCCGGCCAGGTGCAGGGCCTGATCCACGACATCCCGTCCTGCGCTGAACTGATCTCGCGCATCGTCCACGAGGCGGAAGCGATCATCCGCGAACGGCTCGAGGCGATGATGTCCGGGGCTAAGCGCCAGGCTGCCGAATAGCTTCTGACCGAAGCAGGAAATGTTATCCGTCACCCTGAGGTGCTCGCGAAGCGAACCTCGAAGGGCGACGGCCACCAGCTGGGCCGTTCATCCTTCGAGGCTCGCCGAGCGGCGCAATTGCGCCGCAAGGCTCGCGCCTCCAGCGACAAAGGCGTAGCCTTTGCGCGGGGATGACGGTGCTCCAGCGTCATCTCGCGTTAGACGACACAAACGAGAAGAAGAAGCCCATGAAAGCCTATGTGTACGGAGCCAATGGCCCTGAAATCACCGACGTCGCAAAGCCCGTGCCGAAGGGCACGCAGGTGCTGGTCAAGGTTCACGCCTGCGGGCTGAACCGCGCCGATCTCGGCATGACCAAGGGCCACGCGCACGGCGCAGCCGGCGGCGTCGGCACCGTGCTCGGCATGGAATGGGCCGGCGAGGTTGCCGAGCTCGGCCCCGACGCCAAAGGCGTCAAGGTCGGCGACAAGATCATGGGCTCCGGCGGCGCCGCGTTCGCCGAATACACGCTCGCCGACCACGGCAGGCTGTTCCGCAGCCCTTCGAACATGAGCTTCGACGAGGCCGCCACCCTGCCCGTCGCACTCGCCACCATGCACAACGCCGTCGTCACCAACGGCGCGTTGCAGCCGGGACAGACCGTCATGATCCAGGGCGCGAGCTCCGGCGTCGGTCTGATGGCGATGCAGATCGCAAAGCTGAAGGGCGCCAAGCTCGTCGTGGGCTCCTCGACCGATGCGATGCGCCGCGGAAGGCTCAAGGAATTCGGCGCCGATCTCGCGGTGGATTCCAAGGATCCCGCCTGGGTCGATCAGGTGCTGCAGGCGACAGGAGGAGAAGGCGTCGATCTGATCGTCGACCAGGTCTCCGGATCGGTCGCCAACCAGAATTTGAAGGCGACCAAGGTCAAGGGCCGCATCGTCAATGTCGGCCGGCTCGGCGGCACCCATGGCGACTTCAACTTCGACCTGCACGCGGCGCGCCGCATCCAGTATATCGGCGTCACGTTCCGCACCCGCTCGATCGAGGAAATCAGAGAGATCTTCGAGGAGGTGCGCAAGGACATCTGGCCCGCGGTCGAGGCGCGCAAGCTGCAGCTGCCGATCGACCAGGTCTACAAATTCGCCGACATCGGCAAGGCGTTCGAGCACATGGAAGCCAACAAGCACCTCGGCAAGATCGTGGTGACGCTGTAGCGGGGTGCGGATTAGCTAAGCGCAATCCGCCATCTTCTGCCGGATGCACCGCGGATCATGCTGGAGCCTGTCATCGGGCCGCGCTTCGCGCGGACCCGGTGGACTAGTCCGCCCCCGCACTGCTATTGCGGAAGAAGCGCGATCTAACCGCTCTGCGCCGCGGCATAGAACGCTCGGACCTTCGCCAAGTCCTTTGCGTGGGTGCCTTCTCGGTCGGTCTTCGTTTTTGAGTCAACGCCCGCAGGCCGGACCGACCGGATGGCTTGCTTGACATTGTCTGGTCCGAGGCCACCAGCGAGGATGACCGGGCTACGAACGGTCTCGACAATCGTTCGACTGATGCTCCAGTCGTGCGTCACGCCCTGCGCACCGATCTGGACGTCACCAATGCGATGACTATCAAGCAGGATCCAGTCGACAATTCCATCATAAGCGCGCGCCACGTCCACCGCTTCAGGTCCCGTTACAGGTACGCTGCGCATGATTTTGGTTGTTGGCAGCAACCTTCGTAGCGCTACAACATGATCAGGCATGATCAATTCGTTTGAAGCGCCAAGATGCACGACGGGCGGATCAAGTTCCCTGACCATCCGTTCGATGAGGGCGACATCCGCCGAGAGGAACAGCGCCGAAAGCACGGACGGTGCCCGGATCGCTTTCATGACAGCTGCTGCTTTGTGAACCGAAAGTTCGCGAGGGAACGCGCCGTCGCCGACGAGCACGCCGACATGATCCACACCGATCGCGGAAATCGCCTCGGCTTCGAACGGTGTCGCCACTTCGTAGATTTGCGTCAGCATTGTTCTGCACCAGCCCCACGCACTTGAATAGGAGCGACAGCCCTCGGTCAATAGCCGGTTCAGCCGACCGGTCCGGGGACCCAATAATCCCCCGCAAGCGGGCTAACTTTTACATCGCTGATGACTCCGAGCTCCAGACTTGGATCGAAATAACGCATCGTCCGCTCATTGAGATCAATGATGCGGCCAGGCCTGAGTGGCCCCACATCATTTATCTTGACGATGACCTTCTTGCCTGCAGCCTCGACCAGCGCATATTTCGGCCTCGCGCCGAATTCGACCCCACCAAACTTCCGACGCAGACTTGTCTTGATGGCGGCCGCCCAGGCCGAGCGATCATAGCGCTCGCCGGAAGCAGTGCTCGGACCGCCCTCCTCCTTGCCGGGCTTGAACGGATTGTACATGGATGCTGCGCCAACGATCGCATCCCCGCAAGCAGCATTGACGACATCGCTTGAATGAACCGCACCGATTTCACTTCCAGCAGCTCGGCCAAAAATGGTGAGCGCAACTACGGCGCCGCAAACTGCGGCGCTCGAGCCGAACAGCATCATAACTCCTTGACTGATTTTTTCTCGATCGTTCGGTTCCCGATTTCGCAAAACATCGCCGAGTGAACGTGGAGACGTTAACCCGGTGCCAGTTCTTTGCGGATTCGTGCCAATTCCGGCGACGGAACCATTGTGGGAACCGCAGCCGGTCCCACACAGTGTTTTTAGTTCTCGCCCGACTAAGACAGAGAATGCGTCAGCAACATGACTGAACAGAACGTCCTCGACGGCGCGTGAACAGTGCATCGGCGTCACCTTCCGCACCCGCTCGATCGAGGAGATCCGCGAGATCTTCGACGAGTGTGCAAGGAGATCAGGCCCGCCGTCGAAGCGCGCAAGCTGCAGCCGCGCTGGCGTTAACGATGCTTAACGACTTCCGGCCTGAGCGAGATCGCTTCGCAGTTTGTTAGAATTTGCTCGCTACCTCGTCCAGGCACAGGGACCTGGGGAAAGACATGGCAAAGCGGGCAAAGCGTGCGAAGACAGAGACGCTCGCACTACCGACGGCCGGAAGAGTTGCAATCGGCGTCATGGCCGTTGCCGCATTGGGGTACGGTTTGCTGTCTCGCCCGGCGAGCATTCAACCGACAAAAAAAATCGACCGCGCATCAAGTCCTCGCGCTGTCAGCTCCAGCTCCAGCCCGCACGCCAACTCCAGTTCACGTACCAGTGCCAGTTCCCGCTCCAGTCCCGGCCCCGGCGCCTCGGATCGAAACACCAAAAGCCGCTGTCGCACCCGGAAGACTTGATCGGCAGATGGTTGACTACGTCAGCCACCAGACGCCGGGCACCGTCGTCATCGATACTGAAAACACATTCCTCTATCTCGTTCTGAACGACGGGCAAGCACTGCGCTACGGCATCGGTGTCGGTCGCGAGGGTTTCACGTGGTCCGGTGAACAGACCGTGGCCCGCAAAACAGCATGGCCGGATTGGCGTCCGCCTTCGGAGATGATTTCGCGTCAGCCTTATCTGCCGCGGTTCATGGCAGGCGGTCCCGGAAATCCGCTTGGCGCTCGGGCGATGTATCTGGGCGAGACTGAATATAGAATTCACGGCACCAACAAACCCGACACGATCGGGAAGCGGGTCTCATCCGGCTGCATCCGGCTGACCAATGACGACGTCATGGACCTCTATGAGCGGGTGAAAATCGGAGCGAAAGTGATCGTGCTTCCAGCAACATCAGCCCATCGATCGTCCCCGGGAACGCCGCCCGACGCCGCCTTCCAAACACCGGACCAGGCATCCCCGTCGCAACGCTCATGACGTGCCTGGTCTTCGCGATCATCACCTGTGCTGCGGTGAGATTCGATGATCGCCACATCGACGGCTACCAGTCGTCGTAGAGCCATTCCCTTGGCGGCATCCGAGGCGGCCCTCTCGCGTAGGGCGGCTCATATGTCCGCTGGGGCTTGCGAGGGCTCGGAGCCGGCTGCGTCGAAGGTGGCTGCGTCGGAGGCGCCGACGCCTTCTGCTCGGAAACCTTCGCGAGCGCCCGTTTCAATTCCTCCTGGCTTGCCTTGAGCTCCTCGATGGCTTTGGAGCTCTCGCGGGCCGTCTGTTGCTGCTCCGCCTTGAGCTGTTCGATGTTTCGCTGCACGTTGGCGAGATCGCGCGCAATGGTTTGCAGCAGCTCGGTCCGATCCGGAGCCGCTGCAGGAGCCGGCGGCGCTGTGTCCGGCGTTGCCTTCGGCGCGGCGTCCTGCGTTGCGACCGGCGGCGCGGGCGTCGGTTGCGGTGGCGCAGGCTCCGCCGCGGCAACTTGAACGGCCGATGGGGCTCGCCGCACGGGAAGCGGCGGATCATTCGGCGGCGATGATGGAGCCGAAGCGAGCTGCGGCACCCAGCGGGCGACAACCAGCTTGGCTTTCGCACCATAGGACGACTGCGAAGCCAGCACTGCGACAACGACGCACGCCGCCATCGACAAGGCGGCAAGGGCCCGGAAAGCCGGCCTTCCGGACGATGATGGCGAGCCAGGTCCGGACGAAGCAGGTCCGAACGAAGCACCAGGACCGGACGGAGCCGCAGGACCGGATGAAGCAGCAGGTCCGACCGAGGGCAGGACGGGTGCAGCCGACGCCGGCGACGGTGGCGGCGCAGCGTCGCGCTCCAGCTTTGCAAGCTGCTCGCTCAAGCGCGTGAGCTCCTCATCCGCGCGGACGATCTGCTTGTGGGCTTCCGCTAATCGTTCATCGGCGCTCGCGGTCGGGCCCGCGCCAGCTTCACCTGCATTCGGAGTGGTTGTGGAGCTCATTGGCGTGTCCCTCTTCCGTCCAATGTCATCCAAGACTGCCGTCTCGGTATCGGTCAGCGTTGATCAGCGCCCAGCCTCCCGCTCAGTCTTGTCCAAGCTATGGCATGATAGCGTGCTCGACGGCTCCTGATAAGCAGGATCGCCCTCCCGTTTTTGGCGCGGACTACCGGACCCCGGCTAGCCATAAGTCAGGTCCGCCAGGGCATTCGCCGCGCAACCAACCAGTGGGCTCCGGGGAGAGCGGAAGCCTGATCAGAGCACCGCTGAAGCGATGCTACGCGGTCAGCATTTGGGCTCCACATTCCCCCGCAGGCAATGACCCATACTCGGGCGTGCTTCTCGGCGACGACGCCTGCCAAAACTGCCCCCAACGCAACCGCTCCACTCGGCTCAACCTGGATGCCGCAAACGTCGCGCAAGAGGCAACGTGCGTCCTCCACCAACTTGTCGCTGACCGCGCACAGCCGGACTTCCGATTTCTCCAAAATTTCGAACGCACGTACGCCAATCTTGCGAGACCGCAAGGCATCACATGAGGTGTCGCCAACGGGATCGATCCGGATGGGCGCGCCCAGCGCACGCGCGCGAGCATATCGTGGGTGGGTTTCCGGCTCGACAACATAGATCTCCGCAGAAATAGATCTGGAGCGCAGGGCCAGCGCCACGCCAGCCGCCAATCCGCCGCCGCCACAGGCCACGACGACGGCGTCAGACTTCGAATTACTTGCGTCGATCGCAGCGGCGATCTCCGAGCCCAGTGTGAAGCTGCCCGCAATCATCTCCATATCTTCGAAGGCATGGAGGTTACGCCAACTGCGCTTTCGTGCCTCGACTTCGGCGCGTTCTGCCAACTCCGAGCGTTCCGCGAGATGTATCTCTGCTCCAGTTCTTCGAGCCTGCTCTAGTTTGAAGGCCGGTGCGTCGCTTGGCATAATCAAAGAGGCCGGCTTGCAAAGTGTTTGGGCGGCCAAGCCAACTGCAATTGGGAAGTTTCCAGCTCCCGCGGCTACGACGCCTTGTGAGGCATTGCGGACCCCCAGTATTGCGCCCCGAAACTTGAACGATCCACTGCGTTGGAGGGTTTCATCTTTAACGTAGACTGTGTATCCGACCCGAGCATTTAACTCGGACGAAGATCGCATGGGGGTTCTGCAAGCTTGCTGCGAAATAAATTCAAGGTCTCGCGGCAGCAGATCAAGGGAGTGACCAAGCATCGTTACCTTCCGTGAACACGGCAAGACAGCCTAGACAAATATCGACCGCGCTCAAATCTGTGTCGGGTCAATTATTGTGACGATTCGATTCAATTGGCGTGTGGCGCAGGGAATGCCGGAGTGTCTCCCGCGTATGCTCGTGTGCGTTTTTGTTTCCGCTTTTGCACACGAGACCGCGGGTGCAGCGCGCACCCGGCATTCCCTGCGCCCTCTGTTGTCAGAGCAGCGAAACGAAATGCAGAGCTCGGGCAGATCATTTCGCGAGAATGCGATGGTGCGTCCTCACTCGCAGCTGTCATCGCCCGCGAATGCGGGTGATCCGGTACGCCGCGGCTTCTCGGTTCAATAACGACTGCCTCTGGAATACTGGGTCGCCCGCTTTCGCGGGCGATGACACCGGAGACAGGTACGTAATGATGGCGGGCCGTATCGCGCGAGAACCATCGGTGTCGTCCTGGCGAAAGCCAGGACCCATTACCCCGAATGCCAGTTACGACGCGATGCAGTTGCTACAGCTCACCTCAACAACACGACCCAGTGGTTGTGGGTCCTGGCTTTCGCCAGGACGACGGCGTGATTGGCGCAAACAGGTGCGACCGATGAACTGCGCGGTGCCGTCTTGAGATTCGGAATAGTTCGCAACAACTCCACTACCGAGACACGCACTTGCAAGTGAGTTGCGATTGCGCATGGCGAACGACGACTGGCACTTGATGTTCACGGACTCCCTGCTACACCGCCGCCCATGACCTGTTCAAACACCAGCACATCCTCGACCAAGACATCCGTCGCCGCGATCTCGATCCTTGCCAGCGGCAGCATGGCCGTCGCGAAATTCGTCGTCGGCATCGCCATCGGATCGCTGGCCTTGATCTCCGAGGCGCTGCACTCGTCGATCGACCTGGTCGCCACCATCATCACCTGGGCGGTGGTGCGGGTGTCGGATCAGCCGGCCGACGCCGAGCATCATTACGGCCACGGCAAGTTCGAGAGCGTCTCGGCGCTCGGCATCATCGCCATGCTCTATGTGCTGGCCGGCGGCATCCTGGTGCAGGCTTACAGCCATTTGCGCGAGGGCGCGCCGCCGCCGTCGATCTCGGCCATCCCCTTCATCGTTCTCCTCCTCGATATCGGCGTCAATCTGTGGCGCGCCCGCGCGCTGCACCGCGCCGCGCGCGATACCAAGAGCCAGGCGCTGGCCGCCGACGCGCTGCATTTCGCCTCCGACGTGATGGGCTCGACCGCCGTCATCGTCGGCCTGGTGCTGGCAGGCCTCGGCTTCTGGTGGGGCGACGCGGCGGCGGCGATCGCGGTCGCCGTGATGATCGCCCTGCTCGGCCTGCGCATGGCGCGGGAGACGGTCGAGACCCTGCTCGACCGCGCGCCCGAAGGCGCGCTGGAAGAGGCCACCGCCGCCATCAAGGCCGTGCCGGGCGTGGTCGACGTCGACCGCTTGCGGGTCCGCATGGTCGGCGCGACGCATTTCATCGATGCCATCGCCAAGGTGCCGCGCACCTACCCGATCGACCGCGTCGAGGACATCAAGCGCCGGGCGCAGGAGGCGATGACCAAGGCGTTCGGCGACGCCGACCTCACCTTCACCGCGGTGCCGGTGGCGCGCGACAATGAGAGCGTGCGCGAACGCATCATGGTGATCGCGCGCAATTCCGGCCTCGCCATCCACCACGTCACCGTCCACGACATCGACGGCAAGCTGATCGTCGGCATCGACCTCGAGCTCGACAGCGACATGGCGCTGGATGCCGCACACGACATTGCCCACGAGCTCGAGCGCGCGATCCGCGAGGATTTCGGCGAGGACGTCGAGGTCGACACCCATATCGAGCCGCTGCAGCCGGAACTGCCGTGGGGAACCGATGCCGCGCCCGACCGCGTCGAGGCCATCAAGACCGCGCTGACCGGATTTGCCGATGGCGGCGCGATCCATGACATTCACAATGTACGGGTCCGCAACACCGACGCCGGCGAGATCGTCAACTTCCATTGCCGCGCCGAGCCTTCGATGAGTGTGATCAAGGTGCACGAAAGCGTCGACGAGATTGAACGCAAACTGCGCCGCGCGTTCCCGACCGTGAAGCGTGTGATCAGTCACGCAGAACCGGCGCGCGCGTAATTCTACGGAGCCGTTCCTGTTTCGGACTCACTTTGCGCAACCCGATTCTGTTTTGGGCAAGAATTATTTCGCATTAACGAATCGTTGACTCTCGACAGTCCCGGAAATCTGGATTCAAATGATCATGATTCGGATGCGACGTGGGGAGCATCCGATCCTGGTAAAAAATCAAGCTTAGATGGGGGTCTAAGGCATGGCGCGCGCGCATGCAGCGAACGCTTGCGTCCAATCCGATTCGATCAAAGGATTGGCGCAGTCGATCGCGAAACCGGCCTATCACAGGCTGTTGACGGCCGAGCCTGCACTGCGCCGCGCTGTCCCGACGCTCATCATCGCCTTCCTCATCACGATCTGCCTCGGCGCCTTCGTCCAGGTGATCGACCAGAACCGGCAGAAGCGCGGCGCGATGAAGCGCGATCTCGCCGCACTCTCCGACATCCTCGCCGAGCGTCTCGACCGCCTGACCTCGGTGCGCCGCGAGCGGCTCGCCAATATCGAGAAGCTGCAGGAGCTGCTGCCGGATCTGATCCCGTCCTGGGGCATCACCTATGGCCGCCACGTCATCATCACCAGCGCCGATCACCGCGTGCTGGCGCGCGTGCCGATCGACGGCGCCGGCGAGAACGACCGCATCCTCGACATCGTCTCCACCGCGCAACTCCTGATCGCTCCGGGCCAGCAGGGCGCGGTCAGCGACATGACGCTGCCGAGCGGCACCGGCGCGCTGGCGATCTCGCAACTCGTCAAGTCGCTGCCCGGCCAGGTCGTCGTCATCCAGGAGATGAACGAGCCGATCTGGGGATCGGACGCCGCACTCTCGGTGACGCTGTCGGCGACCACGAGCTTCGTGGTGCTGATCCTCGGCTTCGCCTTCCACTGGCAATCGACCCGCGCCCGCGAGGGCGACCTGATTAACGACGCCGTGCGCGGCCGGATCGATACCGCGCTCAACCGCGGCCGCTGCGGCTTGTGGGACTGGGACCTGTCGCGCGGCAGGATCTTCTGGTCGCAGTCGATGTTCACCCTGCTCGGCCTTGACAGCCGCAACGACCTCCTCACCTTCGGCGAGGTCAACGCGCTGGTGAACTCCGACGACATCAACCTGTTCGACATCGCCGACCAGCTGATCTCGAACAAGATCGATCACATCGACCAGAGCTTCCGCATGCGTCATGTCGGCGGCCACTGGATCTGGCTGCGCGTGCGCTGCGAGCTCAGCCACGCCGCCGCCGACAACGGCCTGCATCTGATCGGCATCGCGGTCGACATCACCGAGCAGAAGAGCCTCGCCGAAAAGTCGGTGGAAGCCGACCTCCGGCTGCGCGACGCGATCGAGACCATTCCGGAAGCCTTCGTGCTCTGGGATGCCGACGACCGCCTCGTGCTCTGCAACTCGCACTTCCAGCGGCTGCACAAGCTGCCCGATACCGCCGTCAGCCCCGGCACCTCCTACGAGACCGTGATCGAGGTCGGCAGCATGCCCGAGGTGCGCACCCGCCTGCACGAGAGCGGCGTGCCGGCGCCGGGCGCCCGCACCTTCGAGGCCCAGCTCGACGACGGCAGCTGGCTGCACATCAGCGAGCGCCGCACCAAGGACGGCGGCTACGTCTCGGTCGGCACCGACATCACCCGCATCAAGGCGCACGAGCAGAAGCTGGTCGACAACGACCTGCGGCTGCGCGCCACCGTGATCGACCTGCAACGCTCGCAATCCGAGCTGGAGCGGCAGGCGGTCGAGCTCGCCGACCTCGCCGAGAAGTATTCACAGGAGAAGACCCGCGCCGAGGACGCCAACGCCGCGAAGTCGAAGTTCCTCGCCAATATGAGCCATGAGCTGCGCACGCCGCTCAACGCCATCATCGGCTTCTCCGAGATCATGGGCAGCGGCCTGTTCGGGACGCTCGGCTCGGACAAATACGCGGAGTACTGCCACGACATCCTGACCTCGGGGAAATACCTGCTCGAGGTCATCAACGACATTCTCGACATGTCGAAGATCGAGGCCGGCCGGATGAAGTTCGACATGGAGCCGCTCGACCTCTCCGGCATCCTCGCCGAGTCGCTGCGGGTGGTCTCGGGCCGCGCCGAGCACAAGGGCCTGTCGCTGGAATCGGATATCGAAAGCACGATCTCGGTTGTCGCCGACCGCCGCTCGGTCAAGCAAATCATCGTCAACCTGCTCTCCAATGCCGTGAAATTCACGCCCGACAACGGCCGCGTGCTCGTGCGCGGCCAGATGCTCGACGACTCGATCGTGCTCTTGATCGCCGACAGCGGCATCGGCATCGCGCCGGAATCGCTGCGCCGGCTCGGCAAGCCGTTCGAGCAGGTCGAGAGCCAGCTCACCAAGAGCTACCAGGGCTCGGGCCTCGGACTTGCGATCGCCCGCTCGCTCACCAACCTGCACGGCGGCTCGATGAAGCTGCGCTCCAAGCTCGGCGTCGGCACCGTCGTCCGCGTCACCCTGCCCCGCGATCCCCGCTCGCTGCAGACCAGGCTGCCAGTAGCGGCCTGAGCCCCACCTACTTCGCGAGTGCCTCTTCCAGCAGCGCCGGATCGCCGAGAACGGCGAGCGTCTCGCGCGGCGTCAGATGATCGACTACCTCGTCGAAGCTGTCGCTTGCTTCGATCCGCGCGCGCGCCACCGCGCGGTGAAGATCGATCTCGCCCGGACCGTCGCGCCGCGCCGGTGGAAGCGACGACAGATGCCGATGCAGCAGGCCGGTATCCTGCCGCAGCGCCGCAAGCGCCGGAGCCGATGCGTGGGCAGGCGCCGCCGCCAGCTCGTTGGCGCGGATCAGCACGCCCGGCGGCCCGCTCTCTTCCGGCGTCACGAACAGCGAGCGCATCGCGGGCTTGGCCGTCCAGGCTCCGATCGGGATCGCAAACAGGAGGCCAACGATCACCGGCGACATCCACAGCAGCAGCGGCAACGACACGGCATAGGCGCTGGCGGCCATCGCGACGCCGCAGGCGGTCGGGACGCCGTATTTGCGATATAGCTCCCGCCGTTCGACCTCGCCGTCATCGCGCCGCTGCGTCTGCCAGCCTGCGTCACGGCCGAGCAGGATCTCGACGACCGCGATCGACTGGAACACCATCATCACGGGCGCGATCATCGCCGAGATCAGCACCTCGGCGATGACACCGGTAAAGGTCCGAAGGCCGCCGCCGAATTGCCGGCGCATGTCCGAGCGCGTCAGCAACAGGATGAAGCCGAGCAGCTTCGGCACGATCAGCAGCGCCATGGTGAGGCCGAACACCCAGGCGGCGAGCACGGGATCCTGCGCCGGCCAGTTGGGAAACAGCGAAAAGCCCTTCGGAAAATACTCCGGGCGAATGAAGCGCGCCTGCAACGAGATCAGGATTCCGAGCAGCAGGAACGACAGCCACATTGGCGCGGTGATGTAGGAGCCGATCCCGGTCATGAAATGCAGCCGCGAGATCCAGTGCAGGCGGCGCGTGGTCAGCACCGCGAGATGCTGCAGATTGCCCTGGCACCAGCGCCGGTCACGCGCGGCGAAATCCAAGAGCGACGGCGGCACCTCCTCGAAGCTGCCGCCAAGCGTCGGCGCCATGTAGATGCCCCAACCGGCACGCCGCATCAGCGCCGCCTCGACGAAATCGTGGCTCAGGATATGTCCGCCGAAGGGCTTGCGTCCGGAGAGTTCAGGCAGACCCGCCTGCTCCGCAAAGGCCTGGATCCTGATGATGGCATTGTGCCCCCAGTAATTGCCTTCGGAACCGTGCCACCACGCAACACCGGCGGCGACCATCGGCCCGTACAGCCGTCCGGCGAACTGTTGCAGGCGGCTGAACAGGCTGCGCGCATTGACGATGACGGGCAGCGTCTGCAGCAGCGCCGCCTGCGGATTGGTCTCCATGGCGTGAACCATCCGCACCATGGTGTCGCCCGACATCAGGCTGTCGGCGTCGAGCACGATCATGAACTGGTAGGCGCCGCCGAAGCGCGTGATCCACTCGCCGACATTGCCGGACTTCCGCGCGGTGTTGTCGGCACGATGCCGGTAGTAGAGCCGTCCGCCGCCGCAGGCATCACTGAGCGCGAGGAACGCCTGTTCCTCGGCGATCCAGATATCGGGATCGCGCGTGTCGCTGAGCACGAACCAGTCGAAGCGCTCGGCCTGTCCGGTCGCCTCGACGGACTCATAGATCGCGCGCAGGCGCGCCATCAATTGATGCGGATTCTCGTTATAGGTCGGGAGCAGCACCGCGGTCCGGCTCGCGAGTTGCGGCAACGGACCATCGACGCGGATCGGCAAGGCATTGCCCTTGCGCCGAAGCAGAACGAAGAAGCCGGCCAGCGCCGAAGCGAACGAAAACGCGATCCAGGCGAGCAGCGCCACGAACAGCACCAGCACCATCCATTCCATGATCGTCACGCCGCCGACCTGGACCACCATATACATCTCGTAGGCGCCGGCGCCGGTCAGCACCGCCGTCAGCACCAGAATGAACGCGCGGCGCATGAACATGCCGGCACCGACCGGCACCGGCTTGCTCACCGCGCGCGGCGGCTGACCCAGATCAGCGGCCGACATCGCAAGCGGGCTCTCTTGCGGCAGGAAGCCGTCGACCGCTGGCGCGATGACGGCATGAGGCGACGCGACTATGGCGCCCATCGATAGACCCAGATCTCCGAGAGCGGCTTGTCATCCTGCGCCAGATGCGCGCGCAGCTCGATCGGGTCCTTCTTGACGGCACACTGGAAGCTGAGCCGCCAGCCGCCCGTATTCGGATTCGGCTGCGTGACGATATTGGTGATCTCGGCCTTCTCGGCCGACACCACGCCCCTGATGCTATCGGGATCGATCCCCTTCAGATTGTCTCCGATCAGGTCGAGCACGAACAGCTTGCTGTTCTCGCCATGCGCGCCGATGCCGGTGCGTGTGACCCGCGCCAGCGAGTGTGGCTTCGGCGCGTCGGGCCCCCAATGCAGCCGATAGGTCAGATTGGTCTCGCTCTTGGCCTTGAGCGGCGCCTTCGGCCGCCAGAACGCGGCGATATTGTCGTGGATCTCTTCCTTGGTCGGAATCTCGAACAGGATGACCGCACCCTCGCCCCAGTCGCCGATCGGCTCGACCCACAGGCTCGGGCGCTTCTCGAAGCTCGACTCGATGTCTTGATAGGCGAAGAAATTCTTCTCCCGCTGCATCAGCCCGAAACCGTGCGGATTGATGTCCTGGAAGGTGCTGATCTGGAGATCGCGCGGATTGCTCAGCGGACGCCACAGGCTTTCGCCCTTGCCGTTGTAGATCGCAAGCCCGTCGGAATCGTGCACCGACGGCCTGAAGTCATCGACCTCGTTGCGATCGTTCGGCCCGAAGAAGAACATGCTCGTCATCGGCGCGAGGCCGGCATGCTCGAGATCGACACGCGGATAGACCGATGCCTCGACATCGAACACCGTGGTCTTGCCGGGTCTGATCGTGAAGCGGTAGCTCGCCGCGCAGCTCTTGCTGTCGAGCAAGGCGTGAATGACCAGCGAGGTCGCGTTGGGCACGGGACGCTCGAGCCAGAACGCCTTGAAGACCGGAAACTCCTCGCCCTTCGCTTCGCCGGTGTCGATCGACAGGCCGCGCGCCGACAGGCCGTAGGTCTCATCCTTGGCGACGGCGCGGAAATAGCTCGCGCCGAGGAAGACGCAAACCTCGTCGTAATAGTCCGGCTTGTTGATCGGCGCGTGGATACGAAGTCCGGCAAAACCAAGATCGGTCTCGGTGAATGCGGGCACGTCCTTGCCGAACGAAAAACTGTCCTTGCTGTAGCCGACTTCGCTGACCTTGCCGTCCGCGACCTCGAAGATCTGGACCTTGTTCTTGTAGAAGAAGCCGCGATGGAAGAACTGCGCTTCGAACGGCAGCTTCTGGCCGCGCCACAGCGCGCGCTCGGGCACGAAGCGGATGGTGCGGTACTGATCGTAGGTCAGGTCCTTCAGACCGCTGGGCAACTTCTCGTCGGGCGCCTCAAACGGCTTGGCGGCGAGGTTGCGGGCGAGGTCCCTCACCATCGACGGATCGAAAGGTGCGTCCGAATTGTTCCCAGCGGCTGCGGCTTCTCGCTGCGGCAACAGCAATAGTGTCGGCAACACGGCCGATCCGTGGAGTAACTGGCGACGATTCAAAGCGGCTCCTCTCGCTTGCCGGGACGCCGCAATGAAACCACCGAGCCGCCGCTGAGTTCCCCGATTGCCGCGCGCACGAGAAGATTGCTTCGCGGCGGGCGGGCCCGGCGAATGCCTCAAGCGGGAACCGTCGTGAGAGAGCTCGGCTGATCGCCGCGCGCTACGCGCTCTCCAGCTTGGGCGCGACCTCGCGCGCGACCTGCACCAGGGCGGCGATCAGCGGCGTCATCGGATCGCGCTGCGGGATCACGAGGCCGATGCTGTAGTCCACCACCGGATCGACGATCGGAATGCTGCGCACGGCGTCCGCAAGGCCAAGCGTCTCGGCGAGCTTGGCCGGCATCACGCTGGCCCAGCGCCCGGTCTTCACATGGGTGTAGAGCACGAGCAGCGAATTCGAGGTCAGCGTCGGCGTCGCTTCCGCACCGACCGAGGTCAGCGCGCGATCGATGATGCGGCGGTTCTGCATGTCGGGCGTGAGCAGGCAGAGTGGCACGGTGCCGACTTCCTTCCACGTCACCTGCTTGCGGTCGCCGAACATCGCATCCGGCGCGGTCAGCAGCCGATAGCTCTCATTGTAGAGCGGGATGGTGCGGACCTTGCCGATCGGCTCGTTCTCGATGTAGGTCAGTCCGGCATCGACCTCGAGATTTTCGAGCAGGCCGAGCACGTCGGCGGACGTGCAGGACTGGATGCGGAAACGCACATCGGGATGGCGTGCCCGGAACGGCGTGGTCAACGAGGCCACCATGCCGAGCGCGGTCGGGATCGCCGCGATCCGGATCTCGCCGGACAGCTTGTCCTTGAGGCTGTTGATCTCCTGCTTCATCGCCCGCGCGTCGCCGACGATGCGCCGCGCCCAGTCAAGCGTCCGTTCGCCCTCCGGCGTGAAACCCTGGAAGCGCGATCCGCGCTGCACCAGCATGACGCCGAGGATCTCCTCGAGCTGCTTGAGGCTGGTCGACATGGTCGGCTGGGTGACGCCGCAGGCCTCCGCAGCCCGGCCAAAATGCCGCTCCTTGGCCAGCGCCAGCAGAAGTTCCAGCTTGTCGATCAAGGTTCAAACCCCCTCGGAATACGGCGCCCCAAGCGGCAGCCCACGTGTCCATAGGTAGCACGATCGGGGTGCGATCCCGAAATCCAAAGCGTCCCGGAAGTGCGTGATTCCAGAACATTATTGCGATCCCGGATCGACCCATTCGGCAACGCTATTAATCGCGTTTCGCAATCGCCGCATGAGACAGCTTTATTGATGTTTCGAACGATTCCAACTCTGATGCGCGCAGCAAAAAATGGATCGTGGGAAGCACGGATGACGGTGGGATACGAACCTTGGGACACGGCGCGCGGCGCTGAAATCATTGCCGAGCATACCGCGCTTGAAGGCGCCACGTTGGTGATCCTGCACGCGCTGCAGGAAGCCTTCGGCTACGTGCCGGAGCCCGCGATCCCGATGGTCGCGGAGGCGCTCAATTTGTCCCGCGCCGAAGTGCACGGCGTGTTCACCTTCTACCACGACTTCCGTAAGGCACCCGCCGGACGCCATGTCCTCAAGCTCTGCCGCGCCGAGGCCTGCCAGGCCGCCGGCGGCGACGCGCTGGCGGCGCGGGGCGGAGGCCAAACTGGGTGTCTCACTCGGACACACCACGGCGGATGAGCGCGCGACCTTGGAGCCGATCTACTGCCTCGGGCTCTGCGCCACTGCGCCGTCGGCGATGCTGGATGGCCGCGTGGTCGGCCGGCTCGACGAAGCGCGGATCGATGCGCTGGTCGCGGAGGCACAGCGATGACACTGCGGATCTTCGTTCCCCGCGATGCCGGCGCTATCGCCGTCGGCGCCGACGAGATCGCCCTCGCCTTCGCGCAGGCCGCAGCGGCGCGCGGCACGCCGATCGAGATTATCAGGACTGGTTCGCGCGGGCTGTACTGGCTGGAGCCGATGGTCGAACTGGCGACTACGCAGGGCCGCGTCGCATACGGCCCGGTGACCGCGGCGGAAGTGCCATCCCTGCTCGATGCGATGGCCGGCAATGGCCAGCATGCGCTGCGGCTTGGTGTCACGGACGAGATCCCCTGGCTGAAGCGCCAGACCCGGTTGACCTTCGCCCGCTGCGGTGTGATCGATCCGCGCTCGGTCGACGACTACCGCGCCCATGGCGGCTACAAGGGCCTCGAGCGGGCGCTGACGCTGAGCTCCGACCAGATCCTTGCCGACGTCACCACGTCCGGCCTGCGCGGCCGCGGCGGCGCCGGCTTCCCGACCGGCATCAAGTGGAAGACCGTTGCGCAGGCCAGCGCCGATCGCAAATTCATCGTCTGCAACGCCGACGAAGGCGACAGCGGCACCTTCGCCGACCGCATGATCATGGAGGGCGACCCCTTCGTCGTGATCGAAGGCATGACGATCGCGGGTATCACGGTCGGCGCGACCAAAGGCTACATCTACATCCGCTCGGAATATCCGCACGCGGTCGAGGCGATGAACGCGGCGATCGTGGCCGCGCGACGCGCCGGCTTGCTCGGCAAGCGCATCGGCGGCTCTGCGCACGAATTCGATCTCGAGGTGCGGGTCGGCGCCGGCGCCTATGTCTGCGGCGAAGAGACCTCGCTGCTGGAGAGCCTCGAGGGCCGCCGCGGCATCGTGCGGGCCAAGCCGCCGCTGCCCGCGCACAAGGGCCTGTTCGGCCGTCCGAGCGTGATCAACAACGTGCTGTCGTTCGCGGCGATCCCCTTCATCCTCGACAACGGCGCCAAGGCCTACGCCGATTTCGGCATGGGCCGCTCGCGCGGCACGATGCCGCTCCAGCTCGCCGGTAACATCAAGTACGGCGGGCTGTTCGAGACCGCGTTCGGCGTCACGCTCGGCGAACTCGTCGACGAGATCGGCGGCGGCACCTTCACCGGACGCGAGGTGCGCGCGGTGCAGGTCGGCGGCCCGCTCGGGGCCTACTTCCCCCGCGCACTGTTCGACACGCCGTTCGACTACGAGGCGTTTGCCGCGCGCGACGGCCTGATCGGCCATGGCGGCATCGTGGTGTTCGACGACACCGTCGACATGGTCAAGCAGGCGCGCTTCGCGATGGAGTTCTGCGCGATCGAATCCTGCGGCAAGTGCACGCCGTGCCGGATCGGCTCGACCCGCGGCGTCGAGACCATCAACAAGATCATCAACGGCGAGCGCGTCGCTGAGAACCTCGCGGTGATCGAAGACCTCTGCAACACGATGAAATTCGGCTCGCTGTGTGCACTCGGCGGCTTCACGCCCTACCCCGTGATGAGCGCACTGAAACACTTCCGGGAAGATTTTGGCGGAGATTTAGGTCCCGCACCGGCCCACCTGCAGGCCGCGGAATAGCAAGGAAATCACGATGTCGCTGATCCAGGAAACCGATTTCGGCACGCCCAAATCCAAATCCGAGACGATGGTCACGCTGACCATCGACGGCAATCAGATCACCGTGCCCGAGGGCACCTCGATCATGCGCGCGGCGATGGAAGCCGGCACCCAGATTCCAAAGCTCTGCGCGACCGACATGGTCGACGCCTTCGGTTCCTGCCGGCTCTGCCTCGTCGAGATCGAGGGCCGCGCCGGCACGCCCGCCTCCTGCACCACGCCGGTCATGCCCGGCCTCATCGTGCACACCCAGAGCGAGCGGCTGAAGAAGCTGCGCAAGGGCGTGATGGAGCTCTACATCTCCGACCATCCGCTGGACTGCCTGACCTGCGCCGCGAACGGCGACTGCGAATTGCAGGACATGGCGGGCGCCGTCGGCCTGCGCGACGTGCGCTACGGCTATGAGGGCGAGAACCATGTCTTCGCCAAATCTCACGGCTGCGAAAACGACAACTGGATGCCGAAGGACGAGTCCAATCCGTACTTCACCTACGATCCCTCGAAATGCATCGTCTGCTCGCGCTGCGTCCGCGCCTGCGAAGAGGTGCAAGGCACTTTCGCGCTGACGATTTCCGGCCGCGGCTTCGACAGCCGCGTCTCGCCCGGCATGAACGAGAGCTTCCTCGGCTCCGAATGCGTCTCGTGCGGCGCCTGTGTGCAGGCTTGCCCGACCGCGACGCTGACCGAGAAATCCGTGATCGAGATCGGCCAGCCCGAGCACTCGGTCGTCACCACCTGCGCCTATTGCGGCGTCGGCTGCGCCTTCAAGGCCGAGATGCGCGGCGAGGAAGTCGTGCGCATGGTGCCGTGGAAGGACGGCAAAGCCAATCGCGGCCATTCCTGCGTCAAGGGCCGCTTCGCCTGGGGCTACACCACCCACAAGGAGCGCATCCTGAAGCCGATGATCCGCGAGCGGATCGAGGATCCCTGGCAGGAAGTGTCGTGGGACGAGGCGTTGAATTTCGCCGCCGCGAAGTTCAAGGGCATCCAGCAGAAATACGGCCGCGACGCGGTCGGCGGCATCACCTCGTCGCGCTGCACCAACGAAGAGACCTATCTGGTGCAGAAGCTGATCCGCGCCGGCTTCGGCAACAACAATGTCGACACCTGCGCCCGCGTCTGCCATTCGCCGACCGGCTACGGCCTGTCGCAGACCTACGGCACCTCGGCCGGCACCCAGGATTTCGATTCGGTCGAGGACACCGACGTCGTGCTGATCATCGGCGCCAATCCGGCCTCGGCCCATCCGGTGTTCGCCTCGCGGCTGAAGAAGCGGCTGCGCCAGGGCGCCAGGCTGATCGTGATCGATCCGCGCCGCACCGAGATGGTGGAATCGCCGCATGTGAAGGCGCTGCACCTGCCGCTGATGCCCGGCACCAACGTCGCCGTGCTCACCGCGCTCGCGCATGTCATCGTCACCGAAGGGCTCGCCGACGAGGCCTTCGTGCGCGAGCGCTGCGACTGGAGCGAGTTCGAGGACTGGGCCGCCTTCGTCGCCCAGGACAAGCACAGCCCCGAAGCCACCGCGAACATGACCGGCGTCGATCCGAAGGCGCTGCGCGAAGCGGCGCGGATCTATGCCACCGGCGGCAACGGCGCGATCTATTACGGGCTTGGCGTCACCGAGCACAGCCAGGGCTCGACCACGGTGATCGCGATCGCCAACCTCGCGATGGTGACCGGCAATATCGGCCGGCCCGGCGTCGGCGTGAACCCGCTGCGCGGCCAGAACAACGTGCAGGGCTCCTGCGACATGGGCTCGTTCCCGCACGAACTGCCGGGCTACCGCCACATCGCCGGCGACGCGGTGCGCGAGCAGTTCGAGGCGATGTGGAACGTCAAGCTCAACAACGAGCCGGGCCTGCGCATCCCCAACATGTTCGACGCCGCGATCGAGGGCAGCTTCATGGGGCTCTACGTGCAGGGCGAGGACATCCTGCAGTCGGACCCGAACACCAAGCACGTGGTGGCGGCGCTGTCGGCGATGGAATGCGTCATCGTCCATGACCTCTTCCTGAACGAGACCGCGAACTACGCCCACGTCTTCCTGCCCGGCTCGACCTTCCTCGAGAAAGACGGTACCTTCACCAATGCCGAGCGCCGCATCCAGCGCGTCCGCAAGGTGATGACGCCGCTCAACGGCTATGCCGACTGGGAAGTGACGATCATGCTTGGCAAGGCGATGGGCTTCACGATGAACTACTCTCATCCGTCCGAGATCATGGACGAGATCGCCGCGCTGACGCCGACCTTCGCCGGCGTCTCCTACGCCAAGCTTGATGAGCTCGGCTCGGTGCAGTGGCCCTGCAACGAGAAGGCGCCGGAAGGCACACCGGTAATGCATATCGGCGGCTTCGTGCGCGGCAAGGGCAAGTTCATCCTCACCGAATATATCGCGACCGACGAACGCACCGGCCCGCGCTATCCGCTGCTGCTCACGACGGGACGCATCCTCAGCCAGTACAATGTCGGGGCGCAGACCCGCCGCACCGAGAACGTGGTATGGCACGCCGAGGACCGGCTCGAGATCCACCCGCACGACGCCGAGCAGCGCGGCGTGCGCGACGGCGACTGGGTGCGGCTGGCGAGCCGCGCCGGCGAGACCACGCTGCGCGCTGAAATCACCGACCGCGTGGCGCCGGGCGTGGTCTACACCACGTTCCACCATCCGGACACCCAGGCCAACGTCATCACGACCGACTTCTCGGACTGGGCGACCAACTGTCCGGAGTACAAGGTCACCGCCGTGCAGATCTCGCCGTCGAACGGTCCGTCCGACTGGCAGAAGGCCTATGACGAACAGGCACGCAACTCCCGCCGCATCGCGCCCGTCGTGGAAGCTGCGGAGTAGCGATGCGCGAGCCCGTCCACAAGGCGATCCGGAAGGTCTGGCGCGACAGCGTTTTCAGCGACGGTGCGCGCCTGATCCCGGAGGAGACGCCGCTGGCGCTGACCTATAATGGCGGCACCTATGCCGTGATGATGGGCTCGCCCGAGGACCTCGGCGACTTCGCCGTCGGATTCAGCCTGAGCGAAGGCATCGTGCAATCGGCCGACGAAATCGAGACCCTCGACATCGTCGAGCTCGACGACGGCATCGAGCTGCGGATGTGGCTCAAGCCTGACAAGGCCGAACGGATCGCCGAGCGGCGGCGCAACATCGCCGGCCCGACCGGCTGCGGCCTGTGCGGCCTCGATTCGATCAGCGAGGCGATGCGGCCCGCCGCGGTGGTGCCGGCGGGTCGCGTGTTCTCGCCGCGCGAGATCATGGCTGCGGTGGCAGCGGTCGCGCCGCTGCAGGAGATCAACCACCAGACCCGCGCCGTGCACGCCGCCGCGTTCTGGACCGCCTCGCGCGGCATCGTGGCGCTGCGCGAGGATGTCGGCCGCCACAATGCGCTCGACAAGCTCGCCGGCGCGCTGGCCCGCGACAAGGTCATGGCCAGCGACGGCATCGTGCTGCTGACCAGCCGCGTCTCGGTCGAAATGGTGCAGAAGACCGCCGCGATCGGCGCGCCGCTGATATCAGCCGTGTCGGCGCCGACGGCGCTTGCGGTGCGGATGGCGGATGCCGCCGGCATCACGCTCGCCGCGATCGCCCGCGCCGATGGATTTGAGATCTTTACCCATCCGGAACGCGTCACAGGCGCGGTGGCCGGCAAGGAGTCCGCTTATGTCGTCGTCGCCTGACAAACTGGTCTATATGGCGAACCAGATCGGAAAGTTCTTCCACAGCCAGGGGCACGAGCGCGCCGTGCAGGGCATCTCCGAGCACATCTGGAAGTTCTGGGACCCGCGGATGCGCAAGCAGATCTTCGCCCATCTCGACGCCGGCGGCGCCGGCCTCGAGCCCGACGTGCTCGACGCGCTGCTCAAGCTGAGACAGCAGGCGTAGCGAATAGCGCGCGACCTTCCCTCACCGTCACCCTGAGGAGCGCGCTCTTGCGCGCGTCTCGAAGGGTCGACGGACCGGCTGGTGGCCGTGCATCCTTCGAGGCTCGCTCTGCTCGCACCTCAGGATGACGGGATTCAAGCCGGAGATTGTCGCTAGACTAACCCACGATCGCGTTGAACACCCGGCGCACCTCGCTCTGCGTCTCACGCAGGCGCGCCTCCAGCGCGGAGAAATCCGGTGCATCGCCGGCGCGCGCCATGACGCGCCGCAGATCCTCGCCCGCGGTCTCCGGATTGAACTTGCCGGTGACGCACAGCCGCAGGATCTGCGTCAGGTCATGATACAGCCGCGCCGCCGAGCGCAATATCTCGGCCTCGGACTGGCCGAGCAGGCCGAGCTTGGCGGCATTGTCGAGCACTTGAAGCGTCGAGACGCTGAGGATCTCCGGCTTCGCCGAAGCATGTGCGAGCTGGAGATATTGCGCAATGAAATCGATGTCGACGAGCCCGCCGGCGGCGAGCTTGAGGTCCCAGACATCATCCTCGCCCTTCTCCAGCGCGATCGCCCGCCGCATGTCGGCAACATCGGCCGCGGTCGACGCCGCATCGCGCGGTCTCGTCAGCACGCTGCGGATGATCGCCTCGATCTTCTCGCGGAATTCCGCTGACGACGAGATCACGCGGGCACGCGTCAGCGCCATATGCTCCCAGGTCCAGGCCTCGCGCTCCTGATAGTCGGCGAACGAATCGATGCGCGAGGCGACCGGGCCAGCGCGCCCCGAGGGGCGCAGCCGCATGTCGACCTCGTAGAGCACGCCGTAATTGGTCCGGGTCGTGAAGGCGCTGATCAGGCGCTGGGTGAAGCGGGCAAAATATTGCGCACCATGCAGCGAGCGCTCGCCGTCGGAGTCCGGCGCCTCGCTGTCGAAATCGTAGAGCGTGATCAGATCGAGGTCGGAGGACGCCGTCATCTCGCGGCTGCCGAGCCGGCCCATCGCGATGATCGCGGTCTCCTGCCCCTTGATCCGGCCGTATTGCGCGGCGAACTGGTCGGTGACGAGGCCGTGCACGGTGTGCACGATCCCCTCCGCGACATCGGCAAAGGCCGTGCTGGCGTGCTGCGCCGACACCGTGCCGGACAGGATCCGCGTGCCGATCAGAAACAGGCTCTCCTGGCCGAACAGCCTCAGACGATCGAGGAAGTCCTCGTAGGACGAGGCATCCTGCAGCGTGGTCGCAAGCCGCTCCGACAGCTCCTTCTTGTCCGGCATCGCGCCGAAGAAGCGCGGATCGACCAGGCCGTCCATGATCTGCGGCTGCCGCGCCAGCATGTCGCCGAGCCGCGGCGCAGCGCCGAGGATCAGCGCCACCAGCGCAACGAAATCGCGGTTCTGGCTGAGCAGCGAGATCAGCCGCCCGCCCCGCTGCAGCGCACCGAGGAAGCGGTCGAATGCCGCCACCGCATCGTCCGGCTCCTCGGCATGCGCGAGGCCGTCGATCAGGCCAGGAATGAATTCGAGGAACGCCGCCCGCGTCGCCTCGACGCGCAGCGCGCGATAATCGCCCGCGATCCACTGCTGCACGGTGCCGGCCACCGCAACGGGCTTCTTGAAGCCGAGTTGAGCGAGATGTTCGATCAGGCGGCCGTCTTCCGGCCCGGCGCCATAATCGAGATCCGGCAGCTTCGCGGTGCCGGTCGGATCGTCGCCCTCGAACAGCTTGCCGTAGTGGTTCTGCACGATCTTGAGCTGACCGAGCAGGTCCCTGGCGAAGGCCTCGCGATTCTCGTAGCCGAAGAAATGCGCGAAGCGCTCGACGTCCTCGGGCGCTTCGGGCAGCGAATGGGTCTGCTCGTCGGCGATCATCTGCAGCCGGTGCTCGACCCGGCGCAGGAATTCGTAGGCCGTCGTCAGTTCGTCGCGCGCCTCGAAGGTGATCCAGTTGCTGTTGGCGAGCACATTGAGCGCCTCCAGCGTCGGCCGCACCCGCAACTCGGGATGGCGGCCGCCGGCGATCAGCTGCTGGGTCTGGGCGAAGAACTCGATCTCGCGGATGCCGCCGCGGCCGACCTTGACGTTGTGCCCCTCGACCGAGATCTCGCTCTGGCCGCGATAGGTCTGCATCTGCCGCTTCATGTCGTGGACGTCGGCGAGCGCGGCAAAATCCAGGTGCTTGCGCCAGACGAACGGCGCGAGCTCGGCGATCAGCGCCTCGCCGGCCTTGGGATCGCCGGCGCAAGGCCGCGCCTTGATCATCGCGGCGCGCTCCCAGGTTCGCCCCTCGCGCTCGTAATAGTGCAAGGCCGCGTCGGTCGAGATCGCGACCTGGGTCGAGGCCGGGTCCGGGCGCAGCCTGAGATCGACCCGAAACACATAGCCCTCGCCCGAGCGCTGCTGCAGCATCCGCGCCATCGCCTGGGTGACGCGGACGAAGAACGGCTGCGGCTCGATATCCTCGGCGAGCGAGGTCGCCGTGCGATCGAAGAACACGATCAGATCGATGTCGCTGGAATAGTTCAGCTCGCCCGCGCCCATCTTGCCCATCGCAAGCACGATCAGGCCCGAGCCGACTTCCGGATGCTCGGCATCGACGGCGCTCATCAGGCCGCGGGCGACCTCCTGCCGGAACAGATAGCGCAGCGCCGATTGCACCGAATTCACCGCGATGTCGGTCAGCGCCGCCGTCACCCGCATCACCGGCCAGACGCCGCCGATATCGCACAGTGCGATCATCAGCGCGGCCTCCGCCTTCATGCGGCGAAGCAAGACCATCACGTCGGCCTCGCTGCCGGCGGCGAGCACGCCGCGCGAGGTGGCCTCGATCAGGCCGGCCAGATGCGACTCCGGGTCGCATGACAGGATCCGGATCAACCGCGCGGCATCGGCCCGCGCGAGCTCGAACAGATAGGGCGAGAACTCGGCGATGCCGCGCAGGATGTCCCGTGCGAACGGATGCTCCAGCAATGCTGCGAGCGCGGCCGATTGCGCCGGCTCGAGCTCGGCGAACCAGTCAGTCAGGCGCTGATCGGCGGATTCGGGCGCGGCGACACGCGGTCCATCCGCGAACCGCGCGGCCAGACGGTGTCGATCCGCGTTTCCCGGCGCGGCGGCATTCATGCCGCCTTCTGTGGCACATCCTGCGTTTGAGCCGCAAGCCTGTCACTGCCGCCCGCCCGCGCGGGCAGCACCAGGGTGGCCACCAGCCCGGGATGGGCATCGCCGAACCGCAGTTCGCCGCCATGGAGCGTGGCGACCGCCGAGGCCAGACTGAGGCCGAGACCGGAACCGGGTAAGGTGCGGCTCGCCTCGAGCCGCACGAAGCGCTCCACCGCATGCTTGCGGTCGCGCTCGGGGATACCAGGACCGTGGTCGGTGACGCTGAGCAGGACCTGATCGCCCTCGCGCCGCGCCTCGATCAGGATCTCCCGTGCATCCGCCTTCATCGGCTCAACGCCCGCGTCGGGCTTGCCATATTTGATAGCGTTCTCGACCAGGTTGGCGACCGCCTGGCTGATCAATTCGCGGTTGCCGTGAATCGGCGCCGGCGCGGTCTTCACCTGCAGCGTCATGCCGTCGTCCTCGGCCAGCGGCTCGTACAATTCGTGGATGCCGTTGGCGACGTCGGCGCCGTCGAAATCGTCCATGTTGCCGCGCGCCTGGCCGGACTCGGCCCGCGCGATCATCAACAGCGCGTTGAAGGTGCGGATCAGCCCGTCGGATTCCTCGATCGTCCGCTCCAGCGCCGCGCGGTAGTCGGCCTCGCTGCCCGACCGCGCCAGCGCCTCCTCGGCGCGGTTGCGCAGCCGCGTCAGCGGCGTCTTCAGGTCGTGGGCGATGTTGTCCGAGACCTCCTTCAGCCCCGTCATCAGCGCCTCGATGCGCTCCAGCATGACATTGAGATTTTCCGCGAGACGGTCGAGCTCGTCGCCGCTGCGGCCGACCGGCAGCCGGCCCGACAGATCGCCCGCCATGATGCGCCTGGTGGTGCCGGTCATGGCGTCGATCCGGTGCAGCACGCGGCGGGCGACGAAGATGCCGCCGCCGATGCCGAGCACGACCACGACGAGGATCGACCATTGCGCGGCCTTGGCGACGATGCCGAACAGCCGCCGCCGCTCCTCGAGGTCACGCCCGACCAGGAGGCGGAAGCCGTTGTCCATCTCGGCGACCCGCACCAGCGCGCGATGATCGGTCTTGTCCTGGTCGTCGATCCGGCGATAGGCGGTCTCGCTCCAGCCCTGGACGCTCATCACGCCCGGCGCCAGCGAGCCGACATTGCCGGCCAGCGCCTGCCCGTTCGGCGCGGTCAGGAGATAGAGGTTGGCGCCCGGCCGCAGCGCACGATTGCCCATGGTGGTCAGCAGGCCGTGCAGGCCGCGGCGGTTATAGATGGACGTGATCTCGCCGATCTCGACGTTGACGGTCGTCGTGATCTGCTCGGTGATCAGCCGCCGTGTGTTCCAGGCGAAGTAAGCCAGCAGCGAGGCGGCGAACAGCGCGAACAGGAACAAATAGACCAGCGTCAGCCGAAACGCCGTGGTCCGGATCAGTTTACCGAATGCCGTCACGGATCATATACCCCGCGCCGCGGATGGTATGGAGCAGCGGCCGCTCAAAACCCTTGTCGATCTTGGAGCGCAGCCGCGAGATGTGCACGTCGATGACGTTGGTCTGCGGATCGAAATGATAGTCCCAGACATTCTCGAGCAGCATCGTCCGCGTCACCACCTGCCCCGCATGCTTCATCAGATATTCGAGCAGGCGGAATTCGCGCGGCTGCAAGGTCAGCTCGTCCTTGCCGCGGGCGACGCGATGCGACAGCCGATCGAGCTCGAGGTCGCCGACCTTGTAGGTGGTCTCCTCGGCCGGCCCGACATTGCGCCGCGACAGCACCTCGACGCGCGCGAGCAACTCGGCGAAGGAATAGGGTTTCGGCAGATAGTCGTCGCCGCCGGCGCGCAGGCCCTTGATGCGGTCGTCGACCTGGCCGAGCGCCGAGAGGATCAGGACCGGCGTCCGGTTGCCCTTGTCGCGCAGGCTGCCGATCAGCGACAGGCCGTCACGCTTCGGCAGCATGCGATCCACCACCAGCACGTCGTAATCGCCGGTTTCAGCCATCGACAGGCCTTCCTCGCCATCGGAGGCGAGATCGGCGATGTAGCCGACTTCACGGAATGCCTTGACCAGATAGTCGGCTGACTCGCGGTCGTCTTCGATGATCAGGATGCGCATTTGCGGAGCGGTGGCGGTCACGGGAATGGGCCCTCTGTCAGCATGGCGCGGCCGGCCTGCACATGCAAGACGACCGCGCATATTCTGTAATTTGAGCTGCCGCATGATCTGACCGGAAAACCGGTTTCCACTTTTCCGGATCATGCGGGTTGGGAAAAAGTGGGCGGTGAAGCTGGGGGACTCCACCGCCCTGAGACCTTCCGACGGAGGGGGGCATATTCCATCGAAAGGCAACATAGGGAGCGAGCAAGGGGCCCACCCCCCGGAAAGCGCCGTCGGCGGGGGCGACTAATGCCGGCGACGCTTTCCAACTCATAGATAGTTATCCCTTGGCCAGCGGCACTGCCACAAAGCGCGACGAACCGCCGCTCTTCACGCGCATGAGAACGCTGTTCTTGTTGTCATTGCGCGCCGCGGTGATCGCATCTCGCACCTCGCCGGCGCTGCCGACGGACTTGCCGGCAACCTCGAGGATCACGTCGCCTTCCTTGAAGCCCCGCTCGGCGGCAGCACTCTTGGGATCGACTTCGGTCACGACCACGCCTTCCTTGCCGGCGCCGGCCACGCTGTTGGCGGGCGCCACGGTGAGGCCGAGCTTCGGCACGTCGGTGCCGCGGGACGAGTTGCCTTTGTCGCTGTTGTTGTCGGTGTCAGCCTTGGCTTCCAGGCTGTTCGGCAACTGGCCGAGCGTCAGGTTGACGGTCTTGTCCTGACCCTTGTGCAGCACGTTCAGCTTCACCGCATTGCCGGGCGCGAGGCCGCCGATGGTGCGGGCGAGTTCGCGCGCATCCTTCACCGGCTCGCCATTGACGGCGGTGATGACGTCACCGGACTCGATGCCGGCCTTGGCCGCGGGGCCGTTGGCCTGCGGTTCGGCAACCAGCGCGCCTTCGGCCTTCTTCATGCCGAGGCTGTCGGCGATGTCGGACGTCACCGGCTGGATCTGGACGCCGATCCAGCCGCGGCTGACCGAGCCCTTGTCCTTCAGCTGGGCAACGACGCTCTTGACGGTCTGGGCCGGGATCGAGAACGCGATGCCGACGCTGCCGCCGGACGGCGAGTAGATCGCGGTGTTGACGCCCATCACCTCACCCGACACGTCGAACGCCGGGCCACCCGAATTGCCCTTGTTCACGGGCGCATCGATCTGGATGAAGTCGTCATACGGGCCGTTGCCGATGTCGCGGCCGGAGGCGGAGACGATGCCCGCGGTCACGGTGCCGCCGAGGCCGAAGGGGTTGCCGACCGCCAGCACCCAGTCGCCGATGCGCGGCTTGCTATCGGACAGCTTGGCAAACTGGAAGTTGGAGCCGCCCTCGACCTTGATCAGCGCGAGGTCGGTGCGCGGATCGGTGCCGATCACCTTGGCGGAATAGGTCTTGCCGTCATCGGTCGTGACTTCGACCTTGTCGGCGCCGTCGACGACGTGATTGTTGGTCACGGCATAGCCGTCAGCCGAGATGAAGAAGCCGGAGCCCTGGCCCGTCACCACGCCACCGCCACGCGGTCCACCGCGCAGGCCCGGGGGCAAGCCATCCGGACCGCCAAAGCGGCGGAAGAAGCGCTCCATCGGCGAACCCGGCTGGAACGGCGAATCTTCGTTGTTGCCGCTGTCGTCCTTCGCGACCTTCTCGCGAATGTTGACCTTGACCGAGATCACCGACGGCTTCACGCGCTCGACGATGTCGGCAAATCCGACCGGCTGCTGAACCTTCTTGACCTCGTTATTGACCTGCGCATGCGCAGGCGTCGTGAACAGGTCGGCCGGGTTGTGGGTGGGGCTGAGGCCATAGGTGGCGGCACCGAGGCCGGCCACGACCGAGGCCATCAGCGCAAGTTTGCGGGCAGAGAACAGCGAGCGCTTCGGCGCCTTGTAGGACGGAAGGGACGAGAGGTCGGGACGATCGGTCATGTGTTGAAATCTCCAAGGCCAGAATCACCGGTGCGGGGGCGGGCACCTGATGCAGCTGAACATGGGGTCATCAGCCTTACGGCGCGCTGGCTGCGGAATTAAACTTTTGTAATCGAGCAGATCAGCGCTGCGGCAGAATAGCGCAGCCGAATTAAGGGCTTAGAAAGGAACTAAAGCGGCTTGTCCGGCGCGGATTCGGACGCCAGCAGCCGTTCGAGGCGGGCTTGCTCGTCGGACGTCAGTCCGGGGCCGGAATCGCCCCCGGCGGCGACCGGATTGCCCTTGCGCCGGCCAAGGCGCCAGAGCGCAAGACCGCCGAGGAGAAGCGCCAGCGGCGGGGTCAGCCACAGCACCAGCGTATGCTCGTTGAGACGCGGCTTCAGCAGCACGAATTCGCCGTATCTGGCCACCAGGAAATCGATCACCTGGCGGTCGCTGTCGCCGGCCGAGATGCGCTCGCGGACCAGGAGGCGGAGGTCGCGGGCCAGCGGCGCCTCCGAATCGTCGATCGACTGGTTCTGGCAAACCATGCAGCGCAGCTCTTTGGAGAGCTCGCGCGCCCTCGCCTCCTTGGCCGGATCCGCCATGATCTCGTCGGGCAGCACCGCCCGCGCGGGCATCGCGCCGAGCATCAGGCCCGCCGCAAGAAGAGCGGCTGCAAGCGCGCGCGACCGCATCACTCGGCCGCCTGCAATGCGCGGGCGGCTGCCTTCGCCGGCTTCGGCGCGCCGACCCGCAGGCGGCGGTCGGATAGCGACAGCAAGCCACCGAACGCCATCAGCACCGGTCCCCACCAGATCATCAGCACCAGCGGCTTGTGATAGATGCGCACCGCGATCGCGCCGTCGGCGGAGGTGTCGCCGAGCGAGATGTAGAGCTGGCTTGCGCCGCGGGTCAGCAGCGCGGCCTCGGTCGTCGAGGCGCCGCGGGTGGTGAAGTTGCGCTTCGACGGCGTCATCACGCTGATTTTGTCGCCGTCACGCGTCACGGTGAATTGCGCGACCATCTCGCGGAAATTCGGCCCCTGCCGCGGGTTCAGGCCGTCGAGCCGCAACTGGTAGCCGGCGACGCGGGCGACGTCGTCCGGCTTCATGGAGCCGATATATTCGCTGTTCCAGGTGGTCTCGCAGACGATCCCGATCAGCGCGACGCCAAGACCGGCATGCGCGAAAGCCGTGCCCCAGGTCGCGCGCGGCAGACCGCGTGCGCGGCGCAGCGAGAGCGAGAGCGGAATCCGGAACAGCGCGATGCGTTCGGCGAGATCGCACAGCGCACCCATGATGACGAAGGCCGCAAGCCCGATCGCGAGCGGCGCCAAAGTCGCGCCGCCATAGGTCCACGCCAACACCAGGGCCATTGCCACCAGCGCAACGATGCCGGCGACCATCAGCCGCTGCGCCGCGCCGAGCAGATCGCCGCGCTTCCAGGCCAGCAGCGGCCCGAACGGCACCGCGAGCAGCAGCGGCACGAACAGCGGCGCGAAGGTGAAATTGAAGAACGGCGCGCCGACCGAGATCTTCTCGCCGGTCAAGACCTCGAGCGCCAGCGGATACAGCGTGCCGATGAACACCGTCGCGCAGGCGGTGGTGAGCAGCAGGTTGTTGAGCACCAGTGCGCCTTCGCGCGAGATCGGCGCGAACAGCCCGCCCTGCTTCAGCGCCGGCGCGCGCCAGGCATAAAGCGACAGGCTGCCGCCGATGAAGACGAACAGGATCAGCAGAATGAACACGCCACGGGTCGGATCGGTCGCGAAGGCGTGAACCGATGTCAGCACGCCGGAGCGGACCAGGAAGGTGCCGAGCAGCGACAGCGAGAAGGTCAGGATCGACAGCAGGACGGTCCAGACCTTCAGCGCGTTGCGCTTCTCCATCACCAGCGCCGAATGCAGCAGCGCGGTGCCGGCAAGCCAGGGCATCAGCGAGGCGTTCTCGACCGGATCCCAGAACCACCAGCCGCCCCAGCCGAGCTCGTAATAGGCCCAGTAGGAGCCCATCGCGATGCCGAGCGTCAGGAAGATCCACGCCATCAGCGTCCACGGCCGCACCCAGCGCGCCCAGGCGGCGTCGATCCGCCCCTCGAGCAGCGCCGCCACCGCGAACGAGAACGAGATCGAGAAGCCGACATAGCCGAGATAGAGCATCGGCGGATGCACCGCGAGGCCGATGTCCTGCAGCACCGGATTGAGGTCACGGCCCTCGAGCGGCGGGTTGGCGATGCGCAGGAACGGGTTCGAGGTGATCAGGATGAACAGATAGAACGCGCTGGCGACCCAGGCCTGCACCGCCAGCACATGGGCGCGCAGCGACAGCGGCAGATTGTTGCCGAAGGCCGCGACGAGGCCGCCGAACAGCGCGAGGATCGACACCCACAGCAGCATCGAGCCTTCATGGTTTCCCCACACGCCGGTGATCTTGTAGAGCAGCGGCTTCAGCGAATGCGAGTTCTCATAGACATTGGCGACCGAGAAATCCGAGGTGACATGCAGCGTCACCAGCGCCGCGAACGACGCCGCGACGAACAGCAACTGGGCGAGCGCAGTCGAGCGCGCGACGTTCATCAGCGCCGCATCGCGCCAGCGCGCGCCGACGATCGGCACGATCGACTGGATCAGCGCGAGCCCAAGCGCGAGCACCAGGGCATAATGTCCGCTTTCGGCGATCACCGCATCGCTCCCTGGGTCGGCGCCGCCGAGGCGCTCGGCATTGCACCCGGCCTGTTGTCTGACTTGGCGCCGTAATCATCCTTCCAGTGGCCCTGCTTCTTCAGGGCATCGGCGACGTCCTTCGGCATGTAGTTCTCGTCATGCTTGGCGAGCACGGTGTCGGCGCGGAACACGCCCGACGCATCGAGCGCGCCTTCGGCAACGACGCCCTGCCCTTCGCGGAACAGGTCCGGCAGGATGCCCTTGTAGGCCACCGGCAGCGTCGCGCTGCCGTCGGCGACGGTGAAAGTCACGGCAAGGTTGTCGCCGCGCTGGAGCGAGCCAGGCTGCACCAGACCGCCAAGGCGGAAACGCTTGCCCGGGCCGAGATGCTTTTCGGCCACCATCGACGGCGTCGAGAAGAACACGATGGAATCGCGCAGCGCGTTCAGCACCAGCCCCGCGGCGATCGCGAGCACGACGAGCGCGCAACCGATCAGTGTCAAACGCCGTTGCTTCCTGGTCATGGTCCATCCTTGCGCTCGATGCCGTCCGAAAACCGCCGCGCATTGCTCCGCGTCATGGGTTATCCATCCAGCCCGAGATTCTTCAGTCCTTCATTGAGCTGACGCAACCGGTCCGCATCGTTGGCGACAGCCTGACGGGCATCCGCGCGCGCGCTCATCGCTTTGTCGCGCTCGCCCATCACGAGATAGGCGCGCACCAGCCGCAGCCAGCCCTCGACGTCGTCGCCATTGGTCTTCAGCCGCGTCGCCAGCCGATCGACCATGCCCTTGATCATGGTGCCGCGATCGGCCTCGCTCATGTCCTTGGCCGCCGCGACCGCGCCGTCAGGCAGCGCAGGTGCGCTAACGCCCGGGGCGACGTCGGGCACACTGCCGCCGACTCGGACCAGCGCGGCCTGCACCAGCGGCCGCCACGGCGCATCGGATGGCCCCTTCGCCAGCATCTTCTGCCAGAGCGCAGCCGCGTCGGCCTTGCGGCCGTCCTGCTCGGCGGCAAGGCCGAGGAAATAGTTCGCCTTGGCGTCGTCGCCATTCAGCGCGACCGAGCGCTCGAACTCCGCCTTGGCGTCCGCGGTGACGACGCCGCCGGCGCTCCCCATCAGCGCCTCGCCGAGATCGGCGCGGCGATCGGCACTGTCGCCGGCATAGGTGATGGCGTTGCGATAGGCGCGGACGGCATCATCGTAGCGGCCGAGCCGCGACAGCACCGGCGCCAGCACCGTCCAGCCGCGGCCGTCGGTCGGGTTCTTCTCCAGATGGGCCTCGACCTGCGCGACGAGGTTGGCGAGCGGCTGGTTGGCATCGGCCACCCGGCTGCGCTCGGCGAGCGGGAAGTCGCCGAGACGCGGCGAGCCGAGCGCGAGGTAGAAGCTCGAAGCAATGACCGGCAATCCGACCAGGGCGACGATCGCGGCAGTGCGCCGCAGGTTGAGACTGCCCTGCGCCGGTTGTTCGCGTCCGGTCTGGTCGGCGGCTGCCAGAAGCCGGCGGCTGATCTCGATCCGCGCCGCATCAGCCTCGGCGGCGCCGATGATGCCAGAGGCCATGTCGCGGTCGATTTCAGCGAGCTGGTCGCGGTAGACCACGACCTCGCTGCCGCCGCTGTCCGTCCGTCCGCGGCGGCTGAGCGGCCACAGCACGGCAAAGATCGCCGCGACCGTCATCAGCGCGAACACAAACCACAGCGTCATCAAGCGGTTCCCGGATGGAACGGCGGCTTCAGATGAGCCGCCTTGGAATCGCTTTACACTACCGGCGGCGAGCCCGGCAATTGACAATTGCTGGATCGGGACAGGCGGCTTCCGGTGAACGTTCCGGCGGTATTGCAAGCACGTTTTCGGGCCAAGGCGCGCGCTTACCAAAATATCGAAAACAACCCTATGCAAAGCAGCCGGTTGCCGTCGCCGGCATCCGAATGCCGACTTGACACGTCGGGCAAATCAGCGCCACACTTCCATTATTCCGAAATTCATCGCTGGCGACGGGGCGCTTGTTGAATTGCGAACTCGACTTCCGCAGTGAGCGCCGTTGCAAATGCAACTTGGACTTTTCCGAAATCTTGTGGGTTCGATAGCTTGCACAGGATGTGAGATTGGCCCCCAAGGTGGCCGATGCTGTGATCCCTAAGCAAATTTACGATCTTATGCCCCCATTCAGTAATTTCCTGCATGTCGGGAGGCCACGGCAGCGTCGGCTCGAGGAGCTTTGACACGCTGCCCCGGTGCAACAGATCGCCGCTGCGTCCGTACAGGCTGATCAGGTCAGTCTTCGTAAGAAATCCAGAGATAACAAAATCTATGTGCGCGTGACCCGGCATTGGGTTGGTCACAGTAATAGGTTTAGGGTAAAAGTCCGAATGTAGGTGTTCGAGCCGTTTTAGAATATTCGTTGCGTTCCATTCTTCGTGAAGGCGCTTTCCCTTTACCTCAGGAATTTCGCCATGTGCGGTCAGGCAGGCCAGCGCAATTAGTTCGCACAGAATGCGCAGTTGCAGAAAGCCGAATTCCTGGAGTGCTGGGTTGGGTAGCTTAATGCTTCCCGCGAGAAGTACGTTTAGCCACTCAATTCGTTCCTTCACTTCATCCATGAGGGCCGAATAGTTATCAATCATTTGCTGTTGCGAGCGGCTGACAGTGATCATGACAAAGCCACCAAAAAAAAACTCAAGACGTAGAATTTGAATCTGACGCTTGGCAGCGCTTCGAACGCGACGTTGATGTCGTATCGAAAAGTCCGCCGCAGCGTCGAGCCGAAGAAGAAAAGGAGGCCCGACAAATGAACCGGGCCTCCAGACGAACGCCGCTACTGCTTATTGCAGGGCGGATTAAGGGCATTCCGCAGATCAGTTTCGATATAGAGCCGATTGGCACGGTCACCAGCAACACTGAGCGTGCTGATGTGAGTGGCCCCATGCAGGCGAATAGCGTTAAACGCATGATGGCTCTGAAGCTCATTGGTGAGCCGACGCCAGAGGTTGTCGGTCTCACCAACGTAAGTGGCAGTGTAGTTGCCGTTCCCCGTGTGACGGCAGAAAATATAGACGCCCGGGATCGACCTGTAGATCACGCCGACAGCGTCTAACTGAAACTCGTAGCGAGTTCCTGATGCGCCATTCCAGTAAATGGGAATGAACGGTTTAGTGACCAAATTAGAAAGAGGATTGTTCATCGTAGGTTTTCCACTCCGTGGATTTTGGAGTGGGCTTGACCTGAACGTCTCTGGGGAGTCTATTTGAAACCCTAAAGCTTGTGCCGTCCTAGCTCATACCTGCCCACCTGCAGCATGAGACTGGATTGGAAAGAGGCCACCTTGGATGCCAGTCCTTGGTGGCTTTTCTTTTTCCAGCGTCGCGTGGGATTGTGAGATACGCCAGTCACGCCCGTCAAGAACTAGTACGAGTTTTTGGATCAAACACTAAATATGGTGGAAAGAGGG